>JAJZEV010000142.1 GCA_021805665.1 Pseudomonadota bacterium
CCGCATTCCAGGATGAACACCGTTGCCATTCCCGATTGCCAGACGCGGTCGAGGATGGCGCGCAGAACAGTGCTGTCCGCGCCCAGCAGGGGCGATCCGGGATCGGCGATCCGCAGCCATGCCTGCTTCAGGCGCATGATCTCATCGAACAACGGCCCGGGATCGGTCTCTGGTCCGACCGAGCGAAACGAGACGTCGCCGCCCAGTTCCGCGAGGATGCGTTTGCCGCGTGTATGGTTGTTGCGGCCTTTCTTATTGAGCGACCGGAAAAATGCCTCGCCGTCGGGCCATTGGTTGTCGATCCGCATGCACCGCTCGCTGCGATCCGCAGGCAGCATGTGCTGGCCACCCAGCAAGGGGCGGCATCGTGCATCTGGCCGGATCTGCTGCAAAGAGGTCAGATCGAAACCGCCCGCGCGCCGAAGGCCGTCCCACAGGGCCGCGAACACCGTCGGGTCAGGATATTCCGGGTCCATCAGGCAATCGCAGTAATCGCTGAACAGTTGCGCCGCCCAGGTCAGAACCCGCAGCCCGGAACGCCGATGGATGGCGCAGGGCATCGCGCCGCACAGCCGGTCGCCATCCCAAGCCAGCGCGATCCGCGGTTGCATCTCCCGCCGGTCCTGCATGCCCGCCAGCCAGCCGCCGATCCAGGCGTGATCCTGGAAGATGAATCCGCCGCTGCGCTGCCACAATGCCTGCCACGCCCCGCCGATGGCGGCGAAGCGAGCGCGATCCGTTACGACCTCGACTTTAAGTGCCAAGCTGCTTCTCCGGCATGATGGTTCGGGCGGGCGATCCCCAGTTTTTCCGCAATCTTCCGCAGCGGGACGATATGGAGGCGATACAGCGACTGGTATTCATCGTGTTCGTTTCCGGTCAGGCCGAACACAAAGCTCTCGTCGGGCTCCGGCACCACCAGCGTGCCGAACATCCGGTCCCAGATACTTAGACTCAAACCGAAATTCTTGTCCCAATGCCGTTCGGCGATGCTGTGGTGAAGCTGATGGTAGTGCGGGCTCAGCAACACCAGACTAAGATGCCGGCCGTACGACAGCTTCAGATGCGTGTGACGAACGAAGTCCATCATCAGGATCGTGTTGCGGATGGCGTAGACATTCAGGCCGAAGATGGTGACCTCGACCGGGTCCAGGGCGAAGAACATCCAGACGCCGTAGCAAAGCCCGGGTATCAGCCCGTCCCACCAGCGGTTCATGATCTCGTCGATCGGATGAACCCGGTCTTTGGTGACGCCGATCATCACCTGTGCGGAATGATGGACCTTATGCAGTTCCCAAAGGATGGGGATACGGTGCTGCAACCGATGGTAAAGATAATACGACAGATCGTAAGCGATCAGCATGGAGACGGTAAATGCGATCAGCACGACAGGACCGGCCGGGGCGGGCGGATGGGCCGGCGCGCCGATCAGCAGGGTCAGCACCCAATATGCGAACCGCCCGGCCACCACCGTGGAGATCGCCAGCGGTATGACCAGCAGTGGCATGAAGATGCGCCGGGAGAGCCAGAACAGAAAATCCGCCCGCGCCGACGGGTGCCGAAAGATTTCGGCTGGCAGGGCATGCCGAACGAAGTCCCGGAAGGACCACCGGCCGGGCGAGGCGCGCACAAAAGTTACAACCGCCGCCAACATCACCGTTGTCCACACCAGGGCCAGGGTGATCCCGGTTTCGCCAGAGAGATGCCCCAGCGCCTGATCCCAGAAGCGATGGATCGCGTTTCCCATGGTCAATTCACACTCTCCCGGATCGACGGCACCCGGGTGACGCGCTCGGAGAGATGTTCGGCAAGCCGCACCGCCATCGCAACGATGGTCAGCGTGGGATTGGCTTGACTGGAGGTCGGGAATACCGCGCTGCCGGCGATGTGAAGGTTATTGACGCCGAACACCTTGCCGTTTCGGTCCACGACGCCCGACCGGGCGGTGGCCCCCATGCGGGCGGTGCCGATGTGATGGCCACCATAGGCGCCGTCCCGGCGAACCACGGTTTCGATATCCCGTTCGCCGGCCGCCAGGGTCAGTTGCCCGATCGCCTGATCCGCCAGTTCCTGTCCGAGCAGATCGAACGATTGCGCGACTGTGTCCACATCCTGCCGGCAATACCGCCAGTCCACGCGAAGCTGGCGATTTCCAAATCGATCCAGGCTGCTGCCAAGCCCGATACGGCTGTCCGGGTTGGGCGCCTGTTCGGTGTGAAAGTCCAGGCTGAACAGGTTGGTGCGGGGACGAACGATAATCGAGGGGAATTTGCGATCCGCCAGGATGCGGGCCTTTACCCAGTGCAGCAAAAACCGGGCGGTCGATGGCGAGTCGATGGCCGCGTTCATCCCGTGGCGCAGCCAGGTTTTGGCGCTGGGCGGCGCATCGCTGACCAGACGCTTGGCATATTCGTAGCTGATGAAGCGTTGCGCCAGGAAAATCGCCGATAGCGGCCCGGTGCCATGTGCGGGGTCCGCGATCCGGGGGTGATGCAGCCGGAACACCGCATTGCTCAGGCCCATCGCCGCCTGCGTCGCGGGGCGCGGGGCGATGCGGCGACGGCAATAGGTTCCATCCGCGGCCAGGTCGTAACCGTGCCAAACCGTGTCCGCGGCACCGTTTACCCGAAGGCTGCCGATCGTTCCGGCGACGTGACACATATAAAACCGCCCGACCAGATCGTTGGCGTTGCCGATGCCGCCAGCGTGAACGTCGTCCGACGTCAGCAGCAGCCTGGGCGTTTCCATCCCGCCCATCGCCAGCACGAACTGGCCGGCGACAACGGAAAAGGCAGCATCCCGGCCGTTGCAGACATCCAGGGCGTCGATGCGGCTGCCATCCCGCGCGGCACGCAGGCGGGTTGCGGTCGCCGATAAAAGCACCCGCAGATTCGGGGCCGAACGCAACCGATTCCTGTAGCGGCTGCCGAAATCCGTTGGGCAACTGAACCGTTCTATTCCGTTGGTGTCGAAATGCCTCGGGGAAAATCCGCGCAACAGCGCGCGCATCCCGTTCGGTGCGGCCAGGCGGGCGTCATATTCGTATTCGCCGGCCTCGCACCACGCATTCGCGGCCGCGTAATGACGCTCCACCTCGTCGTACCCGATCGGCCAGCCGGAATGGTCGATCCACGGCCTGGCTTCGAAGTCGATCGGATCGAAAGGAACGCACCGCCCGCCCCAGATGGAGGTACCGCCGCCCAGCACGCGCTGCCGGTAGGTGTCCGGCGGACTGTGCAACGATCCCTCGGCGACCTCACCGATGTTCAGGGCGCGGGCCTGTTCGGTGGGCGCCTCGCCGCCCGATTCCAGCAGCAGGATGCTCCGCCCGGTCCTGGACAGTTCCAACGCCAGGACGATCCCGGCCGGGCCGCCGCCGACGATGCAGATATCGGCATGGACCACCGAACCCCGGACGATATCGTCCGCGCTCTGGATCATCGCCGGCCCTCCTCGACGGGGGGCCAGGCAGCCTGCGTCCTTGCACCGCCGCTCGGTGTCAGAGCAGCATAAACCGATCCAACTGCCCGGGCGAACGCGTCCATGGTGAACAGCCGTTCGTACAAGGCCGCACCCGCGTCCGACAGGGCGGCGCCCAGCGCGGGATCGCCGACGAGTGCCAGAACAGCCTCCGCGATGCCAGCCCGATCCCCTGGTGCGACGAACAGCGCGGTGTGCCGGTCTTCCAGAACTTCCGGGATCGAACCAACCGGAGTGCAGATTACCGGCGTGCGGGACGCGAGTGCCTCCAGGATAACAAGCGGCAGGCCTTCGTCGTAGGCCGGCAGGATCAGCGCGTCGGACTCCACCATCAGCGCCCGCGTGGCGTCCTGGCTCAGCCAGCCAGTGAAGCGGACCCGACCGGCGATACCCAGATCCGCCGCAAGTGCCCGGTAGGTTTCGACCGGTCCGCCGCCCGCCATCGTCAGCTCGATCCGGTGTGCGCGCAGGCCGGCGAAGGCGCGCAACAGATCGGATACGCCCTTGCGTTCCAGGAGGTTGCCAACGAACAGCAGCCGGAACGGTGCATCGGGTTGGGGCGTGCGGGGTTTGGCCACGGTCGCCGGCACACCGTTGTAGATAATGCCGATCCGGTTTGGATCGACGCCGAACGTATCCATCGCCCAACGCCGCCAGACCTCCCCCAGCACGACGCACCGATCGGCGCCGCGGAACATCCAGCGCAGCAAGCCCCGTCCCGTGCCGCCCATCGAGTCGTGAAACTGAACGATCTGCGCGGCATGCAGATGTAGCAGCACCCGTCCGCCCGCCAGCTTCGTCGCGGCGAGCAGCACGGCCTTGCGGTACACGCTGCCGCGTTCGGCCAGATTCAGGTGGACCACCGCCAGCCGGCCGCGCGCGCCTTCCAGAAATATCCGCCCCACCGCGGCGGCCAGAAACAACGGCGACAGGGCAAGATGGCCGCCGCCGCGCGATTCCAGGCGCTTCAGGTCGAACTGGCCGGAGGGGTCATGCTCCAGCGTCGCCAGATATTCCATGATGCTGCCCATGCCGCCGCCGACCTGCCCGTACGGACATGCGAGAAAAACTGTCCGACGCGCGTTCATACCGCCGCCAACTCCTGCTTCGTCCGGTTGTCCCGAAGCACGGCAGCGATCATTTGCTCCGGTGGCGTGCGGTGCAGCCACAACGCCGATTGCGCGGCCCCGCTGTCGATCCGGATGTCCTGCCGGAACAAGGCGGCCAGGGATGGCGTGATCGCCTCCGTCCACCCGGCCTTGACCGCTTTCGCCGCGACGCGCCGGAACGGCGCGAGAATCCTGGTTTCGATCCGCAACGTCCGCCCGGGTATGCGCCGGATCGGCGTGGCGCCCAGGGCTTTGCTGAACGCCATCAGGAACTGGTTCCACGTCAGGTCGGCCGAACTGGAAATGTTGAACGTGCGCCCCGAGACGTCGGGCGCATCCAGGGCGGCAACGATTGCCCCGACGACGTCGTCGATGAACGCCAGGTTGCAGCCGCCGTCGCCGCCGGCCCCCAGATCGCCCAGGCGCCCGGCCCGCAGCAGCCGAATCAGGCGCGTGGTCCACTGGGTGCTGCCCGGGCCAAAGACGCAGGATGGCCGCAGGATCACCGCGTCCCCGCCATCGCGAACATATCTCCCCACGATCCCCTCACAGGCGATCTTCGCCCGGCCATACAGGCTGACCGGTTCGACCGGCCCATGATCCTCGGTGACCGATCCGGTCGCGGCGCCATACACCGCCATGCTGCTGAGGTGGACGATCCGGCGCGGGGGGGTGGATCGCGCGGCATCGCACAACACCTGCGCAGCCCGCACCATGGCGTCGTCCTTGCCCGCAACGCAGTTCACCACGCAATCCACATCGCGCAGCGCCCGAAGAACCGACTGCATGTCGGTCGCGTCCACCGAGATCGCGGATCGGCGGGAGGCGGCGACCGGCCGGTAGATCGGGCTGCGTTCCAACGCGGCGGCGACCCGCGATCCGATGAAGCCCGACGCGCCAAGTATCAGCACAGGCTTGCGTGAATAGTCGATCGAATCTGGCATGATCTATCCGGATGCTGGCATCATGGACACTGGCCGTCTGGTGTATAGACGAAGCAGTAACGGTCGCTCGATCGCGATGTGGGTGATTTGTCCGACAACCGCAATGATAACCACGCTGAATATAACCGCGGTGCCCAGTCCCGCCCAATCAAACGCTATCGACTGGGCGCACAATACGAAGACGGCCGGAATAACAAATCCGTGTGTCAGGCGGGTCTCATAGGACACATTTCCCGCTGCCGGCAGCCATCGCGGCATCAGGCAGGTACGACCAGAACCGACGATGAAGGGCCCCCGATGGCCCGTATGTCCGGCACGGACGCCAGAACGGTCAGGCCGGTATCCATCTCCAGTGCTTCCGGCCGCAGGTAGATCGCACGGAAGAAGTGCGACGTCAGGACCGATCCGATCGAGAGCAACATGCTGACGACGATGCCCGCCAGCAGGATCAGCCGCCGGGTCGGCTGCGGTAAAGCCGGCACGTTCGGCGGCTGGACCACGCGTACAGACGACTCACGATGTGCTTCGACCGATTCTATGGTCTGGCGTTCATCAAGGATTTTCGTCACCGCCTTGTAGTTGTCTTCAAGGATCAGGCGGTTACGCTCCAGTTCATGCAATTGGGATTCATCGGCGTCGAGCGCATCGACGATCTTGTTCAACCCTGTCAGCTGAGCCGCGACCGCATCGTGGCCAGCCAGGCTCGCACGCAAATCGGCCTCGGTTTTGTTGCGATCCGCCTGCACGCCATAAGCCTGCGTCGCCTGCATACGGGCGATGTCGGTCTCCCGCTCCAGGGCCTGGCGGCGCGCCTCATCCACAGCAGGGGAGCCCCGGTAGCGGCTCAGGGCATCTTCCTCTCGTTGGTGATAGGCCTGCACCATGCCTTGCAATGCGGCGGATGCGTTCGGCGTGCCCTTCTTTGTCCCGGCAACCTGGCCGAGCTGCTGGTTCAGTTGGGTCAGCTTTGCCGATTGTTCGGCGATCATTGCCTCCGACTTGGTCAGCGCCGTTTCCAGATCGCCCTGTTGCTTCAGCAGAATCGCCCGGCGTTCCGAAAAATTGCTGATGTCGTGCAACTGCTTGAATGTCTGAAGCGCGGTATCGGCATCAGCGAGCTGCCTGCCGACGACATCCTGCTGAGCCTGAACAAGCGGGGCCTGTACGTCGCCGTACAGCTTGCTTCTCAGTACCAGATATTGCGATTCGAGAATGCGTAGCGCATCGGCGGAAACAGTTCGGCCCGGGTTGGTGAAATCCAGACCGATCACACTGGACTTCTTGTCCACCGTGATGGTCAGGTTTCGCGCGAAAGCCTCGACCGCCCGCGTCATCGGATCGGCTGAGTCCGATTCGGTTGCTTTCTCTGCCATGCCGGCGGATTCGGTTATGAATTGCCGGGTGTCTTGAATCCACTTGGCGATCGGGCCGGGCTTTTCCAGCAGTTTGGGATACATCTTCTCGATGCCGATTTCCCGGATGACAGTCCGGTGCAGATCATCACTCTCCAGGATACTGGCTTCCGTGCGTAACACCTGTTCGGCGTCGGCGCCGCCGCTGTTCATGAATTGCTGTCCGGCAGCCGGCCGAAAGGCATGCTCTGTCCCCATCAACACCAGAAGGCTGGACTTAGCCTTGTAGTCCGGCTGAATCTGAACGGCGATGAAGACGCTCAGCGCCATGATGCAGAAGAAGATCAATGCGATCCGGGCCTTTTGCGAAAATGCCGTCAGCAACAGATCCCGCATCACGAGGCGTGGCGGAAGCGCGAGTGATTCGTTCATGATGTAAGTCCTGCCAGGTTGGCGTTAGATGGGCGATCCGTGAAGCACCGCGAGTCCGTCAATGTCCGGGGCTGCAACGACAGTGCCGAAAATGAGGCCCATTCGATCATCGGGGCCAGAAAGCCGATCGCCCCCGGACTAAAGACGATCAGCAACCAGACATTCTCGGCGTCGGCCGTGACGCCGAATGATATATCGCCCATAGTCGATTGACTCTGTTTCATCCGTTGCAACTTGCTAACGTAGGCGCCTTCATCCGAGTCAACGTACGGGCGGCTCGATTGAAACGTATTGCCCGTTGCAGGGGGCTCGGGAACATTCGCCGCCATGGTAAAAACAAGCACTACGACGCGGATACATGCTTCGATACTTTCCGGCCGGTAATTCAAAGATTCCGCCCGCGCCAGAGCCCGATATCCATTCATAAGCGTTTGCTCAACTGATCTTCCACAACCGCGCGGCTAAACCCAACCATCGCGGTCAAGTACCGCTTCGTCAGGCGGGATGGTTCCTGAAAGACACGCCAGAGCCATTCCAACCCAACGGCCTGCCACCGTGGAGAAGCACGTCGGACCAGGCCCAATTCAATTTTCACCGCCTGGCCAACGCAAAATGCCCAGCATGGCGGCAGCAGTGCCCGGTTTGTATCGACAAAGACCTCGCTGCGCGGCGCCCCAACGGCCATGATAAGGATCGTGGTGTCGGATTGGCGGATCGTTTCGGCCAAGCGGGTACAGTAGCCAGCGTCCCGCTCGAACCCGAACGGAGGAATCGCCATATCGCAGGCCGCCCCAGTACGCGCCGCCCAATCGCGGACGGCTTGCTGCGTTTGATCGCTGTCCACCACGAAAAACAACCGCTGCCACGCCGGGAATGGCCCCATCCGCATCAGTTCGGAGAGGATTTCGCAGCCAGTGACGCGCTCCACGGGCAGGCCGCACCAGCGTGCATAGACCTGAACAGGCCATCCGTCGCAGACAATCCGCGCTGCGCCGGCATAGGCCCTGGCCAGTGCACGGGATCGCCTGATCATCGCGATGTGATCGATGTTGGGCGTGACAACCAGCGAAACCTCCGCCGGGCGCGGTCCGTGAACGGCGTCACGCGCGATCTGCCGAGCGGAGTCGAGGCTAAGTGTCAGGCCGAATGGACGGGCAATCCGCATGGTCAGGCCACCCAGACCCTGTTTGGTACCAGCGCCTTGAAAACCCCTATGTATTGCACGGCGCAGGCCGTGTAGCTGAAATCGGCAGATCGCTGGTGCAACATCTCCGCCGGAAAGCGGGTCCGCAAGCTTGCGACTTCATCCATCGCGGCAGCGAGTTGTTCGGGATTGCGCGGCTCGACAAGCAGCCCGTACTGGCCGTTGTTCAGTATTTCCGCCGGTCCATGTTCGCAGCGGGTGGAAACGACCGGCGTTCCGCAGCCCATTGCCTCGACCAGGACGTTGCCAAACCCCTCGCAACGGGAACTTAGGACAAAGGCATCGGCCTGACGGATATAGGGCAGGGCGTTGGACTGGAAGCCGGCGAAATCGACGGCGTCGGCCACACCCAGGGACGCCGCCAGCGCCCGAAGGCGTTCTTCCAGCGGTCCACTGCCCAAAACGATCAGCCGGCTGTTCGCATGACGCCGATGCAGCGCCAGTGCCCGCAACAGGGTATCATGATCCTTTTGCGGAACGAGGCGCCCGGCCGTGACGAACACCGGCTGTTCCGGCTGATGAAACCAGCGATGATAGATCACTTCCGCGCTGCGCACCGGAAAATCCGGACCGACCACCGGGTTGTGGATGGTCAGGACCCGTTCCCGCGGAATTCCGGCCAGGGATTCGATTTCCCTGGCGACCCCGCTGGACACGGCAACCGCACGGCTCATGAGCGGCGATAGTATCCGGTAGAACAACGCAATGTAGCGATACAACCACTGCTCGCCAACCACAAACGCGGAGGAGATCGGATTGTGCTGGCAAATCACCACTTTCGTCGTACTGAAGCCAAGTCCCTTCGCCAGCAATGCGGCGACATTGTTCAGATCGACATTTGCCAGCAGAATATCGGGCTTTTCCTTGCGAAGAAATTTCATCAGAAGCGGCACGTCCATCAGCGTGCGGCGGCTGTTCAGGTCGACAATGCGCAGTCCGGACGGCACTTGTTTCTGCAGCGGACCGCGCAGCCGGTGCAACACTAAAGTAACGTCTGCACCACGTCGACGAAACTCCTCCGCTATGATCAAGCTTTGGCGCTCGGCGCCGCCGCCGGCCAGGTCATGCAGATAGATCGCGATAGACATAGCCCGTGCGGCCGTTTCGGTCTTGGCCGCCGCTGGAACCTCGGCGATGGCATTCCTGGCAGTGGCGGCAAGCGATGCAGACATTGGCACTCCCCCTTTGCTATGAAAACAACCTGGAAGCGCGGCCAAGCAGCTTCTCGCGGAACCGGCCGGGATCGAGTACGAAGCGTTTGCCGTCCACCCAGAACCGGGCACCGTCATGCATCAGCGTGTGCAACCCGTGGGGGAACGGCCCCGTCGCGTCAGGCCGCATTTCCGCAACCTGCGTTTCGCGGAACTCCGATTCGGTTAACGTCAGGATTTCGTGAATTGTTATTCCGGCCCCATAGGTTTCGGCGCAGTCCTGGGCCGGCCGAAACAGCCGGCCGTCCAGTGTGAACACCATTCCCGCCGGCCGGGCGCCGCGTATGTCGGTTTTCACCGGCCAGTTGGCATGCCTGATCCATGGTCCCGCGATGTCCGCGGCATGCATCAGGCACAGGTTATCGTGGGTGCCCAGATCCAGGTCCGTGCAGGCCAGCCAGCATCGATCTGCCCACCGAAACAGCGTCGGGTCCGCCAGCCTGGCATGCGGCGCCACCAGGCAGAGCGGCTCCAGGGTTCCATCGTCATGCAGAACGTGGATCTTTGTCGTGCCGCGATCGGGCGACTCCGGGACGCAATAGACTTTGCCGGCCTCGGCGTACGTGGCCGGGTAGGAATGATGGTGGCCGTCATCCAGATGAACCACTGGATGGCCGGGCTTTCCGGTCTGCACCGACACAGAAACGATCCTGCCGACGCCGTCCCGCAGCGGCATTTCCTCACACAGAATGCGATTGGTTCCCGGCCAGGGAAATGGATCGGCGAGGTAGCGGTGGCCAACCTCCGGGCGATACCAGGATATCTCACCCGGGCCGCCGCCAGACAGAACCTGTTTCATCGGCGCGTCCGAGGAACCGATGCTCCACCATTCCGTCATCAGGCGGTCGCGCCATCGCGAGCGCGTGGCGTCCAGCCAGCCGGGCATTCCATGCGGTGCCGGGGCTGGCTTCATGCCGGCCGGGCCTCGGCTCCGGCCCAGGGCGGCGTCGCGCACGAACCGCATCGCCAGACGATCGACTGAAGCCACAAACGCGGCGCGTGGTCCACGCGTGCCCAGCGTGGCCTCATCCAGGATGTCCGGCTCTACCGATCCGGGCAGATAGCGCACCAACCGAAGCGTCATGGCATAGGGGCGCCGATGCCAGTATGCCGCCAGCAAACCAGGTCGATTTACGGCTTCGCCAGACGCTGTTTCCAGCCGCCACAGCAGCGCATCGCAGGGGGCGGTGCAGTCCGGCTCCCATCGTGGGATCGCCGCTTCGTGCAGCAACGGGTCCGCCAGCGCGGCATCGACAATCCCCGAGCGGCTAAGTCCTGACAGTACGACAACGAAAGGGGTGCGCCGAACCGCTGGCCATGCGCCGGCTCCGGCCCATGGGGTATACCGGCTGGTCGCAACCGCCATATCAGCGGCCACCCAGCCAGCGCGGCATCACACTTTGCTCGCGGTTCAATACGACGCCAACTGTCTGGCCACCAAGGCGTTCGAGCAGTGCCTTGGCGTTTTCGATTTCCCATTGCCTGGAGCGACCGGCGGCGACCACCAGAACCGATCCATCGCAATACCGCGACACCGCGGCCGATTCCGGCGCTTCGGCTGACGGGGTATCCAGCACGATGACGGGATATTGCGCGCGCAGCATATCCAGCATGGATTGCAGGCGGTCGCCGCCTAACGCCAACAGCGGCCGTTCCCCGGGACCGAGGCGTGCCCACAGCAGGTTCTTCGCGTCCTTGGCCGGCATGATCGCGTCTGTCAGCGGCAAGCCGCGCCGCAGTGCGTCCTGCAGCGTGGGTGCCGGATCGGCCTGCCCGCGCCGCGGCTTGCCCGTGGCCGCGTTGCAATCGATGTAAAGCACCGGCTGGGCGCAGTCGTCGGCCGCCACCCTGGCATAACCCGACGCCACGGTACTGACGCCAGTACCCGTCCGGGGCGAAATGAATTGAACCACCAGCGGCATCGCGCTGGTCCGGCGGGCTTCGATCGCGTAGTAGAGCTGCACGAATGACGAATGGTGCCGGCCAGTGGCACCAATCCCGATCCGAACGGGGGCGATGGCCTGTTCTTCGGACTGCTGCATCGCCGTTGCCGGTTTGCGAAGTATTGTCAGTTCGGGGTTCGATAGCCTGTTCACGTGGGCTTCTCCAAATCCAAATTGGGCGTCAACCGAAATGACCTAGCCTGCGTTCAGAACGCGAGCCTAAGATTTATCCAACGAAGACCGAAATCAAAATGCATTGTCATCGGCAAACACCAGCTTGGCGGTTCGCCACAAAATCTCGAGATCGAACCCCGGTGACCAGTTTTCGATGTAATAAAGGTCATGATTGACGCGGTGGACGATCTTATCGACGGTATCGAGCGCGCCCCGGTAACCGTTGACCTGTGCCCAGCCAGTGATGCCGGGCTTTACACGATGACGCGATGAATAGACCGGGACCGCATCCTCCAGCGCCAGGCCACCGGCAGTCGTCGCCAGCGCGTGGGGGCGCGGCCCGACCAGCGACATGTCGCCCTTTAGTACGTTCAGCAGTTGCGGCAACTCATCAAGACTGAATTTGCGCAGCCATGCGCCGACGGGGGTGACCCGCTTATCTCCGCGCGCCGACTGCACGGCGGCATCCGCGTCGGAAAGATGTGTGTACATCGACCGGAATTTCAACACTTCGATCACCCGGTTGTTATATCCAAGCCGCCGCTGCCGAAACAAAATCGGGCCGGGCGAAGTCAGCTTGATCGCGGCGGCGATCGCCAGCATCACGGGTGAGATGAACAGCAGAAGTCCCAGGGAGAAGGCGATATCCTCGGCGCGCTTGATCGCTGCACCCCACCCGCCGATCGGGCGCGTGCAAGCCATGAGGAGGGGAAGATCGAAGGCCTTGTCCGCGTGCCGAAGCGGCAGGTTGAGGCCGTTCATTCCGGGGTAGATATAGATGTCCACTGGCGCCATCGCGATGCGATCGACAATGGCGCGCATGGCATCGCCAGCCGACCAGGGCATCGCCACCAGTACGGTATCGACAGCATCCTGGCGGATCATACGCTCCAGAACCGCGATATCGCCGACGACCGGCGGGCCTGGTATCGTCCAATGCCCGGGTTCCGCCGCGCCATGCTCGACGACGCCGATCACGTCGAAGTC
This sequence comes from Pseudomonadota bacterium, assembly GCA_021805665.1. Taxonomy (GTDB): domain Bacteria; phylum Pseudomonadota; class Alphaproteobacteria; order Acetobacterales; family Acetobacteraceae; genus Rhodopila. The sequence goes on from JAJZEV010000142.1 coordinate 12,837, forward strand.
GCGGCTGCTGCTCGTCCGAATTCTTGAAACCAGATCCTGGACTTGCGCCCGCTCGCCAATGATCACGGTGCGATTCAACGGCGCCGGGCCGGCGTGGATCCGTAAGCGGAGCAAGCGGCCCCCGGCCAGCGCGACGTAGCCCACCAGCAGAAAGGTTGGAAGCCACATACCGAACAGCACCACGGCCCCCGGGCCCATGCTCCAGGTGCCAGAGATCGTGGCCGCGCAAACCGCGATCGAAGTTCCGATCGCAACGGCCTGAAGCCATCCCGCGGTCGCGCGGCGCCACGCAAACTCCCTGCTGACGACCTCTGCCGGAGCGTATAGTCCGCGCTCGAAGAAGCTGAGGATCAGCGATACGGTCAGGGAAACGACGGCGATGGTGGCCGGAGGGGACGCGAACCGTGAGACAGGCTCAAACAGCACCAAGCAGGCGAAGGCCGCGACGGCGGTAATCGCCGCGTCCAGGCCGATCAGCCGTATGGTCCTCATGGCCAGGCGTGGGCGCGGTGCGAACAAGTGGCTTGCTTCCGATTGATTGGAAGCCGTTGGGACGATGTCGATGGCTATATCCGGTTCAGCCATACCTGGCATTCGTCTGTTCCTGTCCTGTTAAAAGGAGGCCCGCCGTTGTCTTGACACCGGACATCATGACACCGGTCCCGAGGCTGCCGGGACGGTTGCGATAGAGGTGTTCAGTAACAGTGGCCACCTGACCTTCGTTTAACAACGCACTTCAGGTTCTGCTCGGTTCGTGAAGCCGTTCCGACATAGGGACGCTAACGCGGTAAGGACGCGGTGCGGAACCAAACTCTGCGTGAACCGCCCCCGTCTGAAATGTTCCGATATCATTCGTAGCGGAGGTCGTGAGGACGCCGAAGCGGATTAGAACATCGCGGTGATGCCGAATGTGATCCGAATATCCTGAAATATATTGCTGAATATAAATGGAAATGGCGAAATTGTGCCCACCTGTGGACATTTCTGATAATACAGTTCAAATACGAAACGTACGTCCAAAAGTAGAACGATGCCGGAATACCCGCAATTAGTGCGTCAACCGCACAAAAATGTCAGCAGCAGGGAGACCACCGCGGCGGGTTGTTCCTGCTGAACCCAGTGCCCGGCGCCGTCCAGCAGGTGGCAGCCGACCATGTTGGAACAGGCATCGGACTGCATGCGTTCGATGGCGCCGGGGACCTGGTAAATGCCCCAGTCGCTGGCCCCGGCGATGAACATCGATGGCACGTCGATGCTGCGGCCGGCGAAAATCCCAGCCTCCGACCCGGCATAGCCTTGGGTGCGGCAGCGGTACCACTGCAGGCCGCCCTGAAACCCAACCCGGGCGTATTCGGTGCTGTAAACCCGCAGTTCGCTGTCTGGCAGCCATTCGCAGCCGGCGATTTGCTCCGCGGATGGCATTTCCCGGGCGACGGTCTGGGCCATGTCGTCGTTCAGGTCCATGATGTAGTACGTGGGCATCCGGGCCAGGGATTCCGCTGTCCATCCAGCCAGCCGAAATGGCCTGTTGCCCGCCCAATCGGCGCTTTTGTGATGATAGTAGCCGCGCAGGAAGGCATGCAGCCCCTGGCGGCACCGGGTCATGTCGGCGTTGGCCTCCCGCGTCGAGTAATACCATTGGTAATGCTTACGCGGCCTGTCGAGCCTGGCCAGCGCGGCATGGATGTCCGGGCCGGCGGTTGCGGTCAATCCGGGCGGGCCGGCGAAGGGCGCGCTCATCATCGTGACCGATTGGAAGATGTCGGGGCGCAGCAGGGCGCACCACGCCGCGACCGCCGCGCCGGCATCGTGGCCCACGACGCCCCTCACGGTCTCGATGCCCAGTGCGCCCAGCAACCCGACGATATCCCGCACCAGGTTCAGCGATCGGAACGACGCGACGTCGCCGTCGTAGTCCGGGTCCCAGCCGGTGGTCCGGCCGTATCCGCGCTGATCGGGCGCGATCACGTAGTAGCCGGCCCGGGCCAGGGCCGGCATGATCTTGCGCCAGGAATACGCCAGCTCGGGGAAGCCGTGCAGCAACAGCACGCACGGGTTTCCGGGATCGCCGGCTTCCAGCACGTGCATCCGCAAGCCGTTCACCCCATCGGCAAACCGAGCGCTGATGCCGGCGGGGAGGACGTCTGTCGAGAGGGGGTCGTTCATGCGGGGATACGCACCTTCATCTCGGAAATGCCGTGGATAAAGTTGGAGTAGATACGCTTCGGCTCTTCCATCAGTTCGATCCGCGGGAAGCGTTTCATGATTTCCTCCCACAAAATGATCAGTTGCATTTCCGCCAGCCGGTTGCCGACGCAGCGATGCACGCCGAAGCCGAATGACAGGTGATGGCGCGGCCGTGCCCGGTCGATGATGAAGTCGTTCGGATTGTCGATGGAATCCTCGTCGCGATTGCCGGAGATGTACCACATCACGACTTTGTCGCCGGCTTTGATCTGCTTGCCGCCCAGTTCGGTGTCGGCCACAGCCGTGCGGCGCATATGCACGATCGGGGACTGCCAGCGGATAATTTCTGGCACCATGCTGGGGATCAGGCCGGGATTGTCCCGCAGTTTCTGGTATTCCACCGGGTGCTTGCATAGCGCCCATAGCCCGCCGCTCATGGAATTGCGTGTGGTGTCGTTGCCGCCGACGATCAGCAGGGTGAGGTTGCCGAGGAACTCCTGCGGATCGTTGACAAGGTTCTTCGTCGCCTCGGCGTGGGCGAGCATCGAGATCAGGTCGAAACCCGGCGGCTTGGCGGCGCGTTCGTGCCACATGGCGGTGAACGTCCGGAGCGCCTCGCGCAGGATCTCCAGACGCTTTTCCTCGGAATCAACGATACCGCCGGCATTCACATCGGCAGTGGCGACATCGGACCAGTAGGTCAGATTGGCGCGATCCGCTTCGGGGAAGTCGAACAGGGTCGTCAGCATCAGCGTGGTCAGTTCGATCGACACGCGCTGCACCCAGTCGAAGGTTTCGCCGCGCGGCAGGCCGTCCAGCACGCGGCAGACCCGTTCGCGGATGATGCCCGACATGTTGTTGAGGTTGGCCGGCGCCACGATCGGGCTGACGACCTTGCGCTGTTCGTCATGCCGGGGCGGGTCCATCGAGATAAAGCTTGCCCGACGGAACTCCATCGGCCGATCCGTGATGGTGATACCCCCCAGTCTGGCCGCGGAGGAGTAAATCTCCGGGTGGGTTTCCACCGCCATGATGTCCTTGAATTTGGTAACCGACCAGAACGACCCGTACTTCCCGTCCTTGCGGTAATGCACGGGGTCTTCCCGCCGCAGGCGTTCGAAGTACGGATGATAGATATCGTCCTGGAAGAGTCGCGGATCGCTGACGTCGATGCGGTCGAGCGGGGTGTTCAAGGCATCCGAGGCAGGATCGAAGTGGACCGGTGCGTTCATGGATAGGCCCTCCTGGTGCCGACGACCCGTTGGATCGGGTCCCGGTCGTTTGCTTTAATGCTGTCCTTCAGGCATCCGGACGATCAGGCCATCCATTGCGTCCGTGACCGCGATTTGGCAGGACAGGCGGGAATCGGGCTGGGTGACGGCGGCGAAGCTCAGCATGCTGGCTTCCTGGGATCCGGCGGCCGGCAGCCCGATGCGGTCCAGCCAGGCAGCATCGACATACACATGGCAAGTGGCGCAAGCGCATTCGCCGCCGCAATCGGCGTCGATGCCGGGGATATTGTTGTCCACCGCGCCCTGCATCACGGACTTTCCCGCGGGGACATCGACGACGTGTCCGGCGCCATTATGCTCGATATAGGTAATCCTGGCCATTTATCGTTTCCTGTTGCTTGCGGTTAGCCCGCGAGTTCCTGCATCGATACTGACATATCTTCGATGCGCGCGCGAGTAAGCTGTTTCCGTTTGGCGACGATGCGACGGCCGCCCATGAACTCGGGCGCGGCGTTGACCGCTTCCACCGCCTGGACGGTGCCGTCGGCGGTCAGGTGGAACAGGGCGAACTTGGCGGCGGCGACATCGCCGCGCACCACGATCTGGCTCGCGTCGAACGGCATGCCGGCGATTTGCAGGCGCAGATCGTACTGATCGGACCAGAACCATGGCACCTCCGGCACCGGTGCGGGTTTGCCGCAGATCGCGGAGGCAGCCTGTTTCGCCTGTTCCAGGGCGTTCGGCACGCTTTCCAGCCGGCCGGTGCGGTCATACAGCGGCAGCGGACGGCTGGTGCAGTCGCCGATGGCGAAGATCGCCGGGTCTTCCGTGCGGGCGGACAGATCGACCGCGACGCCGTTATGGCAGGTTAGCCCGGCCTCGCGCGCCAGTTCGTCGTTGGCCACCGCGCCGACGCCGACCAGCACCGCGTCGCACGGAACCAACCGCCCGTCGCCCAGGCGTACGCCGGCGATGCGGCCTCGCGAACCCTCCAGCGCCGTGACCGAGGCATCGACTTCGATCGTCACGCCGCGGGCACGGTGGAAGTCCTGGAAGAATCCCGACAGGATCGGGCAGGCGACCCGGGCGAGAACCCGGCTCTCGCGCTCTATAATCGTGGCCTCGGCGCCCAGGGCGCGGGCGGAGGCAGCGGCTTCGAGGCCGATATAACCGCCGCCGATCACTGCCAGTTTCGCGCCCGGGTGCAGGGCGGCTTTCAGCCGGTCGGCGTCGGCAGCCGACCGCAGTTCCAGCACCCCGTCGAGATCGGCGCCGTCCAGCGGCAGTTTCCGGGCCCGGGCGCCCGTGGCCAGGATCAGGATATGGTAGGCGAGGGTTCCGCCATCGGACAGCGTTACCGTTCTGGCTGTCCGGTCGATGCCGGTTACCTTGGTTTCCAGCCGCAGTTCGATGGACGCATCGGGGTAGAATTTGGCCGGCCGCAGCGCGAGGCTTTCGGCTGTTGCCTCGCCCTTTAGCCAGGCTTTCGACAACGGCGGGCGTTGATAGGGCGGGATCGGTTCCTCGCCGATCAGGGTGATCCCGCCGGTCCAGCCGAACTGCCGCAGCAGTGCCGCGGCTGACCCGCCCGCGTGTCCCGCGCCGGCGATGACGATTTGTCGGCTGTCCTGACTCACGCGTCCGCTCCCTGGTTCATTTCCGGCGATAGGAGCAGCGCGCGGGCGGTTCGGCAAGCACCGGATTTCGGGCGGGCGAGGGGCGTTTGCGGGGCGATGCACGGGCGTGGGACCGGGGCGGTTGGGCCGCGGAACTTTTGGTGTCGCAGCCCGCCGTGAATTGGAATTAATGTCTTCATAAGTAGAAATGCGAGAAAAATATTCTTTTTATGGTTAACAAGATTGCATTTCAGAGAAATATATGCTCCATCCGTTCATCGACAGATTGGCTGCCGAGCTTTCTTGACTCTTTGGTCCCTGAAAGGACCGTCCCCTATGTTGCAGTCCCATATTATCGACATCGATGGTGCTTTCGTCGGCGCGGCGGTGCGTCTGGATACCGGCTATCGCTTTATCGCGACCGACATGAAGCTGGATGATCTGGATGGCTCGATCTGGCCGACACTGGCCGATGTTCAGCGTCTTGCCCGGCGTCTGTATCTGGGTGGCCGCGCCGCTTCGGTTCGTGCGCACTGAACAGCACCGGGAGGAGAGCGGGCTGACCGTTGGGCGGGGCGCTGACTGTGTGGCGCTGTTGGCTGCCTGCCCCTGGCCCACGGATGATGAGGTCCTCGGGCATGTCATCGCGCGCATCTGGCCCACCTGGCGGATGAGCCGGAGGCCGATTTCGATGCGTCGGACGGTGCCGCGGCAACCGGTACTGGCGGCGGCTACGGCGATGGGTCTGGTTCGGTGGTTTCCGTTTGGAGTTGGGTGCTGTTAGCCGGGACGATTGCCGGTGTGTGGGCTTTTCGGGTGCCAGGCAGGGGTATTGGCTGCCAGTCCGGGATGGCGGCGCGCATCGCTGCGTCGAGTCCGGCTTTGACGCTGGCCACGGTGTGGTATTCAGGTTCCGGGTGTCTCTTTGGTGTCTCGGATTTCTGTGGCTGGGATTTTGTCTCTGAATTTTGGATTTCCGGCGGTTTCGGGGCGCTTGGGAGGACATCGAGCATCGATTGGGCGGCGATATGGCGGGTCCATTCGTCCTGGTCGGCGGCATCGTGATTGGTGTCGCGGTTGCGGCGTTGCTGCTGTTCGCGGCGGAGGCGGTTATGCGCGGATAATGAGGTGCGGATCATCGAGGCATACTGGGCGTTCAGTTTGACGACCAAATTTATGTCTGCGGCATGGACGCGGACCAGGAGGAGCATCTCTTCGGCTTGCGCTCTGGCGGCGATACATTGTGCTGCTAGTTCCGCCTCGTCGGCGTTGACGGGGGCCATTGCGGCTATTCTGGCGATCGCGGCGTGATTTCTGGCCAGTGTGGCTTCGGGGGTGTCTTCGATCGGCGGAGGCAGCAGCGCGATCAGTGTGTGTATGAGGTGGCGATATGCCTGCGCCGGCAGGTCTATGGGCGGGTTTGGGGTCTGGGGCAGGGTTTCCATTGCCAAACTTTAGGTTATGCTAGGAATTATGTCAATATGCGATCCTAGGCGCAAGGGCATCGCATTGTCGAACAGGTTTGCCGCCATCACCAGGACGGGGTGCATCCAATCGGGTGGCTGACCGTGCGATTGCGTTCGCGTGGTGTCATGTGTGGTCGGGATTCCGGGCTGATCAGCCGGGGACACCTCCGGTGTGTTGATTCGATGGAGTGTCGGAACGCACCGAGCCGGGCAGCTTTCCAGGTGCCCGGCTCGGCGTTCAGCTAGTCACAGGGTCGTCAGTTTACAGGAACGGCAGGTAACGCAGGCTGAACAGGAACATGCTGTCGTTCGTTGTCGGTGCGATCATGCTGCCCTTGACGGCGCCTACGCCGGCAA
>JAJZEV010000087.1 GCA_021805665.1 Pseudomonadota bacterium
CCATGGCCTATCTTTCCAGCCGATCCCAACCGGCCACTGCGGATTGCGATAACAGCGCGATTCTCTTGCCCCGACTCGGCTCGGCAATGATGATTGACGACGGCGCGGCTAGGTCTGGCCGCCGAACGGCAGGACCTCACGCCTGCCCCGCCGCGCCGGCTAGCTTCATGCGTGAGGATGGGTGGCGTGAGGCAACCTTGTCCGATCAGTTTCCGACCGACCACGGCTTTCTGCGTGATATTTTCAAGCGGCCGAACAAATATGGAATTCCGCTTGAGACGGGATACCGGCTCATATCTTTCGGGGTAGCGGCCGCAATGGTCCCCATCATCCAATGGTATAGAGACCATACGGCGGCACTGAATAGGTTGTGCAGTCCAGCTAATGACCACGATCAGCACCAAATCGCCGCGCTCAATCTCAATGTCAGTCAGCTAAGAGTGGCTTTGAGCCAGATGATTGAACACTGGCGGCTCCGCCTGCGCTCCGGCGATTGGGTTGCGTCGGCGCCGGTTGGTGGCGTTGCCGATCGATGGGTTCCGTTGGACAAGGTTGCCTGGATATATGATCAGGGGACCACGATCGATGATTGGTTCAACGGTCGGGTGACACTGTGCGGCGAAAGATACTTCGGCCTTTACATCAGACCGGTCAAACCAATGACCTTCGATCGGGCGGCTTTAACTTTCGGCGATCCATCTTTGGTCGATGACTATTTACGCGAATACAAGGAGACCAGCCCCGAGCTACGAGCTTATTTCAGAAGTGAGTTGCGGAGCCGCCTGCTCAATGCCGTGGCATCGGGTAAATATCTGATGGATGGCATCAAGGAAGGCACAGCAGAGCGGCGCCCTGTGACCTCATTGGAGCTTGAGCCCAGACCGATGGTTCGCGGGTCAAATTTGCTTCTAGCGACTGGGGACCTGATCAGGTGCGTCCGCGTCTATCTCCCGAACCCGTTTGGGCCAGCCGTCACCGGGCCTCAGTTCCAGCGTTTGCCCGAATCGCACGTCGAATCGTCAACGCCCGCGCCAATCGCCCTGCCGGCGGATGATAGGAAGTCGGAAGCTAAGCCGAATCCGAAGCGCATGCCCAAAGACGCAAACGATAAGCAGGGCGGCGGCGACATTTCGAAGTCAATAAGATGGCCCTGGAGCGACGCAGCGGCGGAAGCGATTCGCCTTAGCTTGCGGGACGAATTTCCTGCCTACAAAGCCGGGCAGCGAGGAAAATTAAACGATTACTGGATATATAAATGCGACAACCACCCTGACCAAAGCACTTTCTATGGGTGGTTTCAAAAGAACGTCCCGGATGAATGTAGTTTCGATCAATACAAAAATACTTCCACTAAAAGCACTCAAGAACGCGTTCTAAATTCTAAAGACAAAGCGAGGATATGGGGTCACCTTATAAAACTCGCTCAGTGGAAGGATGCAAAACTACTCAACCATGATGATATCGTCGGCCATCTGGCCGGCTTTTGCCTTGCGGAGATCGGCTACCGACCATTCGCTGACCACCTTAGCGCCGAAGTGGATAGGGTCTGGCCGCAATCCAGGAATGTGCAAGAAAGTATCAGAAAAGGCAGGAGGCGGAACCGATCCACCGCCGCGTAGGCTTCTGGCACCGCATGGTGCGGTTAGACAGGAGTTACCGAGACAATGAATGCCAAAATTCCCAACGTCCTGAAAGAAAATGCCGCCGCGAACATGCTGGGCATGAGCGCGCGCACGATGCAGCGGATGCGACTCGATGGCGGCGGTCCCCCTTACGTCCAGTTGACGGATCGGCGCATCGGCTACACCGAAACCGCGCTGCAAGACTGGATACGGGAACGCACCGTCACCTCCACATCGGCGGCAACCGCCGCAAACATGCGTAAGCCGAAATGATCTCGCATGGCTGGCGTGTCGCGGTTTCCGATTTTGGGCGATTCGAGGCCGCGCTGGCGATCGATGGCCTGTGCCACCCACCTGAGTTTTTCGGAGGCCCATGGTCCAGGGCAGACCGGGCGGCGTTCCGCGTCGGCGCCTCGCATTTGGCTGGCGTCGTTGAGGGCGGCGGTCCCATCGATCGGCGGCCCTACCTCGATATGGAGGCGGCGCTTCATGCGGTTCGCCAGCGTGTTGTGGTGAGGGACGCCGCCGCTTGGCCGGCACTGGCGATCCGTTCATCGGACAATGCGCCGATCGATTATACGTTCCTGATCGGCTGGGGTGTTCGCTGGTGGCACCGCAAGCTGGCTACCCGCCGCGGCAACCGGACGCTGTATGCGCGAACTGCCGCCGGAATGGTCGTCTCAGCCGTCGATCTTGCCATCTACACCGCCAGCGTTGGCGGCAAGCCCGCGCACTTCGACGCGCCCCTAGCCCGCCGGATCGCAGCGTTCTGGACGGCCCTGGTCGATATCAACAAGCCCGACCGGTCATACCGCAAAAACGTCCTCAACGTCGCCGATCTGATCGCGATAGACGGCGCTGCCGCCGCCCGGCCATGTGGGGGATGCCGAGTTGGCCACTGATGCCAGGGACTTGTCGCGTATGCTAGCCGCCAGGGCGCCCGACCTTGTCTCTCACCTCCTGCCTGCCGGCCGGCGTGCTGGGCGTGAGTGGGTTCATCCCAGCCTCACGGGCACGTCGAAGCGGAGTCTGTCGGTTCTCCTGACCGGAACAAAGGCCGGCTTGTGGTCGGACTTCTCCAGCGGCGAAAAGGGGGACGCGCTGGACCTGGTCGCCGCCGTGGTCTGTCACGGCAAGATGGTAGATGCCATCGCTTGGGCGCGTTCGTGGCTTGGGCTGTCGGATGGCCCAATGCCACCCGAGCGACGCAGGGCATCGCCGCCGCCGCCAGATCCCGCTGAGGCGGAGCGCGAGGAAGCGGCAACCCGCCAGTTGGCGATCAAGATGTTCCTGGCAGGCAAGGAGAAGCTCGCGGGAACACCGGTTGCCGACTACCTCGCTGGCCGGGGTATCAGCCTAGCCGACCTGGAGCGCCAGCCGCGTAGCCTTCGCTTCCACCCTGAAATATGGAACCGGGAAAGCGGCCGGCGCTGGCCGGCGATGCTGGCAGCGATCACGAACGATGCCGGTGAGATGGTCGCGGTTCACCGCACCTGGCTGCACTCCGCCGATGGCATCCGATGGACCAAGGCGCCGCTGGACGCGCCCAAGATGTCGCTCGGCAGGTTGTCCGGCGGCGCTGTCCGCCTATGGCGCGGCGCCTCCCGCAAGCCGCTGGCACAGGCCACGGACGGGGAGACCGTGGCGATAGGCGAAGGCATAGAGACCGCCCTAAGCGTGGTTATGGCCTGTCCCGAACTGCGCGTCCTGTGCGCGGTGTCGCTGTCCAACATGGCGAACGTGAAACTGCCGCCGGCCGTGCGCTCCGTCATCCTGTTGAAGGATGAGGATGGCGACAATCCCGCCACCGTTCGGGCGTGCGCCCGGGCAGTCGAAGCCTTCCAGGCGCAAGGCCGCACGGTAAAAATCGCGCACCCGCCTGTGGGGAAAGATTTCAACGACACACTGAACGCAGAGCAAACTTGATGGCCGAAAAGCAAACCGGCCGGGATGCGATCCGCAAGGCGATTGAGCAAGCCGAAACCGTGCCACCCAAGCCGGCAAACGATCCCAGCAGCCCCGATGCACCGGCCATCCGCGTAAGCGGCGGCGCCCTGGTGATGCGCCCGGACGGGCTGTTCAAGACCTCGGATGAGCACGGTAGCCTGCCTATCTCTGGACCCTTCGAGGTGCTGTCGCAGACCCGCGACGATGAGGCCACGATTTGGGGCCTGATGCTGCGCTTTCGCGATCCCGATGGGGTGGTGCAGCATATCGTTGTCCGCCGCGATCTATTTTCAGGCGACGGCGGGGAGCTGCGCAACGTGCTGGCGCGGCGCGGGCTGTACGTTAATCCATCGAACGGCGCTCGCGGCCTGCTGGCCGAATATCTGTCGCGGGTTTCGACCGACAAGCGGGCGCTGATCGTCGTTCGCACCGGATGGCACCGAATCAACGGCCAGTCGGTGTTCGTGCTGCCCGGCCGGACCTTCGGTTCGCCTTCGGTTGAAGTGATTTACCAACCGGCCACGAACGACGCCTCGGTGTTCAACGCCGCCGGCTTGTTGGCGGACTGGCGATCGTCGGTGTCGGCGCTGTGCGTCGGGAATTCGCGGCTGTTGCTTGCGGTCTCCGCCGCGTTCGCTGGCCCGCTGCTGGATATCGTCGGCGAGGAAGGCGGCGGTCTGCATTTTCGCGGATCCTCGCGTGTCGGCAAAACTACCGCGCTGCGCGTTGCCGCCAGCGTGTGGGGTGGCCAGCCGGGCACAGGCGCTGCTGGTTATATCAGGCAGTGGAGGGCAACCGACAACGCCATGGAAGGGCTGGCGCTCGCGCAAAGCGACACGCTCCTGCCACTGGATGAACTAGGACAAGCCGATGCTCGGGGCGTCGGTGATACCGCCTATTTGCTGGCGAGCGGTCAAGGCAAAGCCCGATCCGACCGATCGGGCGGACTCAGAACACCGACTCGCTTCCGTGTGCTTTTCCTCAGTACCGGCGAACTGTCGCTTGCCGACAAGATCGCGGAGGGCGGGCTCGGGCGCCGGGTCAAAGCGGGCCAGGAAGTCCGATTGGTCGATATCCCGGCAGATGCCAAAAAAGGCATGGGATTATTCGAGGATATCCACGACGCGGCTGAGGTCGAGGCGTTCATTCAGGAAATTCGAGCGGCGACAACGCGATGCTACGGCACGGCCGCACAGGCGTTTCTTGAATTCCTTGTCGGTGAGATCGCATCGAACGAGCAATTCGCCGACGATGGCCGTGCGTGGATGCACGATCTTGTCGCGGCATGGTTGAAGCCATGCCCCGAGTCCGGCGGACAGGTGCGCAGCGTAGCCAGGCGCTTTGCCTTGGTCGCCATTGCCGGCGAACTCGCCACCCGAGCGGGCATCACGGAATGGGACGCCAACGACGCCAGCGAGGCTGCATATGCCTGTTTCAGGGCGTGGCTTGCGGAGCGAGGCACGTCCGGGGCGCGGGAAGATGCGCAGGCAGTGGCACAACTTCGCGATTTTCTGATGCTTCACGGCGATTCGCGGTTTCATGAGTGGAAGGATCCCGATCTGGGCGACACCGGACATGGGGGACCGCCGTCCAACCTGAAGGACGAAGCCGAGCCGTCGCCGCCGCCTGCGGCCGAGCGTTTCCGCACTGTCGGCAGAATGGGCTGGCGTCGCCGTAAGTCGAATTCGCAGCGCGATCCAGAGGCTTGGCACTACTACCTGACCGCCGGCGGTATGAAAGAAGCGATGATCGGTTTAGATCGCAACCACGCTACCGAGGTTCTAATCCGCGAGGGCTTTTTGAAGCCCGGCGGCGATGGCAAGGCCGCGCGAAGCCTTAGCCCGCCGGGGTTTCCTAAAACTCGCCTGTATCATGTTCTGCCTTCGATTTTCAGTGCCGAGGCGGACAGCTAGACGCCGCTGGCAACCAGTCTAGGTGCAACCCCGGTCACGTTCATCGTCGGCGACGATGAACGTGCTGGACCCGATCCAGGTCATGGCGATCATGAGGAAATACTCGCGGCCGGGTTGACCGTCAGGTGAGTGGGCATTTCTTTTCGCCAATTTTCGACCGCCGCCACTGCCTGCCCATGGAACACATCTCTCGATTGTGTTCCATGGAAACTGGCGCGGTGTTCCATGATTACCGATTGTAAATCAATGGGTTGCCAAAAGGTGGCACACCGGAACACCTGGAACACCGGAAAATCGACAAGGTAAAGGGTGACGGGTCGATGATGGCGCTGGCGCGAATGGACGGTTTGCCCGCGTCCGTCAGGTATCTCCTGACATTGCGCCCGTAGGTTTGCCTGTTATGCCCCAAGGTTTGCCCCAAGGTTTGCCTGCCACCGCACCCAAAAATCGGAAATGGCCGCGCCCCTGTCAGGGAACCAACAACCCGGCCGGCAGTCCCCGGGGGCTTCCTGTCCGATATTCCGTTCAACGGGGATGAGGGGGTTTCTGCCGGGGCGCCGGTTTCCACAAAGCGCCGCGGTGTTGACCCTAGACGCAGCAAAGCCGCGCTCGGGTGGCGAAGGCGTCCCCCGTCGATTGGGATGCAAGTCCGGCAGATGGCCAGCGACGTTTCTGATGGCACCCGGCGCCAGCCGTGATCGCCGCCACGCGGCGCGCCGACGCCGGCCGATCTGACCCACCGGCCCATGGGTCCCTCCCATGGGTAAACGTCGTCCAAGGGTAATTCGAACCCCGGCATGCCGGTCTCGTTCCATAGAAAAATATGGGTTTCTGTTGTTCACTTTGTTGATTTATACTTAGCTATTAAGGGCTTATAGAGGGTCGGATGCGCGTCAACAAAGCTGAGTTAGCCCAAATTCTCGGCTGCTCCCTGCCGACCGTCGCCGTTTACATGGCCCGGTATGGCGATGAGTTTCCAGTGCTTGAGCGCGGTGGACGGGGCCGCGATTGGTGGTTCGACCACGAACGGGTTGTCGCATTCCTGGAAGGCAAGCGCGCCACGGAAGCTGAAGCCGATGCCGAACGCCAGGCGTCTCTCCGCCAGATCGCCCTCCCGCTCGGGCACAATGGAGGCCCGGAACTGGACGCTGGGCCGCCCCCGCTCCGGCCGTCCGACATGCTTGCACTGATGAAGGTGCGGCGCATGCAGCGGGAGGAGGCTTACGCCTGCGGGCGGTTGGTCGAGGTCGGAAAGGTTCGGGCGACGTTGGAGGAATTGCTGGCCTCCTGGAGCAGGGAGCAGCACCAGATGGTGCGGAGGTTCGGCAGGGAGCGCGGACTGGATGACGATCTGGTGCGCGACCTCGATAAGGCCCTTACAGACTGTCAGCGTCGGTTCGTCGCCGGCATGCAAACGGTCGCAGCCGATCCGAGGGACCTATTCGACCAAGCGGCGGAATGACGGCACCTGATCGGCTGTCCCCCGTTCATACGCGGCGAACATGCCGTGCCGCCCGGTCGCACCCAGTAGCGGATCCCGGTCGAACTGTAGGATTTTGAGGTTGGTCCGCCGTTGGTCCGCGAGCCTCTCCCCGGTCGGTGCGATTTCAATCGGATTATCGTCTAACCGATTGAAATCACTGGTGGAGCCGAGGGGAATCGAACCCCTGACCTCCTGAATGCCATTCAGGCGCTCTCCCAACTGAGCTACGGCCCCGACCGGTGAGGCACGGGGTATACCCACCTCGTTCCGCCGGATCAAGGGCCACAATGCGGATTTTTTAGGATTTTTCCGGCGGCGCTAAACTTCGGCATTTCGGCGGAACGACCAGTACAGCGGCTGGCGGCCGGCGCGCAGGGCCTTGGCCTCATACCGGGTCGGCGGCCAGCCCTCGGGGCGCTGCGTGGCGGGTTCCGGGGCGGCGAACAGGGTCTGCGCGGCCATCGTGTCGCGGACCCACGCCTGATAGGTCGGGTCGTCACTGGCGACGCGCCATTCGGCACCCGGCTTCAGCACGCGGGCCAGCAGCGGCAGCATGGCCGGATGCACGAACCGGCGCTTGGCATGCCGTGCCTTGGGCCACGGGTCGGGAAACATCAGGAACAGGCGGTCCAGACTGGCGTCCGGCAGCTTACGCAACAGAATCCGGGCGTCGTCGGTCCAGACGCGCAGATTTGGCGGCAACAGCCCGTCGGCTTCCTCGCCCTCGATCACCAGGGCGGACAGCAGGGAGCAGATTCCGTTTTCGAACACCTCGCAGGCGATCAGCGTCACGCCTTGGTTGGCGCGGACCTGGGCGATGGCATGTTCGCCGCCGCCAAAGCCGACCTCCAGCCAAAGCGGCCCCGCCGGAAGGGTTTCCGGCAGGGCCAGCCTGGGTAAAGTGACGTCCAGAAGCACTTCCTGGCGGGGGCGCAGCTTATGGCCGCGCGCCCTGCCGTAAAGGCGATCCGGGGGTGGTTTCAGGTTACTGGGCGTTACCGCCCGAACGCTGCCTTCAGTGCCGGCACCAGATCCGTCTTTTCCCACGTAAAGGTGCCCTTCGTTTCGTCCGGCGCGCGCCCGAAGTGACCATAGGCCGAGGTCGGCGCGTAGATCGGGCGGTTCATGTGCAGATGTTCGCGGATGCCGCGCGGGGAGAGGTTCATCACCTCGCGCAGGACTTTCTCCAGCTTGGTCTCGTCCACGTCCTTGCCTGTTCCGTGCAGGTCCACATAGACCGACAGCGGACGGGCAACGCCGATGGCATAGCTGATCTGCAAGGTGCAGCGATCGGCCAGACCGGCGGCGACGACGTTCTTGGCAAGGTAGCGGCAGGCATAGGCTGCGGACCGGTCAACCTTGGTGGGGTCCTTCCCGCTGAACGCGCCGCCGCCATGCGGGGCTGCACCGCCGTAAGTATCGACGATGATCTTGCGCCCGGTCAGGCCGCAGTCTCCATCCGGTCCACCGATGACGAACTGGCCGGTCGGGTTCACATGGAACTCATCCTCGGGGCACATCCAGCCCTTGGGCAGGAGCGTTTCGACCAGCGGCCACAGCAGGCGCTTGATTTCCGCTTGCTCCATCCCGGCTTCATGCTGGGTGGACACGACGACCGACGTGGCGCCGACCGGCTTGCCATCGACATAGCGCAGGGTGACCTGGCTTTTTGCGTCGGGCAGCAGACCGCGGACGGTGCGGTCGCCAGCCTTGCGCTGGTCGCGGATGGTGCGCAGGATTTCATGCGCGTAGTACAACGGCGCGGGCATCAGAGTTTCGGTTTCCCGGCAGGCGTAGCCGAACATGATGCCCTGGTCGCCGGCGCCTTCGTCCTTGTTGCCGGCGCTGTCCACACCCTGCGCGATGTCGCTGGACTGGGAGTGCAGGTGAACCGCCACATCGGCTTTCGCCCAGTGGAAGCCGTCCTGCTCATAGCCGATGTCGCGGATCGCCATGCGGGCCAGATGGGTCAGCAGTTCCGGCGTGACCGTCTCCGGGCCGCGTGTTTCGCCGGCCAGGACCACGCGGTTGGTGGTCACCAGGGTTTCGCACGCCACGCGGGCGTAAGGATCGGCGGTCAGAAATGCATCCAGCACGGTGTCGCTGATCCGGTCGGCGACCTTATCCGGGTGGCCTTCGGATACCGACTCCGAGGTAAATAAATACTCGCCCGTGTCCCGCATGGGTAATATCTCGCGTCAGGAAGGGTTGATATCCGCTGCAACAGCGGTTGGCGGAATGCCGGAACTCGGCCGGTGTGTGGCGGAAACCGCCGTTCCGGTCAAGCAGTCAGGGCTGGTCAGGCCATCCCCAGCACATCCATCATCGAATAAAACCCCGGGGGACGCGACACCGCCCAAAGTGCGGCCCGCACCGCACCGGCGGCGAAGCTGCGCCGATCGAACGCCCGGTGGGTCAGCACGATGTGTTCGGTGCCGGCAGCAAAGATCAGACTATGTTCGCCAACCACCTGTCCGCCGCGCAGGGCGGCAAATCCGATGGCGCCGGTTTTGCGCGGGCCGGTGTGGCCATGACGCCCCGACTCGATCACATCGTCCAGTTTCACGTTCCTGCCCTTCGCCACCGCCCGGCCGATGCCGATGGCGGTGCCTGAAGGAGCATCGACCTTCTGGCGATGATGCATCTCTACGATTTCGGCATCGTAGGTTTCCGCCGGCAAGGCGGCGCCCATGCGCTCGGCCAGTGCCAGCACAAGGTTGACCCCGGCCGAGAAATTGGACGCATAGACGACGGGGATATGCCGAGCGGCGGCTTCGACGGCGGCCTCGTCGGCGGCGGAGAGGCCGGAGGTGCCAAGGATCCAGGCCTTGCCCGACGCGGCCATGATGGCGGCGGTGGATTGGGCGGCGGCGGCATTGGTGAAGTCGATGATGGCCCGGGATCGCGCCGCCAACGCTGCCAGATCGGGGTTCGTTCGGCTGGTGCCGCCGGACAGCGTTGCACCGACGGCGGGGATTTCCTCGGCCAGAAGCCGGCCCATGCGGCCGGTGATGCCGGCGATGCCGATCGTGGTGGTCATGGTGTCCCTCCCCTGGTCCGTGTTGGCGGGAACCCGCGGGTCCCGGACGGGCCTTCCGGGGCCGCGACATCCCGCCGCCGATTGTCTTTAACCCCGGCCACCCTCGAAGAATGCCGCCACCTTGGCGAAGAATCCCTCGTGGTCGGGGCTGCCCTTGGTTGTCTTGCCCGCCTCGGCCTCGAAAGCTTCCAGCAGTTCGCGCTGCTTCGGCGACAGGTTCTGCGGGGTTTCCACCGCGACCTGGATGAACATGTCGCCACGCGCCGCACTGCGCAGCACGGAAAATCCCTTGCCGCGCAAGCGGAACTGATCGCCGGTCTGGGTGCCGGCGGGGATTTTCACCTTGGCCCGGGAGCCATCGACGACCGGAACTTCCACCTCGTCGCCCAGCGCCGCCTGGGTCATGCGCAAGGGCACGCGCATCAGGATATTCGCCTGTTCGCGCTGGAAGAATTCGTGCGGCCGCACAGAAACATGCACGTACAGATCGCCGTTTTGCGCACCGGGTCCGCCAGCCTCGCCCTCTCCGGATAAACGAATGCGGGTGCCGTCCTCGACCCCGGCGGGGATGGCGACGGACAGGCTGCGTTCGCGTTGCACGGTGCCGGCGCCCTGGCAGACGCGGCACGGATTGCGGATCACCCGGCCCTGCCCGCCGCAGGTTGGGCAGGTGCGCTCAATCAGAAAAAATCCCTGCTGCGCCCGCACCTTGCCCGCGCCCTGGCAGGTTTGGCAAGTCGATGCAGCCTGCCCCTTGTCCTGGGAACCGGAGCCATCGCAGCTTTCGCATTTGACCCGCGTCGGCACGCGCAGATTGACCTTGGTGCCGGTGAACGCCTCCGCCAGATCGATTTCCACGCCCTGGCGCAGATCGTTGCCGGTGCGCGGGCGCTGCGAACCGCCGCCGCGGCGGCCCATACCGAACATCTGGTCGAAGATGTCGCCCAGATCTCCGGAGGCCGAGAAGTCGAACCCGCCCATCCCGGCACCCGCGGCACCACCGCCCTGCTCAAACGCCGCGTGACCGAAGCGGTCGTAGGCACCGCGCTTCT
Source organism: Pseudomonadota bacterium (assembly GCA_021805665.1). Taxonomy (GTDB): domain Bacteria; phylum Pseudomonadota; class Alphaproteobacteria; order Acetobacterales; family Acetobacteraceae; genus Rhodopila. The sequence continues at coordinate 11,058 of JAJZEV010000087.1, forward strand.
GATCGTCCTTCAGGATGTCATAGGCTTCGCTGACTTCCTTGAACTTCGCCTCGGCCTTTTTGTCGCCGGGATTGCGGTCGGGGTGATATTGCATGGCGAGTTTACGGTACGCCTTTTTCAGGTCGTCCGCGCTCGCGTTCTTTGCCACGCCCAAAGTGGCGTAATAATCCTGTTTGGCCATCTCAGCCCTTATACCGTCACGCGCTTGCGAAGCGCCTGCAAAACGTCATTGCCCGAAACAGAAATCGCGCCCGCCTTCAATCGAAGCGCGGGCGCGACCCTTCATTCCAAGTCAGGCCCTTCGGTTAGGCCGACTTTTTCTTCTTGTCATCGACTTCCTCGAACTCGGCATCGACGACGTTTTCATCGTGCGGAGCCTGCGCACCGGCTTCGCCACCGCCCGGAGCCTGCTGACCGGCAGCGGCTTCGGCCTTATACATGGCCTCCCCGATCTTCATCGCCGCCTGGCTCAGCCGGTCGGATGCCTGTTTCAGGGCTTCCGCATCGGTGCCTTCCAACGCCGATCTGGCGGCGGCAATAGCGGCTTCGGCTTCGCCCTTGTCCTGCGCGCCCACCTTGTCGCCATATTCCTTCAGATTCTTCTCGACCTGATGGACAAGGCTTTCGGTGTGGTTGCGGGCCTCGATCGTTTCACGCCGCTTCTTGTCGGCTTCGGCGTTCGCCTCGGCTTCCTTCACCATGCGCTGGATGTCGGCTTCCGACAGACCGCCGCTGGCCTGGATGCGGATCTGCTGCTCCTTGCCGGTGGCCTTGTCCTTGGCCTGGACCGAGACGATGCCGTTGGCGTCGATGTCGAACGTCACCTCGATCTGCGGCACGCCGCGCGGGGCGGAGGGAATGCCAGTCAGGTCGAAATTGCCCAGCAGCTTGTTGTCGGCCGCCATTTCGCGTTCGCCCTGGAACACCTTGATGGTCACGGCCTGCTGGTTGTCGTCGGCGGTGGAAAACGTCTGCGACTTCTTGGTCGGGATCGTGGTGTTGCGATCGATCAGCCGGGTGAACACGCCGCCCAGGGTTTCGATGCCCAGCGACAGCGGGGTCACGTCCAGCAGCAGCACGTCCTTCACGTCGCCCTTCAGCACGCCGCCCTGAACCGCCGCGCCGATGGCGACGACTTCGTCGGGGTTCACGTTGCGGGCCGGATCCTTACCGAAGAACGCCTTCACCGCGTCGATCACCTTCGGCATGCGGGTCATACCGCCGACCAGGATCACTTCCTGAATCTCGCTCGCCGTCACCCCCGCATCCTTCAACGCCGCCCGGCAGGGTTCCAGCGTGCGGGTGATCAGGTCATCGACCAGCGATTCCAGCTTGGCGCGCGACAGCTTCAGCACCAGATGCTTCGGCCCGGAGGCGTCGGCGGTGATGAACGGCAGATTGACCTCGGTCTCCTTGGAGGACGACAGCTCGATCTTCGCCTTTTCCGCGGCTTCCTTCAGGCGCTGCAGCGCCAGCTTGTCCTTGCGCAGGTCGATCCCCTGCTCCTTACGGAACTCATCGGCCAGATAGTCGATGATCCGCAGGTCGAAGTCCTCGCCGCCCAGGAACGTGTCGCCGTTGGTGGACTTCACCTCGAACACGCCGTCGCCGATTTCCAGCACGGAGATGTCGAAAGTGCCGCCGCCGAGGTCGTACACCGCGATGGTGCCGGCGGACTTCTTGTCCATGCCATAGGCCAGCGCGGCGGCGGTGGGTTCGTTGATGATACGCAGAACGTCCAACCCGGCGATGCGGCCGGCATCCTTGGTCGCCTGACGCTGGCTGTCGTTGAAGTAGGCCGGAACGGTGATGACCGCCTGGGTGACGGGTTCGCCCAGATACGCCTCGGCGGTTTCCTTCATCTTGCCCAGGATGAACGCGCTAACCTGGCTGGGGGAGTATTTCTCGCCCCGGCTTTCCACGACCGCATCGCCGTTGTCGGCGCGGACGATGGTGTACGGCACCATGCCCTTATCCTTGGCAACCAGCGGATCGTCGTAGCGGCGCCCGATCAGGCGCTTGATGGCATACAGCGTGTTGGTCGGATTGGTGACGGCCTGACGCTTGGCCGACTGGCCGACCAGACGTTCACCGCTTTCGGCAAACGCAACCATGCTGGGGGTTGTGCGCGCGCCCTCGGCATTTTCGATGACGCGGACGTCCTTGCCTTCCAGGATGGCGACACAGGAATTCGTGGTACCGAGATCGATACCGATCACTTTACTCATTTGAATAAGCTCCTTTCAGCGGACGGCAGCGGCCCGAAGCACCGGCACTGTCCCTTGGGTGAATACGTGGGATGTATGAGACCAGGGGCACTCGGACAAGGGTTTCCGGCGAATTTTCCGTTCCATTTTGTCACAAATGCCGGATTTCTAGCCCTTCGCGGGGCCAGCGAGTTCAGTGGCCGGGGCCTTGGCCACCACCACCATCGCCGGACGCAGCAGCCGGCCGTTCAGCGTCCATGCCTGGGACCATGCCTGGATGACGGTGCCGGGCGCGTGGGTTTCGGTTTCCTGCTCCTGCATCGCCTGATGCAGATTGGGGTCGAACGCCTGGCCGACCGGGTCGCTGCGCTTGATGCCGTTGCGTTCCAGCGTGCCGACGAAGCTGCGTTCCATGCTGTCGAGACCCTCGCGGATCTTCGACACGATGGCCGGCTGGCCTTCTTCGGCGGGCGGCAGACTGTCGATGCCGCGTTTCAGGTTCTCGGCGGTTTCCACCACGTCGGTGGCGAATTTCTGCACGGCGTACTGCCGGGCGTCGTCGATGTCCTTGCGGGCGCGGGTGCGGACGTTGGCGTTTTCCGCCTCGGCGCGCATCCAGCGTTCCTTCATCTCCGCGAGTTCGGCTTCAAGCGCGGCGACACGCTCATTCGCCGCTTGCAGCGCCTGTTCGGGGGGGAGATCTTCTGCGGGGGGCGCGGCGTCAGGGGCGGCCGCGGTCTGTTCTGACATGGTATCCTGATCGGGCTGAAGGTTTCTGGCCATGATGAACACCTGTTAAGGTGCGGCCTTCAGTTAGGGAAGGCCCTGCCCCAGAACAACCCGCTTCGTCTCGTTAGTTTCATCCCAGCAGTTGCCCGATGACCCGCGCGGTGTAATCCACCACCGGGATGATGCGGCCGTAATTGATCCGGCTCGGGCCGATCACGCCGATGGCCCCGACGATCCGCCCGGCGTCGTTGCGGGCCGGGGCGACCACCATCGAAACGCCGGAGGTATTGAAAACACCGCTCTCCGCGCCGATGAAAATCCGAACGCCGTCGGATTTTTCCGCCAGTTCCAGCAGGCCCGTCGGATTTTTCCGCCAGTTCCAGCAGGCGCAGCATCGTCTCCTGCGCTTCCAGGCGTTCGAACAGGGCCTGGATCGCGGTCAGCCGGTCGAGCTGAGTGACATCGGACAGCAAGCGTGCCTGACCGCGAACGATCAGACTGCCGGAGCGGCCTTCTCCGGTCCAGGTGGCCAGGCCGGCGGCGACCACCAGGGTGGACAGGGCATCCAGTTCGGTGCGATTCGCCGCCATTTCCTCGGCGACCAGCCGGCGCAATTCCCCCAAGGGGCGGCCGGACAGTTTGGCGTTCAGATAGTTGCTGGCCTGCTGCAATGCCGACGGCGGCAGGCCGGGCGGGGTTTCGATCACCCGGTTTTCCACCTGCCCGTCGCTGTTGACCAGCACCACCAGCGCACGGCCCGGGCCAAGCGGCACGAACTCTATATGTTTGACCGCGCCCTCCGATTTCGGTGCCAGCACCAGCCCGGCGGCGGCCGACAGGCCGGACAGCAGGGAACTGGCTTCCGCCAGCGTGTCTTCCAGGCTGCGGCCGGAGGCGGCGAGGGTCGCGGAAATCGACTCCCGCTCATCCTCGGTCAGTTCGCCGAAATTCAGCAGGCCATCGACAAACAGCCGCAACCCCTGGTCGGTGGGCAGGCGGCCGGCGGAGGTGTGCGGGGCGAACAGCAGGCCGGAATCGGTCAGATCGGCCATCACGTTGCGGATGGTCGCGGGCGACAGCGTCATCGGCAGGCGGCGGGCCAGCGTGCGCGACCCGACCGGTTCGCCGGTCGCGACATATTGTTCGACGATTTCGCGCAGCACGGCGGCGGACCGGACATCGAGTCCGGGCGGCAACGGCGGCGGCGGCGCTGGGAAAGGCTGAGTCCGGCCTTGGAAGCGAGGGAAGCGGCCGGGTGGCGGGACGGGCATATTCATTCGCTGGCACTCCAACCAGATAACCTAGGGAGCGGGGGGAGCGGGGTCAATTATATCATCGAGTCCCGGCGATAGAGCGTCAGGGCGACGTATGGGAAGACATCCCGCATCTTCTGCCCCGGCAGCAGCAGCGCGGGGGTGGGATCGTCTTGATCACGGTGCGGGTCATCGATCGCGAGCAACATCCGGTCCCGGCCGATCGCATCCCGCAGATGCGTTCGGTTGGCGGGTTCCGACTGGTTCGTTGTTCGACGCAGCGACAGTTGGACGCGTTCGAGGATCATCGTGCCAGCCGTCGAGCGGGGACCAGGGGTATGTGTCGGCGCCTTGGACGCGGTTATACATGGGAACGGGCGGGGTGAACGATGATGCGCCGGAGGCAATGTTTTGGGTTTGCGTCCGGCGTCCGGTCTGGTATCAACCGCCCTCTGTCGCTGGAGAGATGGCCGAGCGGCTTAAGGCGCACGCTTGGAAAGCGTGTGTGCGTGAAAGCGTACCCAGGGTTCGAATCCCTGTCTCTCCGCCAGTTACCAACAGAAACCCGAATACCCACCCTGGCCAGCGCGTAGCGGCACAGGTTCTTACAAGATCGCCAGACCGCTTCTGCTCAACGGACCAGGGCGTCATGTTCCGCTGATGTCAGGGCGATGCAATGGTCGTGGACATGGGTTGTTCCGCAGCGCCCGGGCGTTGGCGGGGTTTGTCCGCCTAAATCGTTCAGCGAACGTCAGTTCGCGACGATTGGCGCCCGCGTCCGCCCGTTCTGCTCGTATTCGCGCGGCGGATGCGTCACCTCGAACAGGTTCGGGCGCCCCTCTCTCGGCCAAGGCGCTTTGCGTCAAGGCCATCGGCTCCTTGAACTCTTCGATCGATATCTGACCGACGCTCATTCGCCCCGGTGGTACCCGCGACGGTCTATAAGGTTGGGCGTTCATTCCATGCCCGGTGGACATCGTCAGTAACCCAAAAATCGCATGCCAACACCAATCATCGCGGACAATAGGTTTTTTTCTTCCATGTTGCCATTATGACACAGGATTAACCGCTCCGCCCGGGGAACGGTTAACTCCCGTGCCTCATGTTCCGATCGTCGCTTCTGCGGTCCCGCGTTACGCGCAACCGCAAAAGCTCCGCCGACAGCATCTTTCGGGAAAGAACGACCGACATGAACACTCAGACCCAACGCCATCCCATCCGTCGCGTAGCACTGGCCGCGACCCTGCTCGCCGGCACCAGCCTGGGCGGATTTGCCCTTGGGCACGCGGCTTGGGCCGACAGCACCACGCCGGTCAACCCGTCCGGCACCCAGCTTCAGGCCCATGCGCTGCCCGATTTCAGCGACCTGGTTACCCGGGTGAAGCCGGCGGTCGTGTCTGTCACCAACAAAATGCAGCCAACCGAAGCGGCGATGGAGGACGACCAGTCCGACGACCAGACGCAGCAGATTCCGTTCCCCTTCAACCAGATGATCCCGAACGCACCGCACCACCAACAGCAGCAGCACGCGATGGAAGCCCGGGGGTCCGGCTTCATTGTCGCCGCCAGCGGAATCATCGTCACCAACAACCATGTCGTCAAAGGCGCCAAAACCCTGAGCGTGACGCTGGACGACGGCACGGTCCTGCCGGCAAAGGTCGTCGGCACCGATCCACGCACCGACATCGCCGTGCTGAAAGTCGATGCCGGCCATCCCCTGCCCTTCATTCAACTCGGTAACTCCCGCGACGTGAAGCCAGGTGAGTGGGTGGTGGCCATGGGCAACCCGTTCGGGCTCAGCAGCACCGTTACCGCCGGTATCGTGTCCGCCGTCAGCCGCGACATCGGCGCGGGGCCGTACGATCAGTTCATCCAGATCGATGCACCGATCAACCAGGGCAACTCCGGCGGGCCGCTGTTCACCCAGGATGGCAAGGTGATCGGCATGAACACCGCGATTCTGTCGCCGACCGGCGGGTCCGTCGGGATCGGCTTCGCCATTCCGTCCGACATGATCCGCACCGTCAGCGCCGAATTGCAGAAGGACGGCAGGGTCGTGCGCGGCTATGTCGGGGTGGAAGCGCAGCAAATCACCACCGCCACGGCGCAGGCGATGCATCTGAAGGAAAACGGCGGCGCACTGCTGGCCGGCGTGCAGCCCGACAGCCCCGCGGCCGAAGCCGGCCTGCAGCCGGGCGACGTGATCCAGGCGGTAAACGGCACCAAGATCGCCAACCCGAAGGAACTGGCGATGAACGTCGCCAGCATCCAGCCGGGCGATGAGGCGCATCTAACCATCCTGCACGATGGCCAGTCGAAGGATATAACCGTCAAGGTCGGCTCGCTGCCAAACGAGCAGACCGCCAGCAACGGTAAGCCCGGGCACGACGAACGCAGCGGCCGGATCGGCCTGGCCCTGGCACCGCTGTCGCCAGAATTACGCGACCAGCTCTCGGTCCCCGACGGAACCAAGGGCGCCGTGATTCAGAACGTGCAACCAGGATCGCCAGCCGATACGGCAGGCCTGCAACCGGGCGATTTGATCGTTGGCGTGGGAACCCATGCTGTTGGATCGCCGGCCGAGGCTGCGAAGGCGATGAAAACGGCACTGGGCGGCAACGACCATTCGCTGGCGCTGCGGGTGATCCGAAATGGTCAGCCTGTGTTCGTCGGCGTAACGGTGGATCAAGCGAAAGAGGGCTGAACCGACAACCTGCCGCGGCCCGGCATCGGGTCGGGTCGCGACAGGGCGCCTATACCGAAGCCGGCACGCCCGCCCCGGTGGCCGGCTTTTTCATCTTTGCGTCTAGCGGGACTTCGACGTCGATCTCCAGCGTGGAGAACGACGCCCCCCGATCCAGTTTGATTTGAACCGCGTCCCGATCGACGGAGATATGCCGGGCGATGACGGCCAGGATTTCCTCTTGGAGGACGGCGATGAGATCAGATTTGCCGATAACACTGCGTTCATGCGCCAGAAGCACCTGAAGACGGTCCCTGGCGACCGGGGCGGTTGTACGTTTACGGAAGATGTCGAACAGGCTCATGCGACCCTCCGCCCGAACAGACGGCCCATGAAGCCCTTGCGATCCATCGGGACCACAACCTCGACCGTTTCGCCCTTCAACCGCCGGGCCGCGTCGAAATAGGCCTTGGACGGGGCACTGTTGGGGTTGTTCAGCGTGACCGGCGCACCGACATTGGAAGCCTTGAGGACCTCCTCGCTTTCCGGAATGATCCCCAGCAGCGGGATCGACAGAATTTCCAGAACATCCTCGACCTTCAGCATCTCGTTACGCGCCGCGCGCTGCGGGTCATACCGCGTCACCAGCAGGAATTTCTCGATCCGCTCCCCCCGCTCGGCTTTCAGCGTCTTTGAATCGAGCATGCCAATGATGCGGTCGGAATCGCGAACCGAAGAGACTTCGGGGTTGGTGACCACGACGGCCAGGTCGGCATTGCGCATCGCCAGCAATGCGCCACGCTCGATCCCCGCCGGGCTGTCGCAGATCACCCAGTCGAATTTTTCTTTCAACTCGGCAATGACTTTGTCCACGCCTTCGATCGTCAGCGCATCCTTGTCGCGGGTCTGCGAGGCAGGCAGCAGCGACAGCGTGTCGATGCGCTTGTCGCGGATCAGCGCCTGCGCCAGTTTTGCGTCGCCCTGAACCACGTTGATCAGATCGAACACCACGCGCCGTTCGGCCCCCATGACCAGATCGAGGTTTCTCAATCCGACATCGAAATCGATTACCACCACGTTTTCGCCGCCGCGCGCCAACGCGGCGCCCAGGGCGGCGGTGGAAGTCGTCTTGCCGACCCCGCCCTTACCGGACGTCACGACCAGTACCTTGCCCATCAGCGATACTCCTAATCCAGAACCGAGATTTTCATCTGTTCGCCGTCCAGCCAGGCTTGCACCGGCTTGCCCAATACCTTCGCGGGCATATCGTCCGCGGTCTGATAGACGCCATCGATAGCCAGTAGTTCCGCCTGCAGTTTACTACAGAAAATCCGCGCCCCCGGATGTCCCGAAAGCCCCGCAATCGCTCGGCCGCGTAACGTTCCGTAAACGTGCACAGACCCGCCCGCCATGACTTCCGCACCCGACGCAACGGAACCCAGGACAGTAATGTCGCCCCGTTCGAACACGACAGACTGGCCAGACCGAACCGGCTGATCGATCACCAGGGTATTGGCTTCGCCGGAACCCGCCGGAACCGCCGCAGCCGCCGCCTCGTTGGCCCGCGGCTCCGGTGCCTCGATCTCCCGGCCCGGCTTGCTGGACACCGGTAACGGACGGCCCCAGGCGCCGATACCCTCCCACGACGGATGAGCACCCTCGGTGCCGATAATGCGAATGCCGCGCTGCTCCAGAAGCTG
>JAJZEV010000141.1 GCA_021805665.1 Pseudomonadota bacterium
GTTCCGCTCCACGGAGTTCGGCGACGACGTGGACCGCCCGCTGCGCAAGTCGGACGGCAGCAACACGTATTTCGCCAACGACATCGCCTACCACGCCGACAAGATAGATCGCGGCTACGACGTGCTGATCGACATCCTGGGCGCCGATCACGGCGGCTACGTCCCGCGCATGAAAGCCGCGGTGAAGGCGTTGTCGCAAGGCGCCACCAAGTTCGACGCGGTGCTGTGCCAGATCGTCCACATCATGAAGGGTGGCCAGCCGGTCCGCATGTCCAAGCGCGCCGGCACCTACGTCACGCTGCGCGACCTGCTGGAAGAAGTCGGCAAGGACGCCGTCCGCTTCACCATGCTGACCCGCAACGCCGACGCGCAGATGGAATTCGACCTGGACAAGGTCCTGGCCACCACGCGGGAAAACCCGGTTTTCTACGTCCAGTACGCCCACGCCCGCTGCCGCTCTGTATTGCGCGCCGCCGCCGAAATCACCACCACGGACGATCTGGCGACCGCATCTGTCGATACGTTGACCAGTGAGCCGGAGCTGACGCTGATCCGCCGCCTCGCACTGTGGCCGCGCACCGTGGAAGCCGCCGCCCTGGCGCGCGAGCCACATAGAATTGCATTTTTTCTCTATGACTTGGCGGCTGATTTTCATATGCTGTGGAACCGGGGCAAGGACGATGCCACGCTTCGATTCATCCAGGCGGACCACCTGCCGGAAACGCGGGCGCGCCTCGCGCTGGTCGCCGCGACAGCCGTGGTTATTCGGTCCGGCCTGCGGGTGATGGGCGTTACGCCCGTGGAAGAAATGCGCTGACCCCCCGTTGCGCCGGGGGGCCGGCCAATGGGAAAGAGCAGTAAAGTGTCGGACGATCTAAGCATTCCGAATCCCGGCTATCGGGGCAACCGAGCGGGACGCTACGGCACGGGGTCCGGTCGGGGGCCGCAGGGGATGGATCCGGATACGCGCCGTCTGGTGATATTCGCCGGCGGTCTGGGTGCCGTTCTGGTTGTGCTGATCGGCGCCTCGGCGCTTATGGGCCGCCACAGCGGCGAAATCCCGGTGGTCGCCGCCGACACCCGGCCGATCCGCGAAAAGCCGGTCAACCCCGGCGGCATGAAGATCGACGGCGCCGAAAACGACGTGTTTTCCGGCGGTTCCGACACCCAAAACGCTCGGTTGGCCCCCGCGCCAGAGGTCCCCGACAACAAGGCACTGGGCAGCGCCGCCGCGCCGCCCCCGCCCGTCGCCAACGTCGCGCCATCCGCGCCCGGGCCGCTCGTCGCCGCTGCCCCGCCGCCGCTGCCGCGCGCCTCAATCCCGGCCCCGGCGACCAAGTCGTTGGTGGTCGTCAACGCGCCCCCCGCGCCGAAGCCAACCCCGGTCAAGCCGGTTGCGGCGTCCGAGGCTCACGCCGCCCCGGCGTCCGGACATCAGCCCATGGTGCAACTGGCCGCGCTGACGTCAGAGGAGGCGGCTCACGCCGAATGGACGCAACTGTCCAAGAAAATGCCCGACCTGCTGGGCGGCCGTCAGCCGACCTACTCGAAGACAGAGCGTGACGGTCACACCTTCTGGCGCGTGCGGATGGCCGGGTTTGCCGACGTCGCCCGGGCGCGCACTTTCTGCGAACGGGTCCGGGCCAAGGGCGCCGGCTGTTCCGTGGCCGATTTCTAGGCCCGTCCGGGACTGTCCGCCGAAGCCATGAACGCCCCGGTCCCCCGCGCCGCGATCGTCGGTATCGCCGGCCCCGTGCTGTCCGCCGGGGAAGCCGGGGTGTTCCGCGCCTTTCCGCCGGCCGGCGTCATCCTGTTCGCCCGCAACATCCAGAACCCGGAGCAACTCGCCGCCCTGATCGGGGCGTTGCGCCAGGTGCTGCCCGCCGAAGCGGACATCATGGTGGATCAGGAAGGCGGCCGCGTGGCCCGCCTGCGCCCGCCGCACTGGCCCGCACATCCGCCCGCCGCCGCGCTCGGCCGGCTGTTCGACGCCAATCCCGCCCGGGGTCTGCGCGCGGCCTGGCTGACCGGGGCACTGATCGGTCTGGACTGCCGCGCCGCCGGCTTTACCATCGCCGCGACTCCCGTGCTGGATCTCGCGGTGCCCGGCGCCCACCACGTCATTGGCGACCGGGCATACGCCGAACATCCGGTCACGGTTGCGCGGCTGGGCAGGGCGGTTGCCAACGGGGTATTGGCGGCCGGTGTGCTGCCGGTCGGCAAACATGCCCCCGGCCACGGCCGCGCCCATGTCGATAGCCACTTGGCGCTGCCAACGGTGGAGCAAGCCGATTTGTCCGCCGATATCCGCCCTTTCGCGCTGAACGCCGACCTGCCATGGATGATGACCGCCCACATCGTGTATCCGGCGCTCGATCCCGCGCTGCCGGCCACGTTGTCGCCAACGGTGATCGGGGCGATCGTGCGCGGACGGATCGGATTTGAAGGAGTTCTGGTGACCGACGATCTGGCGATGAAGGCACTGTCCGGCACCCCGCCCGATCTGGCATCGCGGGCGCTTGCCGCCGGCTGCGATATCGCCCTGTATTGCAGCGGCGAACAGGTTCCGACCCGTGCGCTGTTGCGGCAATGCCCGCCGCTGACGCCGGCCGCGCAACGCCGCCTGGCCGCCGGCCGCACCGCCGCCGCGACCCGGCGGTTGACGCTGGACCGAACCGCACTGGCTGGCGAACGCGATCGGCTGCTGGCGTGAGCCGTTATCTGCTCGATCTCGCGCTGGCGGCGATCCCGATCATCCTGGCGATCACCTTGCATGAGGCCGCGCACGGCTACGCCGCGCTGGCGTTGGGCGACACCACCGCCCGCGATGCCGGGCGGCTGTCGCTGAACCCGATCAAGCATATCGATCGGGTTGGCACGATCATTCTGCCCGGCTTCCTGCTGATCGGCCAGTTGCTGATGCCGCCGCACAAGATCCACTTCATGTTCGGTTGGGCAAAACCGGTTCCGGTCGGCGCCTGGAGGTTCAAGAACCCGCGCCGGGGCATGGCCATCGTCGCCACCGCCGGCCCGCTGATGAACTTCTTTCTGGCGTGGCTTGCCGCGCTGGTCATGCCGATGGCCGACGATCCCACTGGCATCCAGGCCATCGCTCAGCAGTTCCTGCTGTACTTCATGCTGTCCAATCTTGTGCTGGGCCTGTTCAACCTGCTGCCGATCCCGCCGCTGGACGGCGGCCGCATCGCCGTCGGTCTGCTCCCCCTCAATCTCGCCAACGCCTGGGCTCGGTTGGAACGCGCGGGCATCCTGGTCGTGTTGCTGGTGGTGTTCATCCTGCCCCAACTGATCGGGGTCGATCCGGTGGGGCAGGCGTTGGGAACCGTCCTGCCGTGGGCGTTCCGGACCCTGTTCTGGCTCGCCGGCCATAACGTCGATGGCTTCGATGGAAACGTCATCTGACGCCACCCGTCCCGATGAAAACCTCGTCCTCCGGCTGGAGGGATTCGAGGGGCCGATGGACCTGCTGCTGGACCTCGCCCGCTCGCAAAAGGTCGATCTGGCGAAAATCTCCATCCTGTCCCTGGTCGATCAATTTCTCGCGGTGATCGAGGGCGCCAAGCGGGTCCGGCTGGAACTGGCGGCGGACTGGCTGGTGATGGCCGCGTGGCTGACCTGGCTGAAATCCCGGCTGCTGGTCCCCGCCGCCGCGGACGACGACCTGGAAAGCGGCCAGGAAGCCGCCGAAGCCCTGGCCGCGCGGCTGCGCGAAATGAACGTGATCCGCACCCTGGCGGCGTGGCTGAACGCCCGTCCGGTGCTGGGGCAAGACGTCTTCCCGCGCGGCGCGCCCGAAAGCCACATCGAATACGACCGGTCCAGGATCGTGATCGAGGCCGGCCCGTTCGTGCGGGCATACCTGGATGCGATCCGCCGGGGCACCAAAGCCTCCCCCTATACGCCGCGCGCCTTGACGCTATGGACCGTGCAGGATGCGCTGCGCCGGCTGGCCGATCTGGTGGGAAGCCTGCCCGACTGGACGACCCTGGAGCAATTCCTGCCCGACCACATGGACAGCCCCACCGAACGCCGGGCGGCGATGGCCAGCACCTTGCTGGCGAGCCTTGAAATGGCGCGCGGCGGTGCCGTTCGGCTGCGTCAGGAGGAAGCGTTCGGGCCGATTCTGGTGCGACGGGGCAGCGGTGATATAGACCGCCCCGAATGAGCGACGATCCCGAACAGACCCCGCAACCCACCCCGGCACCGCCGCGCGAGCCCGACGAGGACGCCCTGCGCCTTGCCGAAGCGCTGGTGTTCGCCAGCGCCGAACCGGTAACCGCCCGCGGCCTGGCGCGCATCCTGCCGGACGATATCGATGCCGAGGCCGTGCTGGCCGCGCTGCGCGCCCGATATGCCGGCCGGGGTGTCGAACTGGTCGATGCCGGCAACGGCGTGATGTTCCGCTCCGCCCTCGATCTGGCGCCGCGGCTGCGGAAAGTGATCGAAACCCCCCGGCGCCTGCCGCGCGTGGCGATGGAAACCCTGGCGATCGTCGCCTATCACCAGCCGGTGACCCGGCCGGAGATCGAACACATTCGCGGCACCGCCCTGTCGCAGCAGACGTTGGAGTCGCTGCTGGAATTGAACCTGATCGCGCCGAAAGGCAGGCGGGAAAGCCCCGGGCGCCCGACGCTGTGGGGCACGACATCGGAGTTTCTGACGCATTTCGGCCTGAAAGACCTGCGCGAACTGCCCCGGCGGGAGGACCTGCTGCTGGAAACCGCGCCTCCCAAGTCAGTGCCGGAGGTACTGCCGCCGGACCTTCAGCCACCGTCTGACTGATTCCGCCCCCTTCAAGAGGGGCCTGTCATGCGAATCGCCCATATGTGGATTGGTCAGAATCACTGGCTGATTTCGTGTTCCCTCTGTTATGCTGCGCCGCACCATTAGGGAAGAACGTCCTTCGCCCTATGTCCGGCTGCTGCCGGCATCAATCGAAGGAACGTGTAAAATGAACGCATCTACAACGACATACAGCCACACCAGTACCACTGCTCATTCCGGCGGTCTGTTCGCTTTTGTTTCCGCCAGGTTGCAAACCG
>JAJZEV010000210.1 GCA_021805665.1 Pseudomonadota bacterium
TAGTTGTCGTCGTGCAGCAGGAATCGCAGATTTCTGAGCGCGGCCGAGCCAATCTCATGGCCTTGCAGCGGTGCAATGATGTGCGCGGCGAAATACGAGCCGCCAAAGTAATATTCGTCTGTTTCAGTACCGGAGCGCAGACCGAACGTCTTGGCCAGATGGGCCTTCACCCGGGTGGCGTAATCGACGAAGTCCGCCACCAGCCGGTCACTGGGCGCGAGGAAGGTGGTCTTATGCTTCGGTCCGCGCGGCACGCGGTCGATCAGGCCGTCGTCGATCATCCGGGACACCAGCCGGTTGCCGGTGCCCCAACTGGCCTGCGACAACTCGATCAGCGTCGTCATGTCCACCGGCTTCTGTTGCAGGTGGCTGTCCACCAGTTCCAGCACCACGTTCCAGTAGATATCCGCCTTCGCCCCCGGAATGCCTGCGTCGAACGGCTGGCGGATCTTGCGCAGGAAATCGATGATGCGCGACATCTCGTGATCGGACAGCTTGCGGGATGTGCGTTGGGTGTCCATGCCGTGCGCGGGGTCAGCCGTCGCGTTCAAGCTGGTAAACCGAACGCATCCAGTCCACCAGAACGAAGAAATCTTTCTCGGCGTAGCCGGCATTCGCCGCCGCGATGAACTGCTGGTGGATCAGGTTGGTCACGAACATCGGTACCTGCCGTGCGCGCCCCGCGTCTGCGATCAACGCGAAATCCTTGATCATCTGCAGGACGGAAAACGCGGGGCTGAAGTCACGCTGTGCGATTGCCTCCTGCTTGTAGCGAATCAACGGGGACACAACGACGCTGTCGCCGATCACGTCCATCATCTGCCGGTCATTCAGTCCGCCCGCGGCGCCCAGCGCCAGAGCCTCGGCCAGGATCGAGGAGGTAGCGCCCACGAGCGTGTTCAACACGAGCTTCATGTAACGCGCTTCCTCCCCCGCCCCCAGGTAGAACTTGCGCGCAACCAGCGTGTCGAGCAACGGTGCCGTCCGCTCCCACGCCGCGCTGTCGCCGGAGGCGAGGGCTGTGAGCGATCCGCTTCGCGCCAGCGCCGTGCTGCCCGAGATCGGGCAGCGCAGATAGCCCGCACCGCGTGACGACAACTCCTCGGCCACGCGGCGCGAGACGGTGGGCGAAACGGTGCTCATTTCGACCAGCACGGACCCCTCGCCCATTCGCGACCGCAGGCTGCCAGACTCCTCGCCGCCGAAGACGATGTCTTCCAGCGCCCGATCGTTCGGGATCGTGGAGAAGATCACCTCGCATCGCTCTGCCAGCTCGGCCGGCGAATCCGCTACATACGCCCCGCGGGCGACCAGGCTGGCGCGGTTCTCGGTCACGGGGTCGCAAATCGTCAGCCGGTGGCCGGCCTCGATCAGCCGCGTGGACATCGGATTGCCCATCTTGCCAACGCCGATCCAGCCAATCTCGCCTCGGATGCCCTGAGCCTGTGCCACGACGATCTCTCCCGGAAGTTGCTCTGTTGTCACTGATAGTGACGCTAGCCTGAAGATTACCGGTGTCCGCCTGTCCGCGTGTGGCCGATTCCTCCAATCTGGATGAAATGGGGGGTGCCTGCACCGGAGACGCCTGCTATCCAACCGTTCAAAAGGTGGGCCGACCGGGCCTGACACGCCAAGGGGAGACGACCATGCGAGCCGTACGATTCCATGCCGCCAGGGATATCCGCGTCGAAGATGTGGCGCCGCCGTCTGGTGATCTTGCGCCGGACGACGTGCTGATCGAACCGTTTTGCACCGGGATCTGCGGGACCGACCTGCATGAATACATCGCGGGACCGATCGTCACGCCGGTCCTGCCGCATGTCTATACCGGTGCCACCAACCCGCAGATCCTGGGTCACGAGTTTTCCGCCCGGGTAACAAAGGTCGGCGCGGCGGTAAGCCATGTCCAGCCGGGCGACCGCATTTCCGTTCAGCCGCTGATGTTCCCGCGCGACGACTATTACGGCAAGCGTGGGCTGTTTCACCTGTCGCCGAAAATGGCCTGTGTGGGGCTCAGCTGGGCTTGGGGCGGCATGGCCGGGCAGGCGGTGATCAAGGACTATAACGCGCAGCCGATTCCCGATGCGCTGACCGACGAACAGGGCGCGATGATCGAGCCAGCGGCGGTGGCGATGTACGGCGTGGACCGTGGCGGCGTGCAGGCGGGGTCCACCGTACTCGTCTCGGGCGCCGGGCCGATCGGCGCGCTGGCGGTGTTGGCAGCCAAGGCGGCCGGGGCCGCGCTGATTATCGTGTCCGAACCAAACCCGAACCGCCGGCAAATCATCACGAATATCGCGCCTTACGTTGTCGCCGTCGATCCGAAGACACAGAACCTGATGGAGGTCGTGCGGGATCTGACGGAGGAAGGCGTTGGCGTGGACGTGGCGCTGGAATGCGTGGGACTGGAGGCGTCGCTCAACGCCTGTGCCGACGCGGTGCGGCGGCAGGGCAAGGTGGTGCAGGTCGGGCTGCACATCCGCCGCGCCAGCATCGACGCGATGCAGTGGGCGCTGAAGGACATCACGCTGGAAGCCACATGGTGTTACCCGGTGCAGGTCTGGCCGCGGATCGCGCGGCTGATTGCCTCGGGCGCGTTTCCGGTGGAGAAAGTGATTACCGCGCGGATCGACGCCGCCGATGTGGTGGCCAAGGGTTTCGAGGCGTTGCTCGACCCCGCCGGCCACCATCTGAAGATCGTCGTGCGAACCTGATCCGGTGGCCGCGGACATGGACCAGACGCTCGACTTCGTTTTCACCTCCAGTCCCGCGCGCATTGTCTTTGGCGTCGGCAGCGTGACCCGGTTGGCCGACGAACTGCGCGCCGCCGGGTGCCGCCGTGCGGTGATCCTCTCCACGCCGTTTCAACGCGATGCGGCAGTGGCGTTGGCCACGCAACTGGGCGATCTTGCCGCCGGAATCTTCGCCGAAGCCGCGATGCACACCCCGGTAGAGGTAACCGACCGCGCGATGGCAGCCTATGCCGCCGCCGGAGCTGACTGCACCGTAGCAATAGGGGGCGGTTCGACCATCGGCCTCGGCAAGGCCATTGCCTGGCGCAATGATGCGATGCAGGCCGTCGTCGCCACGACCTATGCCGGCTCTGAAGTCACTCCGATCCTCGGCCAGACCGCGAATGGCATCAAAACCACCGTGCGGGATGCCAAAATCCTGCCGGAACTGGTGATTTACGACCCGGACCTGACCCTGACACTGCCGGTCGGAATGAGCGTGACCTCCGGCCTGAATGCCATCGCACATGCGGTGGAGGGGCTGTATGCCCGGGACCGGAACCCGGTCGCCGAGCTGATGGCGACAGAGGCAATCCGAGCGCTGAGACAGGCCCTGCCGGCCATCGTGCGGTCCCCGCGGGACATCGCGGCGCGGGAGCAGGCGCTGTACGGCGCGTGGCTGTGCGGCACGGTGCTGGGTACCGTGGGCATGGCGCTGCACCACAAGCTTTGCCACACGCTTGGCGGATCGTTCGACCTGCCGCACGCGGAAACCCACGCGGTGCTGATCCCGCACACCGCCGCCTACAACGCCATCGCCGCGCACGCCCGGTTGGCACCCGCCACCCGCCAGTTCGGCGGCGATCTCGGCGGCGGCCTGTGGGATTTCGCGCAGTCGCTCGGTGCGCCCATGACACTCCGCATGCTGGGCCTGCGGATGGAGGACCTGGACCGTGCCGCCGATCTGGCGGTCGAAAATCCGTATTGGAACCCCCGTCCGGTCGAGCGGACCGCGATCCGCGCGCTGCTTGGCCGCGCCTGGGCGGGGGAGCGGCCGGAATGACAGGAGAATCCATGCTCGACTATTTCACCGAACAGGCGTCGGTTGAAGCCGTCTGCGCCCGCACCGGCGACGCTGCCGATCCGCGCCTGCGGCAGGTGCTGCATGCGCTGGTCGCGCACCTGCACGCATTCGTCAAGGACGTGGGACTGACCCAGCGGGAATGGGAGGCGGCTATCGCCTTCCTGACCCGGACCGGCCAGATCAGCGGCGCCGAACGGCAGGAATTCGTCCTGCTCTCCGATGTGCTCGGTGTATCGATGCTGGTGGATGCCATCGGCAACCGCCGCCCGGCCGGTGCTACCGAAAACACCGTCCTCGGCCCGTTCCATGTCGAGGATGCACCCCTGCGGCAGATGGGCGACAGCATCGTGCTCGATGGCAAGGGCGAAACGTGTCTCTACACAGGCCGCGTGCTGGACCTGAACGGTCAGGCTATCGAAGGTGCGCGGATCGAAGTGTGGTCCGATAACGCCGAAGGCTATTATTCCGTCCAGCAGCCCGGACTTCAGGACAAATGGAACAACCGCGGCATTTTCGTTACGGGTTCGGATGGCCGCTACGAATTCACCGGCATCAAGCCTGTCAGCTACCCGATTCCCGACGACGGGCCGGTCGGCGCGCTGCTCGCGTTCCTGCACCGCCACCCCAACCGCCCCGCGCATATGCATTTCCTGATCACCGCGCCGGGCTGTCAGCGACTGGTGACCCATACGTTCGTCGGCGACGATCCCTGGATCGGCTCCGATGCGGTGTTCGGCGTCAAGGCCACGCTGTTGGCACCGTTCGAGCCTGTGCAGGGTGGCCGCACCGCATGGCTGTCCACGTTCGACTTCGTGCTGACGCCGCTCGACTGAAACCAGTCTGGACCAGGGATCGGATCGAGGAGTACCGCGCCCTGGCGTTCGCGCACTCCGTGGCATCGCTTTTCCCAATTCGTGTGCGGGTCGGGCCATCTCCCGATACACCCTGCCGCCGACGCCGATCGGCCAGTTCTGTTGGTAACGGAACTATCGCGCTGTTCCGTTGACCAGGCCCGGCGTCCCGCCCAAGCTGCGCAAAACAGCAAGGGGGACCAGCCATGCTGACCCGGGAAGATAACGACCTGCTGACCCGCACCGGTCCAGGTACGGCGATGGGCGCCCTGTTCCGCCGGTTCTGGCAGCCCGTGGCGCTGAGCCGGGAGCTTCCCTTGCCCGACGGGCCGCCGATCCGGCTGACCATCCTCGG
>JAJZEV010000166.1 GCA_021805665.1 Pseudomonadota bacterium
GATTGCTTCGGTGATCGCCACGTCGATCATCAGCATCGCGACCAGTCTCGGTGTCGACCTTACCACGGTCCTCCGTAACGTTTCTTCGGCGCTGTAGAATGTTCAGCGTTTCCCGATAGTCCGCCGCCGCTCCCCCTCCGGCGTTGGGCTGGCCTGCGCCATCGTTCAGTCGCCGTGGATCTCCCCCCTCCCGCGTGCGACCGGGCGATGGCAGCAAGCCTCCTGACCGCGTGCCGCCGTGCCCCGCCAGCGTTACTGATCGGTTCCGGCCACCACGGACGGCTCGTATCCGACCGGAAAATTCACCGAATTGGCGATGAAACAGCGGCGATGCGCATCGCGATGCAGACTCATGGCCTTGAGCGTATCGCCGCCCGCCTGAATCGTGACCGCGGGCCGCAGCGTCGCCGAGGTAAATCGCCCGCCGCCCGTCGCGTCTTCCTCCATGACCGCCTCCGCCTCGTCGATGTAGCGGGTCACAACGATGCCCGCTTCGGAACACAAATGCAGGTACCAGAGTTTGTGGCAGGCAGCGATCGCACCGAGCAGAAGTTCTTCCGGATTCCAGGCCGCCGGATCGCCGCGGAATGCCGGATCGGATGACCCGGCAATCGCCGGTTTACCCGCGGAACGCAGGATGTGCGCCCGGTCGTATCCGGCATAGTCCGATGTGCCCTGACCGCGATTGCCGGTCCATTCGACGGTAACGCGATAGCGGTGGGGGCGGCGGGTCATTGCGGATCCCTTTGGCAGTGGCAAATCCTATACCTGCGCTGCATCCGGCGACAGTCCAAAAGCCGCCGACGCGCCGCACGATCGGTGCGCCAGACCCGGGCGATCACAAAAACGTTCTTTGCGATCAGACACCTAATCCGATACGCAGATGACTTCGCCACATTTTCGCGAGGAACATCACATGTCAGCTGCGAGACCAATTCTGATCGTGGAAGATGATGACGCGCTTCGGCAGGTGCTGGCTGACCAGGTCGCATCCAGCGGTGTATTCCAATCCATCGAGGCCTCCACGCTTAGTGAGGCAAGCCGCCATCTTGGGGCCGCGGACGCGCGTTTCGATTCGATAATCCTGGACATCAACCTGCCGGACGGCGACGGACGCGACTTCTGCGCGCAGATCCGCAAGCAGGGCCACACCATGCCAATCATCATGCTGACCGGTGCGGCGGACGAAGTCGATGTCGTCAGCGGCCTGAATGCCGGCGCGAACGACTATATCGCCAAGCCGTTCCGGGCGAACGAACTGCTGGCACGCCTGCATGCCCAACTGCGGCTGTTCGATACCAGCGAGGACGCGGTCTTCACCATCGGGCCTTATACGTTCCGCCCCTCGGCGAAGCTGCTGATCGGTGCCGACAAGAAGCAGCGCCTGCGGCTGACCGCCAAGGAGGTCGATATCCTGAAGTTTCTCTATCGGCACGCCAGGAAAATCGTGTCGCGCCAGGTGCTGCTGGATGAGGTCTGGGGTTACAACGCCGGGGTGACGACCCACACTCTGGAAACCCATGTCTATCGCCTGCGGCAGAAGATAGAGGCCGATCCGTCGAACTGCCGCCTGCTGATGACCGCGCCAGGCGGCTACCGCCTGGATCCGACCCCGGTTTGACGCCCGCGCCTCGTATTGGTTCGGGGCAAACACCATCTACCCCGAACCAGTGCGAGGAGGTCGCCATGCAAAGGATTCACTACAAGGTCGTGCAGCATGATGGCGGTTGGGCCTATCGGTTGGACGACGTGTTTTCAGAGCCGTTCGCCGACAAAGCCTCGGCCCTTGCCGCCGCCAGGCGGGTCGCCGCGGAACAGCGGATTCCGGGCGACACCACCCTGATCGAGTTTCAGGATACCGAAGGCGTCTGGCACACCGAAGTGGCAAAGGCGCTGGACCGGCCGCAAGCCGACGTGACCGGCTGACGCGCCTAAGACGGCGAGAACGGGCCGATCGGCTTGACGAAATCCGCCTCGTCGCGGGCATCGCCTGCCAGCGGCGGCATAGCGGGCGCCCCCCCGACGAGCACCAGGCTGTCCGCCGTTCGGTCCCACAGACCGTGCGGTTCGGAATCCGCCGTTTGATCCACCGCCGCGGTATCGAAGGCCGGCGACGTCACCAGATCGATCAGGACCGCCACCGCCACGTCGCGGGCAATGCCGGTTGCCACCGCCTGACCCACCAGGTCGATCAAGCGCGGAAGCATGAAATCATGCACGGGTGAGCTGCTGGGCATATGTCGGACTTTCCAGTTCTGTCGGACGATCATGGGCGCCACACGGGCGCCGACGCTGCCCGGGGTTAATAGCCTGCGCTGCGATCGACAACGTGCTTCGGCGGTTTGCCATCCAGGAACAGCGCCAGGTTCTCGGTGAACAGTTGGGCGACGATGCGATCCCGTTGGGGATGCGGGCCGCCGATATGGGGCAGCACCATGATGCCTTCGGTGGTCCAAAAGGGATGATCCGCCGGCAGCGGTTCCTGCCGGAACACATCCAGAATCGCACCGGCGATGGTCCCGGCTTTCACCGCCGCGATCAGGTCGTCGTCCTGGATCAGGCGGCCGCGGCCGAAGTTCAGCAGCCAGGCGCCGGGTTTCATCTTCGCCAGCCTGCCGGCATCGATCAGGTTGTCCGTCTCCGCCGTCGCGGGCAACAGCAGCAGCACGTAGTCGGATTGGGCAAGCACCTCATCCGTCCGATCCGCCGCCAGCACCTGCGCGACGTGGGGCACGGGCGCCGGCCGGCGCCTGGTGCCAATCACCCGCATGCCCAGCGCGGCGGCCAGGCGCGCGACCTCCTGGCCGATCGCCCCCAGGCCTAGAATACCCAGCGTGGTTCCATTCAGCGGCGTGGCGACGCGCTGGGTCCAGCGGCTGTGCCGGTTGTCCCCGGCAATGGCCGTGTATGGCTTGGCGATGTGGAACAGGGCGCCAAGGATATTTTCCGGCATCGACTCCCGGTGGGTGCCGCGCGCGCAGGTCAGCGTCAGACCCTCCGGCAGGTCCGGCAGGGCGAGCCAGCCCTCCACCCCGGCGGTCAGCGACTGCGCCCATTGCAGATTGGGCATGGCGGACAGCATCCCGGCCGGGGCGCTGGCGGCCACCAGCACCCTGGTGTTGGCGCGCTGGGCGTCGGAGGGTTGACTTGTACGGTCGAGTGTATCGATCGTCACCCGGGCGGCGAGCCCGGCTTGGGTGATCGCATCGACGTAAGGACCGGGGGAATCGGTCCACAGCAGAACCCGGGTTGTGTTGCGCATCGGCTGCTCCTGATGGATTTAGCCAACCTTATAACAGGACACGGTGATCCAGGCACTCTCGCCCCCCGCCCACTCCCATCGGCGTCGGGTGTGATCCTACGGCGGCGTGCCTCGCGCCCGTCCGGTTCTCCGGCCGGTGAAGGGCTCGATCAACTGACCCGCCAAATCCGGGGCAACGGCGGTATCGGTGCCGAAGACCCCCGGATGGCCATCGGGTGGCAGATGGAAGGTTCCAAACAGACGGTCGATCCATGGCCACATCGGCGCATAGTTCTTATCGATGACGGACGGATCGTCATTGGCGTGGTGCCAGTGATGGAATGCCGGGGTGGCGATCAGCCATTCCAGCGGGCCGAACCGCCACCGGACGTTGGCGTGGATGAAAAACCCCCAGGCGGGGCCGATCAGCATGACCAGAACCGGGATCAGGCCACCGTCGCCCTCAATCGGGGTCCCCATGCCCAGGGCATACATTGGCACAAGGCCGCACAGGCGGGTGAACACGAAATCCACCGGGTGGCCGCGGGAGTTAACCAGGAAATCGACATGGTCCGGGCTGTGATGGATCGCATGGAACCGCCACAACAGCGGCACTTCGTGGCACCAGCGATGGCCCCAGTACAGCCCGACCTCCGCGGCCGTCATCGCGGCAAACAGCCGAAGCGCGGCCGGCCAGTGGGCGAATGCAGTCGTCACGAACAACGGGATGACGTGATGCGACACCCGGGCGGCAGCGGCGAGAGGAAGTCCAAGCACCAGCCCCGGCACGATGCCGTTGAGGAAGTAGTAGCCTAGATCGGCGGCGAACCCGGCGCGGAAAAGCCTTGCCCGGCGCAACGGGAACAGCCGCTCCAGCGGCAGGAAAATCACTGTCAGAAGGATCAGCCACACGCTCAGCGCGGCGAGCGGCTGGGCAATCGACCGGAGAAAGGGAATAATGGAATACAGCGCGGCCATGCGTTTCAGATTGCTGCCGGCCGGATGCCGTATGACAAGTGTTCAGCCGGCGGGTGCATTCAGGACACGGGGTTCAAACCGGACGTGGCGCGGGTCGGCGGCGGCGCCCCGCGATCATCAGACCGGCCACACCCGACAGCATCAGCGCCACGCTCGCCGGTTCCGGCGCGGTCACCACCACGTTGGAAAGTAACGCAAACGGCGGCTGCCCGGCGGGTGTGCCCGTGGTCAGGAATGACAGCACTTCGCTGGAGTTCGTCGCGATGAACGAAAAAGTCTGGTTCATCCAAGCCGTCGCGCCATGACTGACGATGGAGACAGTCTGCGTTGACTGGCTCGGACTGCCACCAAGGTCAACGGTCCACATGTCGCTGGTAGGGCCGGAAAAGTTGTATTGCTGCGCCGCGGCCCAGGCGAACGAGACATAGACCTTGGCACCGATGTTCAGGCCGTTGATGGTCTGGCTGATCGCGGAGACCTCATAGGCACCGTCAGCCGCCACGAAATTGCCCCCGGTCGGGCTGGCCTGCACAAGACCGTTCGCGCCGCCCCCGTCGTTCTGTAGCAGCAATATACAGATGACACCCCTGAGCAAGATAGAGATGACACTCCGCCTGGTTTTTGGGGGCTGGGGGGGGGAAGGATGTCGGTGTTGTCGATGAGCGATCGAGAGAGCGAGCGGCTGTCGGTATTAACGGAGGTCCGCTCCGGCCGATTGCGGGTTTCGGATGCGTGCCCGCTGCTAGGTTTGCGGCGCCG
>JAJZEV010000310.1 GCA_021805665.1 Pseudomonadota bacterium
CACCGGACCAGGAAGTCGTGATACAGCACGCCGATCGCACGAAATCCCGCCTCCGGGTCGGCCAGGATCGCACGCAGGATGCGGTCCAGCCGCCCGCGCCGTTCCGCCAGCACCTCGGGGTCCGCCGGTTCCGCCGCCTCGTCGGTTCGCGCCTCCGCCCCGGCCGGCCTGGCGGCCATAAGCTGGCTCAGCAGGTCGGGCGGCGGCGGGCGAACCGGACGGCGCTGGGTCCGCACCGCTTCCGGCGGAGGTGCGGCCAGGATCACCGCCCTGGCATCTTCCAAAGCCGCCTCCGGCAACGGCATCAACCTTGGCACCGCGTTCGGCGGCTGGGTTTCCGTCGATCCGATGCGAAGCCCCAGCGGAAAGCGCGACAGCGCCGGCCCCAGCGCCATGAAATGCCCCTGCTCCAGATCGCGGAACGCTTCCGCATGCCGTCTTTCCATGCCCAGAAGATCGGCGGCGCGCGCCATGTCGATATCCAGAAAGGTGCGCCCCATCAGGAAGTTAGAAGCCTCCGCCGCGACGTTCTTGGCCAGCTTCGCCAGCCGCTGAGTGGCGATCACCCCCGCCAGCCCGCGCTTGCGGCCCCGGCACATCAGGTTCGTCATGGCCCCCAGGGACAGCTTGCGCGCTTCATCCGAGACATCTCCGGCGACGGCCGGGGCAAACAGCTGCGCCTCGTCCACCACCACCAGCATCGGATACCAATGATCGCGATCCACATCGAAGATGCCGCCCAGAAACGCCGCCGCCCGGCGCAACTGGTTCTCCGCATCCAGTCCCTCCAGGTTCAGCACGGTGGAGACGCGATGAATCCGGGCACGCTCCCCGGCTAACTGAAGGGCGTGTTCGGAATGGACCTCGGCGTCGATGACCAGATGGCCAAAACGCTCCGCCAGCGTCACGAAGTCGCCCTCGGGGTCGATGATGGTCTGCTGCACCCGTGGCGCGCTTTGCTCCAACAGCCGGCGCAGCAGATGGGACTTGCCCGATCCGGAGTTGCCCTGAACCAGCAGACGGGTCGCCAGCAACTCCTCCAGGTCGAGCGTCGCCACGGCGCCCGCCGCCGTATATCCCATCCCGATCGCCACCGTCATGAATCGACTCGAAGCCCCCTTGCGCGCGACCGCCTGACAGCCTGCCCGACTATGTTGGAACCTGTTCGCGCTACCGCCAGCGGCTCAACCGTTCGGCGGCCGCCCGCATATCCTCTTCCGGCCCGCAATAGCTGAACCGCACGAACCGGTTGCCCCGGCCGCGGTCGAAATCCACTCCGGGGCTGACGGCCACCCCGGCTTCCCGCAGCATCCGCTCGCAGAATGCGACGCTGTCGTTGGACCGGTCGCCGATGTCCGCGAACAGATAGAACGCACCCTCGGCCGGCGACAGGCGGGCGAAACCCGCCTTCGGCAGCGCCGCCAGCAGATGGTCGCGCGACCGGCGATAGCGCGCGATGTTGCCCCGCAGTTCGTCCTGGCAGTCGAACGCGGCCTCGGCGGCGACCTGGGCGATATAGGGGGCGCTGATGAACAGGTTCTGCGCCAGGCACTCCACCGGCCGCGCCAGGTCCGGCGGCAGCACCATCCAGCCGATCCTCCAGCCGGTCATGGAGAAGTATTTGCTGAAGCTGTTGACCACCACGGCGCTGTCGCTGAACTCCGCGGCGGACGCGACCGGGCTGTCGTAGTTCAGGCCGTGGTAGATCTCGTCGCTGATCAGCCGCACGCCGTTCCGGTCGCACCAGACCGCGATGGCGGCCAGTTCGTCCCGGTGCAGCATCGTGCCGGCGGGATTGCACGGGCTGGCGACGATCAGGCCGTCGGGACGCGGGTCCAGCGCCTCCAGCATCGCGATGCTGGGCTGGAACCGGGTTTCCGGGCCGGCCTCCATAATGACCGGCACCATGCCCAGCGCGGTCAGGATGTTGACATAGGGCGGGTAGAACGGCGCGGCCATCGCGATGCGGTCGCCGGGATCGAACGCCGCCAGGAACGCCAGCGGAAACGCACCGGACGCGCCCACCGTCACGGCGATGCGCTCGATCGGCGGTTCGATACCGTACCAGTCCTTGGCATGCGCGGCGATGCGATGGCGCAGCGACCGCAGCCCGAACGCCTCGGTATAGCCAAGCGGATGCCCCGAACGCAGCGCCGCCCCGGCAGCGGCCACGGCGCCAGCCGGTGCGCCGGTCCCGGGCTGGCCGACTTCCATACGGACGATATGTGGCGCGCCGGGGGCGAGTTCCGCCTGCCGGGCGTTGGCCGCGGCGATCACATCCATCACGATGAAGGGCGGGGCCGATGCGCCCCTGCCGATTTTCAGTACCATGATGTTGAATCCACTGCCAAATTAGGGATGGGCGAGACTGTAACGGCGAACGGTACGATCAGTTCGACCCTATCGCCAAACCATAGCTTCGCGGATCGGCCGCCCAACCGCAGGAATCCTTGCTGCCGGGCAGATACTCGCTGCACGCGATGATGTTCGCCCGGCCCGGCTCCGGCACCGGGACACTCATGGGCCGCTTGGTCCGCAGAGTGTCGATCAGTGCGGCGGCGACGGCCAGCGGGGCACCTTCCTGACCGGACCCGCTGGCGGCGGCCCGGAACGCATTCATTCCGGGGTTCCACACCACCCCGGCGGACAACAGCGGCGGCGTAACGGCGGTTGGCGATGCGGCGGCCAGAATCCCCACTCCCGGCATGATCCGGCCGGTGCCGAACAGATTGTCCATCGTCAGCGCGCAGGTCACGACGTTGCCATCGCGGTCCATGGTCACGAACCCGGTGGAGGCCGGATACAACACCCCGGCCGGCGGTGCGCCCTTGGCCGCCAGCGCCGCTTCGGGGGTGACGCCGCCGGCGCGATATCGGGCCACCGCCGCCAGGGCATGCGCCGCGGCGCCAGCCATGTCGTTGGGATTGCCTGCCAGTACGTCGAAGGCGCCAGCGGCTGCCAGTCCGCCATCGGCGGGCGGCGGCAGGAACGCAACCTTGTCGCTATGGAAATCGCGCGACAGCACCGGGGCCAGCTTCGGCAGCGCGCGCCGCAGATCCGCGAACTTGATTGGGCCGCCAATCTGGTCCGACGCCGACTCGATACGCCGAGCCAGACTGCCCTGATACAGATCGCCGACACCGCTGACCCGCAGTTGCGCCAGCGTCCCGCCAAGATCCGGCTGGCGCAGGGTCTGGCCCTCGGTCAGCACCGCGCCGTTCAAGCTGAACACCGCCCGGGCGCCAGGGTCAGCCAGCAGCGGGCCGGGCACCAGGGCCAGGTCCTTGGCCAATGCGCGGGAGACCGGCACACCAAAGCGGGCAAGCTGTTCGGCCGAGGCCAGGATACCCTCGAACGGCAGCGAGCCGTAGCGCGCATGCAGCAGGAAGATACCGCGCGCCATCATCGGCACGGCTGCCGGGCGGTCGGCATTTGCGCCGGTCCCGGCCGGTGCGAGCGGGGTGAACATCACCGCTTCGGGCACGCCGCGATTAGCCGATTTCGGGCTGGGGAAATAGGCGATACACGCCCCGCCGCCGCCCAGACTGGCGCGGGATGGCAGCGTAACGGCCAATGTCAGCGCGACGGCGGCCGCGGCATCGGCAGCGGTGCCGCCCTCCGACAGTACATCGCGCCCGGCCAGAACCGCGCGCGGTTCATCGGCCGCGACCCCGCCCAGGAAGCCCTCCACGTATCCCTGCTGCCCGGGAACGCGGCTGGACCCGATCCCCAGCAGCGCGTTTGACACCTTGTCGGCGGCGGAGCAGCCTTGCAGCAGGACCGCGAACGCCAAGGCGACCCTGGCACCGCGCCAGCGGGCGCCACGGGCCGGCGGTTGAATCGTATCGGTCATTGTATCGGTCTCGCCAGTCACCAGATTCGCCAATCAGTCCGGGGTCTCGGCGCCGCGTCTCGCCGTTAGGTGACGGTGCCATAGACGGCTTCGGCATCAGCAGCAACCTTCCGCTGGTTTCACTTGCCATGACCGCCATTCCCGGGCTTAACCGCCTGACGCCATCCCGAGGACGACCGATGATCCGAGCGCTGCTGACCGTATGCCTGATGTCGCTGGGAATCGGGGCCGCTGCCGCAGCGGAGTTCACCCCGGCGCAACGGGCCGAGATCGTCGCCGTGGTGCGCGATGCCCTGAAGAAGGATCCGTCGATCCTGCGCGACGCCGTGGTGGCCCTGCAGACGGATGAAACCGAACGCTCGCAGGCGGCATCCCGCGCCGCCATCGCCCAGAACCAACTGGTCACCCCCGCCGATCCGTCGGTCGGCGATGCGAACGGCGACATCACCATCGTCGAGTTCTTCGATACGCGCTGTCCCTATTGCCGCAAGCTGGATCCGGTGATGGACAGCTTCCTGGCCAAGGACCGCAAGGTGCGTCTGGTCTATAAGGACCTGCCGATCCTCGGGCCGGGCAGCGTGATGGGCACCAAGGCGCTGCTGGCGGCCCAGAAGCAGAATGCCTATGCCAGGATGCGGGATGCGGTGATGAAACTGCCGCGCGACACCACCCTGCCGCAGATCGAGGCCACCGCCCGCGGTTTGGGCCTCGACTGGCCGCAAATGGAAAAGGATATGGCCGACCCGGCAATCCAGGCCCGGATCGATGCCAATCTGAAGCTGGCTCAGGAATTAGGCATTCAGGGCACCCCGGCGCTGGTCGTGGGCAACGAACTCATCCCCGGCGCCATCGACCTGCCGGAGCTACAAAAAGCCGTCGCGGACGCTCGGAAGGGCTGAATTTCCGCCAGCAATGCCGGGGCCGGCCGATTCGGCCCCGGGGGACGGCGGCCACCGATCATGCGTCACCCCAATCCCTCGCAGGGTCCGTTCGCCTGCACAGCCCGTCAGGCCGCATCCCCGAACACGATAACCGAACGAATCGCCCGTCCGGCCTTCAGGTCGTCGAATCCCTGGTTGATGTCGTCCAGCCCGATCCGGTGCGTGATCAACCCGTCGAGTTGCAGGTCCCCACATAGATAGGACTCCGCCAGGGCCGGGAAATCCGTCGCCGTTCGTGCCCCGCCGTAGCTGGAGCGGGTAATGCGCTTCTCGCCCATCAGCGAGCCCCAGCGGAACGCGACATCCTGGTTCACCCCGACCTTGCCCAGCCACACCACCTCGCCGCCGGTTCGGCAGGCTTCCACCGACAGGCGGAACGACGCCTCGTTTCCCGCCGCTTCCAGCACGCAATCCGCGCCGCGCCCGCCGGTCAGGGCGCGCACCATGGCCACCGGGTCGGCGATGCGGGCATTCACGGTATGGGTCGCCCCAACCTGCATGGCCATCGCCAGCTTGGCGTCGTTCAGATCGACGGCAACGATACGCGACGCGCCAGCCATCCGGGCGCCCTGGACGGCGGAGAGGCCGACGGCACCGCAGCCGATGACCATGGCGGTATCGCCGTAGCGTAGCCCCGCGATCCGGGTCGCGGCACCGACGCCCGTCAATACACCGCATCCGAGCAGGCAGGCCCGGTCGAGCGGCATCGCCGCGGGGATCGCCACCGCGCAGGCATCGGTGACGATGGCGTATTCCGCGAATCCGGCGATGTGCATCATCGTCCGAACCTTCGTGCCGCCAAGGCTCAGCCGGGTCGAGCCTTCGAAGGTCACCGCCGCCGGCCCTTGGGCGACGTAGCGTTCGCACAGGATCGGCTGGCCGCGTTCGCAATAGAAGCAGCGGCCGCAATGGGGGTTCCACGACAGCACGACCCGTTCGCCGATCCGTCCCGGATCGACCCCCGGCCCCACCGAGGCGATGGTCCCGGCTGCCTCGTGGCCCGGGACGATCGGCATCGGATAGACCAGTTGCCCCTCAATGACCTCCAGGTCGGTGTGGCACAGTCCGGCGGCGGCGATCCTGACCAGGACCTCACCCGCACGCGGCGGTTCGGCGTCCACCGTTTCGATCCGCAGCCGCTCCCCCGGCGCGCCCAGCACGGCCGCGCGAAACCGCAATGTCATCGAAACCCCTCCCCCGGTGCTGAACTGGGCGCGATCCTACAGGAACCGCCATGGATCGTCATGATCAGGCGAACCGATGCTTTGGTGCGGATGCTGGCCGCCGGGCTTGGCCGTTCGCTGGCGCACCGTCATATCAGATCCGTCCAATGTAACGGCTGCGACCTGGAACGCTGTGTGGGGGGCCGGTGGGTGAATGCGCTGGATGGATGCGCCGTCGGGCGCCAGCGATCTGAAAGCAGCGCCGGCACCTTTACTGGAAGTCGATGCCACATAGAAACGCCCCAGCCGCGGGTGCGGCAGGGGCGCAAGGTCGTTCGCAGCGAGTGCCTAGCTGGCGGCCGGCGCGGCCACCTTCTTGCCGTGCGACCGGTGCATGCTGGCCTTGTGGACCTGCGAATGGTGGTGCTTGCCGTGTGTCGCGGCCATGACCGGGGATGCGGCCAGGACGGCAACTGGCAAAACGAAAGCCAGGCCAGCGATCAGGCGCTTGATGGAGGTAATCACGAGCGTATGCTCCGGGGTGGGGTGAAGGGGCAGCAGAGGTTCATAGCCGGGGCGAACGTCACGCCCTAATCGACTGACAACATTATGCATCGGTTGCCCGGATGAAAGCAACTTAATTTAACCCCAATGGTGTTGCCGGCGCGCTAAAACAACCCATAGCGGCAAGCCAGCCACAGTTTCCGCCACTTGGGCAGGCTGACCCGTTCTTCCAGCCGATTCCAGCCCCGGCGCTCCAGCGCCGTCAGGATCGCGTCGTAGGTTGCCCCCATAAGTCGGGCGGGCTTCATGGCGGTTGGGTCGCAGCGATCCATCGCCTCGGCAGCGTCGCGAAAATAGCGATGCGCCAGCACTGCCAGACGGCCGCACACGACGCTTAAACCGGGCGCCGTCAGGATCGCGACCGGATCGGCGGGCACAGCGGCGTCACGCAGATATTCCGCCGGCAGATAGATACGGCCACGATCCGCATCTTCCTTGATGTCGCGCAGGATGTTCGTAAGTTGCAACGCCCGGCCCAGGGCGTGTGCGACCTCGTCCGCGGCGGGCGAGGAATCGCCGAACGCGCGAACCGACAGCCGCCCGACAGCGGAAGCCACGCGGTCGCAGTACAGGTCCAGTTCCGCCATCGGCGGCGCGATGACGACCGTTTCGGCATCGGTTTCCATGCCGTCGATGACAGCCATGAAATCTTCTTGCCTCAACTGGAACTTCGGCACCGCCAGGGCCAGAACCCGGGTAACCGGGCCTTCGGTTCCGCCATGATAAAGGCGAGCGATGTTACTTCGCCAGGCGGCGAGTGCGCTGCGCTTTTCCTGTAACGATCCTGCTTCGTCGGCGATGTCGTCCACGATGCGGCAGAAGGCATAGATCGCGTACATGGCATGCCTGCGGTCCGGGGACAGGACACGCATGCCGTGATAGAACGAGGTGCCGGCCGATCGGACGATCGTTTCGACAGCGTCTAGGTCGGCGCGGCCGGCGCCCAGCGGGGTAGCAGACTGGGTCATATCAGATAATACATCGATTTCAGG
This sequence comes from Pseudomonadota bacterium, assembly GCA_021805665.1. GTDB lineage: Bacteria > Pseudomonadota > Alphaproteobacteria > Acetobacterales > Acetobacteraceae > Rhodopila. Next base: position 7,514 of record JAJZEV010000310.1, read on the forward strand.
ATCGCGATCGCGGCGTCGCCTTTACTGAGTTTAACGCGGTTGGCGATCGGGTCGTTATAAACCAGCCGTCGGGCCAGTCGCTGCGAAAGGCCATGGATAATGCCGGTTTCGATGCGAAGGCGGCCATTTCGGACGATTTCCGGCAGTTCTGACGCGGCGTGGTTCATCCTGTCGATCCGGTCAAGCAACGTGATGAAAACGCGCCGCATCGCCGGGGTTTCCGCCGGCCGCCGCAAATCTTCCACAGTCGCACCAAAATGGTCGAGCAACGACTGCGGCAGATAGCACCGATCCAGCTCGGCCAGATCCTTTACGCAATCCTGTATATGATTCAGCACCTGCAACGATGTGCAAAGCGCGTCGGATGGCGAGTAGCACTCATGCTTTTCGCCATGCAGGTCCAGCACGTAACGCCCGACGGGCACGGCGGAATAGTAACAATAGCTATACAGCTCGTCGATCGTCGCATACCGTGTCTTCACCGCATCCTGCCGGAATGCCAGCAGCAGGTCGGTTGCGTGTTTCGGCGTGACACCGGTCTTGGCGAGGCTTTCCCGCAGCGCCAGCGCACTGGGGGAGCCGGTCTGCCGGCGTCCAAGCAGGACGTCTTCCATGATTCCCAGCCGGAATAATTTGTCTTGTGGGGACAAGGTCGGCGAGTCGGCGATATCGTCGGCATTGCGGGCGAACATGTAGTAACGATGGATCGGGTCGCGGAATTTGGCCGCGATCAGCCGCGATCCCACCGGGAAGTTTTCGTCGCCCGGCCCCTTGCCGGACCAGACTTCCACGTTCTCGACCGCCGCTTCGCTCATTGTCCAGCACCCTGGTATGCCCGGCCTTTCCAGGCCACGCCCCGGCCCAGGTAATGGTTGGCAGCCGACCCTATGGTGGCGGCCATATAGAAGACCGCGATCGGCGGCAGCACCGCCGCCCATAACGGGGAACGGCCAAAGCGCTGCAAGGTCGGCAGATAGGACCCCGCCAGCATCGCCCAGCCCGCCGCGCCGCACCAGAACACCGTGCCATGCCCGAACAGCGCCATCGCCGGGGGCATCAGCCAGACCAACGCCATCCCGGCGATGGCCGCCAGCAGCAGGATGGGCGAATACCGAAGCTGCACATAAGCGGTTCGCGCGATCATGCGCCAGATATCCGCCGCCGACGGGTATGGCCGCACAGAGCGCGCCAGACTGGAATGGCCAAGCCAGATCCGGCCGCCTTTTTTCACTGCGCTAGCTAGGGCCACATCGTCGATCAAAGCCCCTCGCACCGTTTCGATCCCGCCTATCCGTTGCAACGCCCGCCGCCTGATCAGAATGGTGCCGCCGGCCGCGGCGGCCGTCGATTTCAGCCCGTCGTTGACCCATGTAAAAGGATAAAGCAACTGAAAGAAGAAAACGAAGGCTGGAACCAGTGCCCGCTCTGCCCAACTATCGCAGGCCAGCCGTACCATTTCGGACACCATGTCCAGATTGTCCCGCTCGATTCGCGCCACCAGCGACGATACATGGGCCGGATCGTGGACAATATCGGCGTCGGTCAGCAGTACCAGGTCAGCATCGCCGGCCGTTGCGACGCCTTGCGACACGGCCCATAGCTTGCCGCTCCATCCCGCCGGCCGGTCTGCCCCGCGAACGATTGTCAGACGGGGATCGGCGATGGCCCGGGCGAGGTCGCCGGTGCCGTCGGTGCTGTTGTCATCGACCATGATAACCCGCAGCGAACCGGCGTAGTCCTGCGCCAGCAACGACCGCAGCGTCGCATCGATCGTCGGTGCTTCGTCGCGGGCCGGCACCACGACCGCGACAGGCGGCGTGGCGGCGGGGTAGGACACCGGCAGCACCGGCCCGGCCTGCCAAAATCGCCCGTGACCGAACAGGAGATACAGCCAGACCGCCACGGTCAGAACCGCCAGCACCGTCATCCGCGCAGCATTCCGTTGGCTTTGAACCAGGCCACCGCGTCCTCGACCGCCAGCCTGACGGGCCGCGGGCTGTATCCCAGTTCCGCTTTCGCCTTGGCCGAGGAGTAGAACATCTTCTTCCGAGCCATCTTCAGGTGGTCGCGGGTCATCATGGGGGCGATGCCGGTGACGGATGCCAGCTTTTCCATCATGAACGCGGCGGGCCAGACCACAGCCTCCGGCAAGCGGATAAAGGGCGGGCGGCGATGCACGACACCGGCGACGAGGCCCAGGATATCCTTCAGCGACATGTCCTCGCCGCCCAGCACGTAACGCTGGCCGATCCGGCCCTTTTCCAGCGCCAGCACATGGCCCTCGGCGACATCGTCCACATGCACGATATTCAGGCCGGTATCGATATAAGCGGGCATGCGCCCGGCGGCGGCATCCAGGATCATCTTTCCGGTCGGCGTGGGCTTGATATCGCGCGGCCCGACCGGCGCGGCGGGGTTGACCACGACCACCGGCAGCGATTCGCGACGGGCAAGATCCAGCACGGCCTTCTCCGCCAGGTATTTCGATCGTTTATAGATACCCACGAAATCCGCCTCATCGGCGGGGGTGTCCTCGTTGGCCGGGGTGCCGTCGCCGATCTGGCCCAGGGCGGCGACAGAGCTGCAATGGACAATTCGTTCGGCGCCGGCGTCGGCGGCGGCGCGCACCATCGCCAGTGCGCCATCGACATTGGCCCGCAGCATGGCATCCGGATCGGGCACCCACACGCGATAGTCGGCGGCGACATGCAAGACATAGCGGCAGCCGGCGGCGGCGCGCTTCAAAGAGGCCGGGTCCGTCAGGTCGCCGGTCACCACATCGGCCTCCAGCCCCGCCAGGTTGCGCCGGTCGCTGGACGCGCGGGTCAGCAGGCGCAGGTCATGTCCGCGTGCGGCCAGCACCCGCGCGACGGCGGACCCGACAAATCCAGTAGCCCCTGTAACAAGCGTCGTCATCGTGGTTCCATCCATCGTCCGGCGCGTCTTAGCCGATGCGCGAACCGGTTGAAACGGGGTCGGCCCGCTTCTGAACGGTTGCCCCGCACGCCCGCGCGGGGCAGAAGCCGTGCTATGAAGCGTCTCTCTTATCTGCTCGCCCTGCTGGGCCTGCTGCTCGCGGTGCTGCTGGTGTCGTATTACGGCTTCGGCAACATCGTCACCGCCGTCAGCCGGATCGGCTGGCGGGAGTTCGCGCTGATCGCCGGCTGGCAGATCGTGCTGTTCGTCATCCTCGGCTTCGCCTGGGACGTGATTACACCTAAGAAAATCATGCGCCGTCCCTGGCTGATGATCTGGGGCCGGATGGTACGCGATGCCTCGGCGAACTGCCTGCCATTTTCCCAGGTAGGCGGCTTCGTGTTCGGCGCAAGAGCGGTGACGTTGCATGGCGTGGAATGGCACACCGCCACGGCGTCCACCGTGGTGGATGTCACGGCGGAATTCCTGGCGCAGATCGCCTTTGCCTGCATCGGGCTTGGAATCCTGCTGGCACGCGCGCCCGGATCGCGGCTGGCGGTGCCGGTGGAAGTGGGGATCGGTCTGGCGGTGCTGGCCTGCTTCGGCTTCGTCTGGGCGCAGAAGGGCGCGCCGACGGTGTTCGCGAAGCTGGGCCGGCGGATCGCGGGAAACTGGTTCGCGGACGCCCGGGAGCGGGTGGAGGTGCTGCAAGCCGAACTGGGCCTGATCTATGGCCATACCGGAAAGCTGGCGCTGGGTTTCCTGATCCACCTGCTGGGCTGGATCAGCACGGGCATGGCGGGCTGGATCGCCTACCATGCGCTGGGGGTGCCGATCGACTTCGACGACGCACTGGCGATCGAGGCGCTGCTGAGCGCCGCCGCCGCCGTCGCCTTCCTGGTGCCGGTCAACGCAGGGGTGCAGGAAGCCGGATATGCCGGGCTGGGGGCGATCTTCGGTGTGCCGCCAGAGCTGTCGCTGGGCGTGTCCTTGGTTCGCCGCGGCCGGGATATCGCGGTCGGCATCCCGATTCTGCTGATCTGGCAGTTCGTGGAGATGCGCCGGCTGCGGGCACGCAGACAAGTCCCTGACGCGCGGCAGCCACGGCCGCATTGACGGGACGGTCGCACAACGGCATCTGTGCGCCCATGCGTATCGCAGCCATCCTCATCGCCGCCGGTTCCGGCACCCGCTTCGGCGCCGGGATGCCGAAGCAGTTCCTGACGCTTGCCGGCAAGCCGGTGATCCGCCATGCGGCGGAGGCCCTGGCCACCCATGTCTCCCTGTTGCAGCCGGTGGGCGAGGCGGCCCCGATCGACGCCGCACTGGCCGGTGTGGCCGGGTTGCTGCCAACCGTCGCGGGCGGGGCGACCCGCCAGGACAGCGTGCGCGCCGGCCTGGACGCCCTGATTCCGTTCGCCCCCGATATCGTTCTGGTGCATGACGCCGCCCGGCCGGTGATCCCCGCCGGCACCATCCAGGCGCTGACCGCCGCCCTGCGCGAATCGCCCGGTGCCATTCCCGGCGCGCCGGTCGCCGACACGCTGAAACGGGCGGAGCGCGGGATCGTCACCGAGACCGTCCCCCGCGCCGGGCTGTTCCGGGCACAGACACCGCAGGCGTTCCGGTTCGATGTCCTGCTGGGCGCTCACCGGTCGGGACTGACCGGCGCGACCGACGATGCGTCGCTGCTGGAAGCCGCCGGCCTGACCGTCGCCATCGTCCCCGGTTCGGACGACAACATCAAATTAACGTACCCGGACGACCTGATCCGGTTGGAGCGCATCATGACCATGCCGCCGACCCCGCGCGTGGGCACCGGGTTCGACGTTCATAAGTTCGAAGCCGGGCGGCCGTTGGTTCTGTGCGGCGTGCGGGTGCCGCACGACCAGGGGCTTGCCGGGCACTCCGATGCCGATGTCGGTATCCATGCACTGTGCGACGCGATCTATGGCGCACTGGCGGAGGGCGATATCGGCCGCCACTTCCCGCCGTCCGAAGCCACCTGGAAGGACGCCGACAGCGCCCGGTTCCTGGTTCACGCGGCCGGGCGGATCGCCGCGCGCGGCGGGCGGCTGGCCAATGCCGACGTGACCCTGATCTGCGAACGTCCCAAAATCACGCCCCATGCCCCGGCGATGATCGCCCGGCTGGCGGAATTGCTGGGCGTCGATGCCGGCCGGATCTCCGTCAAGGCCACCACGACGGAGCGGTTGGGCTTCACCGGACGCGGCGAGGGCATTGCCGCCCAGGCCGTGGTATCCGTATTGATTCCAGAACAGTTGTCGTCGGAGAACGCAGGATCATGAACAAACATATCGGGCTGGCGGCCTTTCTGGCGGCTGGCCTGCTGGCCGGTTGCGGCGGCGAAACCCCGGCCACCGGGGCGAATCCGTTCCCGCCGGTGCCGCCGCTTGTCGCTGAAGCGACTCCGAAACCGCCCGTGACCGGGGAGGCGCTGATGTGGCAGCCCGGTCACTGGGACTGGAACGGCAGCGGCTATATCTGGGCCAGGGGCCAATACGTCCCGGCGGCAGGGCACGGGAATTTGTGGATGCCTGGCTGGTGGTCGAAGACCGAAGCCGGCTGGACCTGGCAGCCGCCGCACTGGATGTCCTGATCCGTTCGCCCCCTTTGCCGGAAAGACCCGATTCCGCCTGAACGCGGGACCGGGCAAAGCCAGGAATGTCCGCCGTGAGCCTCGCGCAGTCGCTGTTCTCCCCGAAGCGGATCGCCCTGATCGGCGCGTCCACCGATGCCAGCCGGCTGACGGCCAGGGCGCAGGTCTATCTGCGGCGCCATGGCTTCAAGGGCGCACTGTTCCCGATCAACCCGCGCGCCGCGACGGTGCTTGGGGAGACCGCGTACCCAACGCTGCGCGACGTGCCCGGCCCGATCGATTTCGCCTATATCCTGGTGAACACCAGCCATGTGGAGGCCGCGATCCAGGACTGTGCAGCGCGCGGCGTCCCGGTTGCCTGCGTGCTGGCAGATGGATTCGCCGAGGCCGGACCCGAGGGCGTTGCGTTGCAGAACCGCATCGTGGCGGCTGCACGCGAAGCCGGAATCCGGCTGCTGGGGCCGAATTCCATGGGGGTGATCAACATTCCCGGATCGATCGCCTGTTCGGTCAACGCGGTGCTGGAATCCGAAAGCATCCTGCCAGGCCGGTGGTCCCTGGTATCGCATTCCGGAAGCATGATGGGCACCATCGCCTCCCGGGCGGTGGCGCGGGGACGGGGTTTCGCGAAGATCGTGGGGACCGGGAACGAGGCGGACCTGACCGCCGGGGAAATCGCCAACCTGCTGGTCGATGACCCGGACACGGACGCGATCCTGCTGTTCCTCGAAACCATCCGCCGACCCGACCTGTTCGAGCATGCCGCTCGGCGTGCCCATGCCGCGGGCAAGCCGATCGTGGCCTATAAACTCGGCCGTTCGGAGGCCGCCGCGAAGCTGGCGACGACGCATACCGGCGCGATGGCCGGATCGGACGCCGCCGCCGATGCTTTCTTCCAGGCGGTCGGCATCGTCCGGGTCGACCAGATCGAAACCTTGCTGGAACTGCCGCCGCTGCTGCTGGGGCGCACGCCGCCGGCTCATCCGAAGCGCGCCGTCAGCATCGTGACCACGACCGGCGGCGGCGGGGCGATGGTGGTGGACCGGCTGGGGGTGCTGGGCATCGGCACCGCGCACATGCTGGACACGACCCTGGCAGGCGCCAGCAAGGACTTCGTCGCCAAGGCGCTGGACACCGCCCGCGATGCGGAGGATGCCGACGTGGCGATCGCGGTGATCGGCAGTTCGGCGCAGTTCCGCCCGCAGGAGGGTGTCGCCGGGGTGGTCGCCGCGAAGGGCCGTAACCCGATCTGCGCCTTTATCGTGCCGCAGGCCGACGCCGCGATGCGCCTGCTGAACGATGCTGGGGTGGCCGCGTTCCGCACGCCGGAGGCCTGCGCGGACGGGGTGCGCGCCTATCTGGACTGGCGGGCGCCGCGCGCTATTCCCGCGACCGGCGCCACGGGCGGGGCCGAGGCCCTGGTGGCGCGGGCGAACGATGAGCCGGGCGCCCGGGCAGTATTCGCGGCGCTGGGGGTGGCGGATGCAGCGCGGCGGATCGATCCGGTCGCTCCCCCGCCCGATCTGGCGTATCCGGTGGCGCTGAAGGCGGTGTCCAGCACCATCGCCCACAAGACCGAAGCCGGGGCGGTGGCGCTGAACATCCAGGACGCGGACGCCTTGCGGACGGCGGCGGCGGACATGACCGAACGCCTGGGAAGCCAGATCGACGGTTTCATCGCGCAGCCGATGGTCAAGGGCGTTGGCGAGGCCATCCTGGGTTATCGGCTGGATCCGCTGGTCGGTCCGATCGTGGCACTGGGGGCCGGCGGCATCCTGGCGGAGGTTTACCGCGACGTGGTCGTGCGTCTGGCGCCGGTCACTGAGACCGAGGCGATGGACATGATCGGCCTGGTCAAGGGGTTGGCCCCCGCGCGCGGCTATCGCGGCATGCCCCGGGGCGATCTGACGGCGCTGGCCCGGGCGGTGGCGGCATTCTCGCATCTCGCCGCGATCCCGGCGGTGACGGAGGCGGAGATCAATCCCCTGATCGTGATGCGCGACGGCGAAGGCGTGGTCATGGCGGACGCGCTGCTGTCGGTCCGATAGGGCGGCGTTGCCACCGCAAAGCGTACCGAAGGGATAACGCGCGGTTCAAGACACGAGGCTTCGGCCGGTTTCTTGTTCATCGCATCGCCGCGGTTCGGTCGGTGTGTTACATCCAGGCCGTCCCGCATGCCCACAGCCAGCGATGCGCCGGGCCACGATCCCAACCGTGCCGGTCGGATCGGATTGCCAGGTGCCAACGGGAGTGGCTGTTACGGGGCCATTCCGATCTGGGCTGTCCTCGGTCAGCCGAGCCCGGTGGCTGGGCACCAGCCGGCCAACCTTCCGCCTGAATGACCGGGCGCGAGGTTTTGCCGAACGATCACGCGGCCTCCACCGCCTCGCCGGTCTCGGGGTATCGGGCCGTGCCGCTGATATGAACAACGATGTCGGCCGGTCCTTCGACGAGGCCGGGCGGCACGGTTGCATCGCCGTTGGTCCAGCGATGGCCGCAGGCTGCCTCAAAGCCGTGGAAACCGTCACGCAGGCGCGCATCGTCGGCCTCCAGGATGGCGACGCGGCGACCGTGCCAGATTTCCAGCCGGCGGACGGCGACGCCCAGTTCGCGCGGGTCGCGGGCCAACCCCAGCTCCGCCGGGGCGGCGGAGCGCGATACCAGCCGCAGATCGCGGGGGACGGTGGCGAGGCGGAACACATAACGCCCGGCGGAGCGGGCCGCATCGACGCGAACGCCGTCGGCCAGAAGATGCAAACCGGGGTCGTCGGTCAGCGGGATGCCGGGCCGGGGGCCGGCGGCATCCAGCAACTGTTTCCAGACCGCATCGACCACCGGCCCGCCGGTCAGAACCGGGGCGCATGGCTCCTTGGGCGGCTGGTTCCAGCCATCGTTGGCATTTTGGAACAGCCACCGGTTGCCGTCGTCGCGATAACTTTCGGCCGGTGCGCCGTTGGCCAACAGCACATCGTGGGTTTCCAGTTCGATGTGAAAGAGATTTACTTCCTGCGCCCTGTCATCCCACAGAACAGAGCGGTGGTTGACCAGGAATTCCACCGGGATCAGCACGCCGTCGATGAACAGCGAATGTCCCTTTGTGACGTGCAGATCGCGATGGGGAACCCCATTGCCCAGCGCCCCCCTGCGCACGATCACCGGGGTCGCGGCGGAGCGCCGCCCGCGCGTTGCCAGCACCTTGCCCTGGCCGATCCAGGCAATGGGGCGCGCGTTACCCGCTGCGGTCAGTACCAGATCCCCGGTTCGCAAAGCCTGCACCTTAACCTCGCCCGACGGCGTGGCGATCAGGGTATCGGGCAGGAAGCACAGCGTGGACTCGACGGTGACACCGTATGCCCCGGACGTGCTGTCGAAGAACGTCGTCAGCGATGTGGCCACGTTGGCGGCCAGCGAGACGGAGCCGATGACGAACGAACCGGTGTTGGTCTGGATGGTCAGTTGATCCTGACCCGCGGTCGTGGTGGATGCGGTGAACTGGGCGCTGACGATGGACGACGCACCGGCCAGTTCGATCCGGTCGCCGGCCGCGAGGCCGGAAATAGATCCCGGGGAACTCATACCCGCCGGGACAGAGGTCGTGTAGTTCAGGATCAGCGTTTCGGTGCCTCCCGTGCCGAAGACTGTCTGCTGACCGAGGCCGCCGGCGGTGTCGATCCGCAGCACCGACCCGGCCAGCAGGTCGATCGTTCCAGTCCCATGCACGGCGCTGGTGATTTCCATGGTGCCGGGGGTGGATACCGCGGCCTGGCCGAACACCTGAATCTGGCCGTCGTTGTTGACCGACGATGCAACGATCAAGCCGTTGCCGCCCAGGGTTTGGCCGGCGAATATATCGATTTGCCCGGCCGTGGCGTAGCCGCCCGGCGGAACCGAGGTGCCCACTGTGACGCCACTCGTGGCGCCGGAGACCGCCAGCGTCGAACCCGACCAAATCGTCAGCGGCCCGGTCACCTGCAGCGAGCCGTTCACCACGATCGTTCCGGCTCCGCCGCTCGGGCCGGACCCGGTGCCGCCGGCCACGACCGAACCCGTGACATCCACCGCCGTGCCCGCACCGATTTGCAGGGATCCCGTGGTCAGGGTTGCCTGCCCCAGCGAGATCGCGCCGCCCACCGTCAGGACGCTGGCGGATCCCACCGAGAGACTTCCGGTCCCGCCGACGATCACGGTGCCGTGTCCGGAGCCGCCTACGCCGAGCGCGTCGCCGATCACGACATTGCCGGCTGTGGCTGCCGAGGCTCCGTTAAGCACGGACAACGTGCCGGCGCCATTCAATCCGACCTCGATCGCCGGGGCCGGGAGCGATCCGCCTAGAAGCTGAAGGGCGGAATGCGATCCGGTAACGGTCAAGGCGCCGGCCGCTCCGGTGGCGTCGCCGATGTTCAGCCCCACATTATTCAGGATGAACTGACCGCCCGCCTGGACGGTAAGCGAACCCGTTCCCCCGGCCTGCCCCCCCAGGCCGACCGCGCCCGCGTTCCCGCCGCCCGCGACGATCGTGCCGCCGTTTTCCACACTGACGATACCGGTGCCGCCCTGGCCGATCAGGAGAGACCCGCCGCTCACCTGGAAAAAGCCGCCGTTGACGTCGATCGAGCCGGTTGCCCCGGCAACCTCGCCAACAGCGACTCCGCCGGTGCCGGTGGTGGCGTCGGCAACGACGATGCCGCCGGCATCGACCTGTAACGTGCCTGTGGACAGCGACCCCTGGCCGAGGACGATGCCATAGGCTGCCAGCGTGGCGTTGGGCACGGTTGTCACGCCGCTGGTGACAATGGTTCCGCCGGCCACCGTGACAATACCGCTGCCACCGGCCACGGCGGCGGTGCCGGACTGGCCGCCGATGCTGAGATAACCCCCGGTCGCGACAGAGGCGCCGCTGGTAACGGACAGCACACCGTTCCCGCCGAAACCGATGGCGATGACGGGAAGCAGCGAGATGCCGGCCTGTTGAAAGACGGCCGCCGCGAGCCCGGTGACATCGACGGTACCGGTGGCGCCAGCCGAACCGCCGACAATCAGATTCCCTTCGCCCAGCACCAACGATCCGGAGTTCTGAACCAGAATCGTGCCGTTCCCGGTGGCTTGTGCTCCGACCACGACACTTGGCGCCACCGACCCGCTGGCGCCGATGACGCCGTCGTTTTCCAATGACAAAACGCCGTCGCCAGCATTGCCGACCATCATTGCGGCACCGGAATAGGCGACCTGCCCGCCGTTCACATCCAACAGGCCATGCGCCGACGCCGACACGCCGACGACGATGCCGCCGGACCCGGTGACGTTCAGCACACCGCCTCCATCGACCGCGACGGTGCCGCTGGCGGACGCCGATTGCCCAACGACCAGTCCGCCGGAGCCGTTGTCCTGCACGGTTCCGCCGTTTTGGACCTGCACGACCCCGAAACCGGCCTCGCCGACCTTCAGCGCGCCGCCGGTAATATCGACCAGCGCGTTGCCACCCGAAACCAGCAACGAACCGGTCGCCCCCAAGGACTGGCCCAGTTTCAAACCACCCGTCGCCGCGGTGAGCAACACCGTTCCGAAGCTAAACACATCGAGAACGCCGGCCCCGCTGGAACCGTCGATCAAACCCGCGCCTGCGACCGTCAGCACGCCGCCTTGCACCGTCACGGTTCCAGTCGATCCGGTGCTGTCCCCGATCGTCATGCCTAGATTACCGACCGACGTGGTTCCATTCACTGTCAGCGATCCGGTGCCGGACAGCACGCTGACCGATCCACCGGAAATATCCAGTGTGCCGGAAGCGTTGGTGGCGGCGCCGACGGTCAGAAAGCCGCCGGATGCCGCCGTCCCGATAAGCCAGGTGCCGCCGCTTTGCACGGTGACGCTGCCGGTGCTGTCCACCGATGCGCCGATTTTGGCGAAGGTGGCTTCGACCGAGGTAGCGCCGTTTTCAACCAGCAGGCTGGCCTGGCCAACAGGTGCCGGCAACGGCTTATTGCCGGCCTGACTATTGGCGCCGATCAGCATATAGCCGCGGGTGTTGGCGGTATCGGTCGCATCGCCCGCGTCGTTCCAGACCGTCGCGGTGCCGTTCAGTACCAGGGAACCGAACGAGGTCGGATCGGACGACAGTACTGAATAGGTATCGACGACCGTGCCGCCCTGCACGAGCATG
>JAJZEV010000110.1 GCA_021805665.1 Pseudomonadota bacterium
AATACAGCTTGTACCCATGGTAGCGCAGGTAGAACACGCGCGGAAAACCCACGGCGGTATAGGGTTCCTCGCTCCACTCGCCATCCGGCTTTTGCGTCGTGGCCAGATAGGCGATACCCTTGGCGGTTGCCGGGTGATCCGCCGCGCCCGCCGCCATCAGCCCAAGCACGGCCCACGCGGTTTGGCTTGGGGTGCTGACCTTATAACGGCCGGGGGCGGCATCGGCGTAACTTTCCTCGTCCTCCCCCCAGCCGCCATCGCCCCGCTGGACCGAAACCAGCCATTGCACCGCCCGGGTCATCGCCCGATCGTCGTGCGGCACGCCGGCTGCATTCAGCGCACACAGCACCGACCAGGTGCCGTAGATGTAGTTGGTCCCCCAGCGGCCGAACCAACTGCCGTCCGGCTCCTGCTCCCGCCGCAAATACGCCAGTGCCTTGACCATGACCGGGTCGTCCGCCGCCATGCCGATCTGCGCCAGAAACGACACGCAGCGCGCGCTGACATCGGCTGTCGGCGGGTCGAGCAAGGCGCCGTGATCGGCGAAGGGAATGTGGTTCAGGTAGTGATGCGTATTCTCAGGCTCGAACGCGCCCCACCCGCCGTCCGACGACTGCATGCCAATCACCCATTCCCGGGCTCGGTCGATCGACCCGGCATGGGCGGGATCGCCGTTGCGATGAAGCAGCATGCCCACCACGGCCGTGTCGTCCACATCCGGATAATGCGGATTGTTGTACTGGAACGCCCAGCCGCCGGGCCGCAGCCCCGGTCGCCGCACCGCCCAGTCGCCGACGACGTCATCGATTTGCAGCGGCTTCAGCCAATCGCAGGCGGCCACTGTCGAAACCCCGGCCTCGGCCAGCGCATGCCCGGCCAGGCCGGTGTCCCACACCGGAGACAGGCATGGCTGGCAATAGGCGCGATCTTCCTCGATCACCAGAAGCTTGCGAACCGACTGCCAGGCGATCGCCGCCGCCGGGTGGTCGGGCGGATAGCCCAGGGTGTCGAACATCATCACGCTGTTGGCCATGGCGGGATAGATCGCGCCCAGCCCGTCCTCGCCATTCAACCGTTCGGTGACGAAGGCCACCGCTTTGTCGATGGCGCTTTGACGGGTGGCCTTGGGAAACAGCGGTTCGACAGCGCGCAGCAGCACATCGACGCCCTTGAAGAAGCGCCCCCAGCCGGATCGGTACGGGCCGCGGATATAGTCCGTCACCTGTTCGGGCGGCGTGCGAAACAGCTCCGGTATCCCGATACCGCGCGGATTGCGCGCCTTGGGACGCAGCCCCATCAGCACCAGCAGTGGCACGATCACGGTGCGCGACCAGTACGACACTTTCGACAAATGGAACGGAAACCACAGCGGCAGGTGCATGATTTCCAGCGGCATCACCGGCACCGCATGCCACGGCACCGCCCCGAACAGCGCCAGTTGCGCCCGGGTAAACACATTCGTCCGCTCCGCGCCGCCCGCCGCCAGGATCGCCTCTCGCGCCCGGCGCATATGCGGCGCATCCGGGTCGTCGCCGATCGCCTTCAGCGCGAAGTAAGCCTTCACGCTGGCCGAGATATTGAACGCCCCGTCGTGGAACAACGGCCAACCGCCGTGCTCGCCCTGGATCGACCGCAGATAAACGCCGATTTTGGCCTGCAACGGCGCGTCGATGCGGTCCAGAAAGTGCTCCAACAGCACATATTCCGCCGGGATCGTCGCATCGGCCTCCAGTTCGAACACAAAATGTCCGTCCGGCTTTTGCCGCCGCGTCAACGCATCCGCCGCCCGGGACACCGAGTCCAGCAAGGCGGCATCATCGACAACCGGCGCGGTTATCGCATCGGGGGCCATGGTATCCTTACGATCGCTGCCTGAGGAGAACATCCGCGGCCGTGCGGCCGGACCTTATCGCGCCCTCGATCGTGGCGGGCAAGCCGGTGTCCGTCCAGTCCCCCGCGATCGCCAGGTTGGCGGCCAAATCCGTGGCCGCATCGGGGCGGCGCGAGTCCTGCCGTGCGGTGGCGGCAAAGGTGGCGCGCTTTTCCTTGACGACACGAAAGGGCGGCAGGTCGTTTTTCAGGTCGGCCGGCAAACCCAGCGCATCGACCACATTGGGCCAGACCAGCGCGGCGATGGTTCGGGCGGAATCGTCCACAATGTTGTTCGCGGCGCTGATGGTGACAGACACATGATCCTGCTTGATGAACACCCATTCGGCAGTGCCGGAGGTCAGGCCGATAAATCCAGTCGCGGCCAATGGGCCGGCGGAATCGGCGACGTAGCGGAAGTGGATGTTCAAAATCGCCTCGAACGCATCCGGCACGATCAGCCCGGGCAGCAGGTCGGACGCGCCCCCGGGCGGCACCGCCAGGACAGCCGCATCGCCCTGGTCCAGCGGGATTTCACCATCCGGGCCGCGCAGGGCGGTGACCCGGCCGTTGCCGCGTGCCAGTTCGGCGATGCGGCTGTTGAAGCGGATGTCCGCGCCGCGGCTTTTCAGCGTGGCGATGGCGGGATCGATCAGCGCCTCCGACAGACCCTGCTTCGGTATCATGGGGATGCAGGCGGCGCCGCCGCGCATCAGGGTTTCCCGGATCACCGCCCCAAGCAGACGGGCCAATCCTTCCTGCGTCGGCGTGTTCAGTGCGGCCACCGCCAGAGGCTCGACCATGCGCCAATACAGTTTGCCGCGCCGCATCGCGTCGCCCACCGAGGTTTCGTCGCGAAAACGAACAATCCGGGCCATACCCAGGTAGTCAGATAGCCGTGTTCCGGGCACGCGGCGGGTGGGACTGAAGATCCACCATGGAATGCGCCCCTTATTAGGCCGAACGGTCCAGCGTTCCCCGGTTTTGATATCCATGAACGCAAAGACCGCGCTGGAACCGAGCCGAAACGCGTCCCCGGAGCCGATTTCCGCGATATAGGCCTTGGCGGAGGTATTGCCGGACAGCAGCAAATGGTTGCCGTTATCGATGCGGAGCCCGAGTTCCTTGTCGAAATAGGACCGGCACCGGCCCCCGGCGGACGGCCCAGCCTCATGCACGACAACGGTCCGGCCCGCGGCTGTTAAGGACAACGCCGCGGACAGGCCGGCCAGACCCGCGCCGATGACATGAATTCGATTCATTTCGAGCGCCTTTTGCCCTGCCGGCGCCGGTCAGGCAACCGGCGGAATGATATCCCGGCGTGAATGTCCGATGAACCCGCGACGGCGGTTACAGCAGGCATAGCGCCCGCAGTTCGCGCTGCATGGATACCGGCAGGCTGTCCAACCCGGCGATTGCGTCGAGTGCCGGCAAATCGGGCGGGGCGTCGTCCGCCTCCAGGTAGCGCCAGCCTTGGAACGCCCGGGTAACCCGTCCGGCCACGGGCACGATCGCCGGGTCCAAAATCAGGTTGGTGCAGGGGGTCTGATCTTCGCGCGTGTCCTGAACGATATCCACGATCCGTTGGCGCGCCAGCATCGTACCCGCGATCACCCAGTACATCGACCCGCCGTTCACCACCTCATTCCCGCGCCGGGGAAAGTTACGCGTGCGATGCCACAGCCGCCCATGCTCCCGGGCACGCAAGGTCTGCACCTCCCGCAGATGATCGATATCCCTTATGCCGACGGCCAGTTTGGTCAGGTGCAACATGATTGGAGCGACTCGGTTATGCGCGATTTCGTCATCCCGGTGTAGGCGCAAACCACGCATGGATCACCGCCAGAAACCAGCAACATGGTTGATTTCATGCTGCGGTGCAACATATCGAGTTTTCGGGAAGCAGCCGGGGCGGTTTCCGCCACGTAGCACCCGCCGTTGAGAAAGGCCGCATGCGGCATGAAATGGTCCGACAATTTAAGCGCGCTATATCGGGGAATCAAACTCGGTACCCGTGTGGCGAAAGCAACCCTGAGCAAGCCCCGGCTGGAACCGCGCCTGACGCCGATCGAGGGTGGCCGGCTGGTCGCCTTCGACGGCTTCGGCAACAACCCCGGCAAGCTGCGGATGCTGACATATGTCCCCGCCGGGGTCGCCGGCAGCCCGCTGGTGGTGCTGTTGCATGGATGCAATCAGGACGCGACTGCGTTCGCGGTCGATTCGGGGTGGATCGAGCTGGCCGAACGCCTGCACTTTCCGTTGGTGATCCCCGAACAGGCGAAGGCAAACAACGCCGGCCGCTGCTTCCAGTGGTTCCATCCGGCGGACACAAAGCGAGATCATGGGGAGGCGGCGTCCAT
Organism: Pseudomonadota bacterium; assembly: GCA_021805665.1. Lineage (GTDB taxonomy): Bacteria > Pseudomonadota > Alphaproteobacteria > Acetobacterales > Acetobacteraceae > Rhodopila. The sequence continues at coordinate 4,230 of JAJZEV010000110.1, forward strand.
CGCCGCGATGACCCAAGCCGCCATCCGGCGATTCCAGAGCGATCCCCGGCAGGTCTTCATTGTCGGCCTGTCCGCCGGCGCGGCGATGGCCGTGGCGATGTTGGCGGCCTACCCCGAGCTTTACGCAGCGGGTGCGTCGGTTGCCGGCCTGCCGGTCGGGGCCGCGCATTCCGCCATGCAGGCGATGCGGCGGATGGCCTCGGCTGGTCCGGACCAAAGCCCGGAGGCCTGGGCCGGTTTGGTTCGCGCTGCCGCCCCGGACGGGTTCGACGGCCCTTGGCCCCGCTTGTCGGTCTGGCAGGGACAGGGCGACACGACCGTGGCACCGGAAAACGCCAACCTGCTGACGACACAATGGCGTGCGCTGCACGGCCTGTCTGCCCCGGCCATGGCCGAACAGGTGCGCAACGGCGTGCAACACCGCGTCTGGCCCGACGGCACGCGGCGTTCGGTGGAGCTGTGGTCCCTGCCCCATTTCAGCCATGCCTACCCCGCCGGCACACGGGTTGTCCCGCCCGGCCGCTTCGTCGAGCAGGCCCCGGTGGATGCCACCGCTGCCATCGCAAGGTTCTTCGGACTGGACTGATCTCCTTTCCGCGTGCCTACTGGTGTTCGGGAGAAATGGAGCACCAGCCAATGAGTGCCGCTGTCGATACGATCGGCTATGTCCCCGAAGTGGGATCGCTTGAAGAACAATACCGAAAATCGGCGGCATTCCGGGCCGCGTCGGACCAGACACAGGTCACACCGACCCATATCCACATAGCCGTCGCGAACGGCCTGGGGTGGGGGTTCGATGGCATGGACGGGGTGATATTCGCCCTGGCCTCGCCTCTGCTGCTCAAGGAATTCGGGCTGACCATCCCAGAATTCCGCTCCGGCCTGCAGATCGCCTTGCTGGTCGGCATCGTCGGCATGTTCGTCTGGCCATGGCTGGCGGACCGCTATGGCCGGCGGACCTTGCTGGCCATCAACATCGCGCTGTTTTCGCTGATGATGCCGGTGCTGGCGCTGTGTACCACCTGGGTCGCTTTCGTAGCCGTTCGCTGTGTGGTGAACTTCGCGTTGAATGGCGAGTGGTCGCTGGGATCGATGCTGGTGGCCGAAACCTGGCCGGCCAGGCTGCGCGGGCGGGCGATCGGCATCAATCGCGGCACCTGGTGTTTCGGCGCCGCCCTGGCCGGGGTCATCGCCACCTACATCATTTCCGTTTACGGCTGGCGGCTGGCGTTCTCGGTGCCCGCCGTGGTGGCGCTGGTCGCGGTCTATGTCCGGGCGAAATGTCCGGAATCGCCTTACTGGGTCCGTATGCAGGACCGGAAACGCCGGATTGCCCGGGCGCGGGCCAATGGGTCGCCCCTGTCCGCCGAGGACGAGGACTGGGTCGCCAAAGCGGAACGTATCCCGCTGGGGCAATTGTTCCTGCCGGATATGCGGCGCAACACATGGGTGGCGACGTTTATCGCCTGCTGCTCCACCACCATCTACGGCACGGTAGGTGGCTGGATGCCGCTGTATCTGGCACAGGAACGGCACTGGTCCACCGCTGCCTACGGCCAGTTTTATATCTGGTGGGGATTGGTCGGGTTCCTGGGCCTGCTGGCGTCCGGCTGGATTTCCGACCGGTTCGGCCGACGCCCGGCATTCTACGTCATGCTGGCCGAAGGTGCCGTGTTTATCACCCTGTGGGTGTTCGCCAAGACCGACACCGAACTGTGGATCTACGGTCTGCTGTGGAGCATCGGATTCCTGGGCTTCTGGGGCCCGAGCATGGTTTTGACGGCAGAGATTTATCCGACACGCATTCGCGGGGTCGGCAACGGGTTTTCGTGGTCCGTCGCGTGGCTGTTCGGGTTCGTGCTGTGGCCGTTCCTGGCGGTCGGGTTGCAGCAGTACACCGGCTCGTTCGCTGCCGCGTTCCTGCTGATCCCCCCGGCGATGGCCTGCATGGCTCTTGGCGTCTGGTGGTTTACGCCGGATCATGCCGGCGTGGATCTGGACCGTATCGGCACCTGAAGCACGGAGGCAATCAATGGCCAAGGGCCTGTTGCTCGTCGCGTTCGATTTCAGCAACGCGCATGAGGATGAGTTTCACGACTGGTACGACCTTGAACACATTCCCGAACGCCAGCGCGTCCCCGGGTTCGGGCTGTGCGAGCGCTGGATCGGCGTCGCCAACCCGAAGCAGGCGATTGCCACCTACGATCTTGCGAACCTCGGGGTGCTGAAAACGCCGCCGTATCTGGCGATCGCCCATGACAACCTGTCCGTCTGGTCGAAACGGGTCACCGCGATGTGTACCCGGCTGATCCGCTTCGACGGGAAACAGACCCTGCCAGGCGAGACCGACAGCCCACCTGGTGCCGGTGGCCTGCTGGTCAACGCCATGAACGTGGCACCGGACCACGATGCCGAGTTCAATGAATGGTACGACCACGAACATATCCCGGCGCTGGCCGCCGTGCCGGGCGTTCTCTCGGCGCGCCGGTTCAAGGATCCGACGGGAACCCATCGCTATCTGGCGCTTTACCACCTGAAAACGCCCGAGGTGACGCTGGGCGCCGACTGGAAGAACGCCGCCGGTACGCCCTGGACCGACCGCCTGCGTCCGCACTTCCAGAACCACCTGCGTATCCTCGCCCGGCGTTACATCCGGGCCGGCTAGGGTTAGGACCCATTAATTTCTTGCATCGGCTCGACGGGATGTGATTCCGGGATTGGCGAAGGTAGCCGCCATGACGGGTCTCTTCGTTATTTTCGCAAACACGAGAGAATCGCAGCCGCTGAAATCACGCAACAATTTCCTTGCGCGAGGAGGCACAGCCACCAACGCCGCCCGGCGTATTGATAAAACACGAAAAACGTCCCGGATCCATCCCGGGTCAGCCTCTAAGTCGAGACTTTTACAGATTCATTCGCTCTTTCCATCCCGGGCTGCACCTTCGATCGGCCTGGCGACCGGGAGATTCCAGCCATATCGGATTGCCATCAGGCGAAGGCCAAAACAGACGATGGCGCCCGCAATAGCGGTCAGGACCGCAGGCCAATTCAATTCATGGCCGACGACAACGGGCACTGCCCCCGCGAATGCGGCAAGCGCATAAAGATCGCTCCGGAGTACGACCGGTGTCCGGGCAACGAACAGATCGCGCGCAATACCTCCGCCGATGCCGGTCAGCATACCCAGCAGCGCCGCCATCAGCGGGTTCAGCCCATAGGCTAGAGCCTTCTGCGCGCCCGCAACGGCAAAAAGGGCCAACCCCGCAGCGTCGAATACCAGTATCGGGGCGCGCAGGCGTGCGATCAGGGGAGCGCAGAAAAACGTCAACACCCCGGCGGCGAGAGAAACCGCGAGATAACGCCAGTCACTAATGGTAGCCGGCGGCACGGCGCCGATGAGCAAATCGCGGGTGATACCTCCCGCGCTGGAAGCCACGAACGACAGGACCAGAATTCCGAAGATATCAAGTTGGCGCCGGACGCCCAGCATCGCGCCGCTGATCGCGAAGACAAAGGTGCCCGTCAGGTCATAAACCAACAGGAGATCATGGATCGTCTTCTGCTCCAGAGGGTGAATCAACAGATGCGCCTCTCTTGCTCGTATGAGTGACTGTTCGATTGCTGGATCATTTGCCTAGCCACGCCAACGCGCCCGCGACCATGGCCTCGACGCCGGTTGAGAGCGTCGGATGCAGGACCGGCGCGAAGTGCGGGCTGTGATTGACCGGCAGCTCGTTGAGCCGGCCTTCGTCTTTTGCCTTGGCGTACAGGGCGGGATCGGTGCCGCCGACGAACCAGAAGACCGACGGGGCATGCCATTCGGTCCCGAAGCACCCGAAATCCTCGCTCGCGGGCGCCGGGCCGGTGTGAAAGACGCGATCGGCGGAAAAATGCGCGCGCAGCGCGTCGGCGACCCGATCACTGGCGGACTTGTCGTTCACATTGAGCGGATAGGAGTCGAGCGGGGTGATCTCCGGCGGCCGGGGTGCGCCCGCCGCTGCCGCTTCGGCATTCACGATGCGCTCGATCGCGGCGAGCACCCGCTTGCGAACCCCCGCATCAAAGGTCCGGACGTTCAGCTTGATAAGGGCTTCGCCCGGGATGACATTCTCCTTGGTGCCGGCCTGCAGGACGCCGACCGTGACCACGGCGGCTTCGGTGGCGGCCACTTCGCGGGAAACGATTGTCTGCAACCGCATGACAATGGCCGCAGCCATGACGACCGGATCGATGCTGGCCTGCGGCATCGATCCATGCGCGCCGCGTCCGAACAGGCGGATCTGCAGGCTGTCGGCGGCGGAGGTGATCGGCCCGGAACTGCCGGCAACCGTGCCCGCCGGTCCGACCATGACATGCTGGCCCAGCACCACTTCCGGCTTCGGAAAGCGCGTGAACAGACCGTCATCGATCATCGCGCGTGCGCCCTGCGCCGTCTCCTCGCCGGGCTGGAACAGCGTGATCAGTGTTCCGCGCCATGCGCCGCGCGTACGCGCAAAGAGGGCAGATGCCCCCATTAGCCACGCCACATGCATGTCGTGGCCGCAGGCATGCGCCACCGGCACTGTCTCGCCCGAGGCGTCCTTCGTTGAAACCGTGCTGGCATAGGCGAGCCCGGTCGCTTCCTGGATCGGCAGCGCGTCCATGTCGGCGCGCAGCATGACGGTTGGCCCCTCACCCGAGCGCAGCACACCGACAACACCGGTTTTTCCGATGCCGGTTGTCACCTCGTAGCCGTTGGCCGTCAGATGCCGCGCGGCGAGTGCGGCGGTGCGGGTTTCCTGCATCGACAGTTCGGGATGCGCATGCACATCTTTGTAAGACGCTTCCACCGAGGGAAGCAGCTCAGGCAGACCGGCCAGAATCTGCTTTAAGGCATCTGTTTGCGCGTCGCTCATGGGAAGATTCCTCAAATATCGGCTAGATATCGTAACATAAGAACAGGGCGGCGGCCCCAGCGTCCTGCCGCGTGGCGATCTAGCCTGTAGCATTACTATAACCCTGAACAAGCCCCTCGGCTCGGGGACAGCTTCGGTTATGCCAACCACCCTGCGCCTTGCTATTGCCCTATGGCCAGAGGACAGTGGCCGAGGCGAGCCGTCATCGGTCGTGAACTGTCGGCGTGCAGGCTCGTCAGGAAGGCCACCGCATGCGGTGGACGTTGCGATATGGGAGTCTGACAAACGTAGAAGGGACACCGAACCATGGCAACGCTGCCTGCGATATTCTTCGGCCACGGCAATCCGATGAATGCACTTGCCAGCAACGGCTATACGCAGGCATGGCAGCGCATAGGGGAGCAGACGCCCCGACCCGGGGCCATCCTGTCGATCTCCGCGCACTGGTTCGTTCCCGGAACGGGTTTCACAATCTCGACGGCGCCCAAGACCATTCACGACTTCGGCGGATTTCCGCCGGAACTTTATCAGGTCCAATATCCCGCTCCCGGCGATCCCGCGCTGGCGCGGCGGATTCAGAAGCTGCTGGCACCTTTGGACGTGACGCTCGACAATTCAAGGGGGTTGGACCACGGCACATGGTCGGTGCTGCGGCATGTCTACCCAGCGGCGGACATACCCGTTGTCCAGCTCAGTATCGACGAGACCAGGCCGGCGTCGTTTCATTTCGAGGTCGGCAAGAAGTTGGCGCCGTTGCGCGACGAAGGCGTGCTGATCGCCGGCAGCGGGAACATCGTCCACAACCTTCACACCTACGCGTGGGGACGGCATCCGCGTGATCCCTATGATTGGGCGGTACGCTTCGAAAAATCTGCCAAGGACATCATGCTGGCGGGGGAGTACAAGCCGCTCATCAACTACGAGATGCTCGGCCAGGACGCGGCGCTGTCGATCCCGACGCCGGATCACTACCTGCCGCTGCTTTACGTACTGGCCGCGCGGCAGGGCAATGAGAGTATCCGCTTTCCGGTCGAAGGCGTCGATGGCGGGTCGATTTCGATGCTGGCGGTGCAGATCGGCTGACCCGCACGGCCACAAGGTTTCAGCAGCAACAAAGGAGAATGCACCATGGATAAAATTAGCGACGTCGCAGTGATTGTTGGCAGCCTGCGGAAGGATTCCATCAACCGCAAAGTCGCCAACGCCCTTGTCGAACTTGCGCCCGCCGGGGTGAAGCTCGACATCGTCGACATCGGACACCTGCCGATTTACAATCAGGACGGCGACGAGAATCCGCCGGCGGAATGGACGGTGTTTCGCCAGCGGATTAAGAGAGCCGACGCCGTTCTGTTCGTTACGCCCGAGCATAACCGCTCGGTTCCCGCCGCGCTGAAAAACGCCATTGATATCGGTTCGCGGCCCTATGGCCAGAGCGCATGGAGCGGCAAGCCGGGCGCGGTCGTCAGCGCGTCGCCGGGCGCCATCGGCGGATTCGGCGCTAATCATCATTTACGGCAAACGTTGGTGTTTTTGAATATCCCGGCGATGCCGCAGCCCGAAGCCTATCTCGGCGGAGCCGACAAGCTGTTCAACGCGGACGGCAAGCTTATCAACGACGGGACACGGAAATTCCTGGAGGGATTCATGCAGGCTTATGCCGAATGGGTCGCAGCGAATGTAAAATCATGACGCGACCTATGCCAGAACACAAACCTATCAAGGAAGGGCTTTATCATGGAAAAGAAAGCCGGATTGAATAACAGGCTGAGCGCAAAAATTGAATTCGACTATCCGGACTTCTCCAAATTGCCGGAGCCCGTGAGACAGAAGTTCGAGAACTTGCCGACAAAGGTGAATTTCTTCCGCATGATGGGCTATAGCGCGGGCACATTCATACCGATCATCGATCTGACGATGGCCATTTTCAAAGGCTTGACGCTGTCCGATTACCACAAGGAGTTCTTCGTTCTCTTGGTGGCGGCGCATGAAAGCGCCGATTATGAATGGGCACAGCATGTGTCCATTTCCAGCGCGGCCGGCGTGCGCGAGGATCAATTCATCGCCATCGCAGAAAATCGCCTCGATGATGCCAAAGCTTTCACGGAAGACGAACGGGTTTTGCTGAATTTCGGGAAGACCTTGCTCGAACGGGGCAAGGTGCCCGCCGTTGTCTTCAGACACACGCTCGAACACTTTTCCGTACAGGAATTGGCGGATGTCATGATCGTCATTGGATATTACAGAATGTTGTCCGGCTTCATCCAGACCTTCAACATCCCGAGCGATCCGCAGGCGGATGGAAGCTGGGTCAAAGGGTAACCGGAACGTAGAGCGATCAATCAACCAAACTGGAGGAATTTAGTCATGAGTAAGAAAATCGGCTTTGTAGGGCTGGGGACGATGGGCTTCCCGATGGCTTCCAACCTGAAGAAGGCCGGCTTTGAAGTTATCGGTTATGACGCCTTCAAAGGCACTTACGACAAAGCAAAAGCCGCCGGCATCACGATGGTGGACACTTTGAAAGAAGTGGCGGCACAGGCTGACGAAGCAGTGATTTCGATGGTCCGTGACCATGCTCAGAATGTCGAGATCATTTTCGGTGAGGGTGGTCTGTTGTCGGCTAAGCCCAAGGGCAAAACAATAATCGTCATGAGCACGCTCGATCCCGAGACAATGAATGAGCTGGGTAAAAAGGTCGAAGCGGAAAGCGATCTAAAATTGGTCAGCGCTGCGGTCAGCGGCGGCGCTTCAGGGGCAAAGGCCGGAACACTATCGATTATGACGTCGGGTCCCGAAAGAATTCTGAAATCGCTCCGGCCATACTTCGATGCAATGGGCGCCAATATATTCTTCTACGGCGAGGACCCGGGGAACAGTCAGGTCGCCAAGTTGGTGAATAATATGATCCTGGGTATCAACATGCAGGCTGTTGCCGAGGGGCTAAAGTTAGGCAACCACTATAGACTGCCTCAGGAGGAACTGTTCAACCTGCTGAAAGTTAGCACCGGCGATAGCTGGGTCGCTCGAAACTGGAAAGATGTTGCGGAGTGGACAGCGGCAACAGCACTGGCCGTTTTGCTGAAGGACTTAAAAGCAGCCCACGGCGAGGGGCTGACACACAACATCCCTTTGCCCTTCAACGCCCTGTCATCCACGTTATTGTTTAATGCCATGGGAAAAGAGAAGCCAGACGCACACTAATGAGTGGGGACCATCAAGGGAACCAATCATCGACAATAAGTAGAAACAAAAATGATGATAGACTGGAAAAACTAGGGTCAGGACACACTAATTTCTTGCATCGGCTCGAAGGGATGTGATCCCGGGATTGGCGGAGGTAGCCGCCATGACGGAGTTGTTTTTGTTAAGCGACCAGCAGATGTCCCGTATCAACCCGCACTTTCCACGCTCACATGGAAAGCCGCGGGTCGATGACCGGCGGGTTGTCAGCGGGAACCTCTATGTCATCCGCAACGGGTTGCAGTGGAAGGACGCACCGAAGGATTACGGCCCGCACAAGACGCTCTACAATCGCTTTGTTCGCTGGGGCCGGCGCGGGATCTTCGAGAAGATTTTCGCCGGATTGGCCGGGGAATCGGCCGTCCCGGAGCGAATTACGATCGATTCCACCCACCTCAAAGCGCACCGCACGGCCACCAGCCTGCGAAAAAAAAGGGGGCTCCGCGCCAAATCGGGCGGACCAAGGGTGGCCTGAATTCCAAGCTCCATGCCGTTCGCGACGGACAAAGCCGTCCGATCGTCCTGCTGCTGACCGAGGGGCAAATGAGCGACCACAAGGGCGCGGGTATTGTCCTCGAGAAATTGCCGCCGGCGAAGACGCCGATCGGGGACCGCGGCTATGAAACCAACCGCTTTCGGGCTACATTATTGGCAAGGGGTATCGCGCCCTGCATACCGCCAACAAAGAACCGCAAGGAGACGATCCAATATGACAAGACGCTCTACAAGCAGCGTCATCGGATCGCGAATCTATTCGCCAAAATCAAGGACTGGCGCCGCATCGCGACACGCTACGACCGCTGTGCCCATACTTTCTTTTCAGCGATTTGTCTCGCCGCAGCCGTTCTGTTCTAGCTATATAGAGTAAGTCCTGACCCTAGACGCCTTGCTATCGTTCGCCCCAGCAAACGAAATGCGGGTTGTCCCAACCGGGCTTTCCATAGCGCAGGGGCGCACCGTCCAGTGTTTCGACCGCGCCGCCGGCCGCTTCAAGCACCGCTTGCGGCGCACACGTGTCCCACTCCATCGTGCGTCCGAACCGGGGATAGAGATCGGCCTGCCCCTCTGCCACGCGGCAGAATTTCAGGCTGGAACCGAAGTTTACCACCTTGGCGACCGTCCGCCCGCCCAGGAATGCGTCCAGTTGTGCCGTATCGCCATGATGGCGGCTGGCAACAACCGTCAGACCCTCGGCGGGAACCCGCCTTACCGAGATCGCTGAACGCCGCCCGTCTTTCAGCCGCCACGCCCCGGTGCCGAGGATGCCGCCGTAAATCTCCCCCGTCGCCGGAACGCCCACGACGCCCAGCACCGGGCGGCCATCCCGGACCAGACCGATGTTCACCGCGAAATCGTCGCTGCCGGTGGTGAACTCCCGGGTGCCGTCCAGCGGATCGACCAGCCAGAATTCGGCCGTCGCGGCGGTTATCCGGCCAGCCGCGGTTTCTTCCTCGGCGACGACCACGCACCCCGGCACCGCGGCGCGCAGCCCCATCAGGATGATGGTTTCGGCGGCACGATCGGCCTCGGTGACCACGGAGAGATCGGCCTTGCGATCGACCTGGAAGCCGCGGCGGCGAATGGCGAGGATGGCTTCCCCCGCCTTGGCGGCCAGTTCGCTCGCCAGGGCCAGCAGCGCTTCATCGTCCATTACACGCGCTCCGGCATCGGCTGACGGCGTTTCGGTTTCGCCTTGCGGGCAGGCTTGTACGCGGGTTCGGACGCGCCAGGAGGCAGCATCGCGATGGCCGTTTCATACACCATGGCCGGGTCGAAGAACTTCAGGCAAGCCAGCGCACGCGGACAATCGGCGGCATTGGCCAGGTAGCATGGGCTGCACGCCATGTTCCGGCGCAGCGCCACGGCGTTGGGGCCGATCGGTCCCCATTCCACCGGATCGACCACGCCGGAATGAATGCCGATGGTCGGGATTCCCACCGCGGCGGCGATGTGTTTCGGCCCGCTGTCGTTGCCGATGTAAAGCACGCAGTTCTTCAGCAGCCTTGGCAGGGCCGCCAGCGATGTCTTGCCGGCCATCGAGGCGACCGAATCCCGGTGCAGCACGGATTCCAGGAGCGTATCCGCGATCGCCTCGTCATCCGGGCCGCCAACCAGCAGCACATTGACCCCGTTTTTCTCGATCAACAGATCGATCAGTGCCGAGAAATGGGCTTCCGGCCATTGCTTGGTGATATTGCCCGCGCCCGGATGGATCGCCACCACCGGGCGGGCGAACAACGCCCGCACACGCTTGGGCATCTCCGTCAGCGGCATCGGCTGCGGCGACGGCTGAATCAACTGGCGGTCGTTCTCTGTCGCGTGACCGATCGCATTCACCAGACCCAGCAGGTCATCGACGATGTGATTGCGCTTGCGTTGCAAGTTGCGGTCGCCGTCCCAGTCCAGCGCGACATCCAGGAACGGGAACTGGCCCAGATAGTCGAACCCGGCCAAAAACCGGGCGCCGGTGTATTTCAGGACGTCGCGCGTCGATGGGTGTTTCCGCAAATCCACCGCCAGATCGTAGCGGTTCGGGCGCAGTTGGGCAGCGAGTGCGGCATAATCCTCCTCCGTTTGTTCTTTCACCCCCAGTTGCGACCGGGCGTGGAAGAAACTGAAGGGTATGAATGCGTCGATACCCGGCTCCAACGCAATGAAGTCCCGCGACGCAGGCCCCGCCAGCACCGTGATATGGGCCTTCGGAAAAATCGACCGCAGCCGGCGGATCGGCGGCAGAGCCGTGACGAAATCGCCGATATGATCCAGCTTGACCACCAGGATCCGCTCGATCTCGGCGACACCGAACAACGGTGAGCCGGACACCACCCACTGCACCGGCTCATCGTCCGGGCGGTAATCCTCGGCCTGCTTCGACAGTCTCGGGTTGAAGTACGGATCGCCAGCCGCGAACGTCGTCTTCCAAGTCCTGCTGAAATGCGTCAAATCGAACACATCCCCCATACTCGCCCGGCTTGCCAGCTCGTAATGAATCAGCGACGCATAGGGTGTATACACGGTCAGCAACCCGGCTCGGTGTGCGCGCAGGCAAAAATCCAGATCATTGTTGATGATTTCATGCGCCTCGTCGAACCGGCCCAGACGATCGAACACCTCCCGGCGCACCAGCATGCACGCGCCCGTCACCGCCATCGCATTACGCTGCGTCAATGCCAATCCGAAATAACACGGGTCATCGCCGGCGGCGAAACGGAACGCATGCCGCCCGACCCCGTTGTTAGACAGAAACATCCCTGCGTGCTGAACCTTGCCGTCGCGATACAGCAGTTGCGGCCCCACGATCGCTACCTCGGGCCGCTGGGCGTTTTCCACGAGCGCATCCAGCCATTCGGCGTGAGTAATCTCGATATCGTCGTTCAGGAACAGCAGATACTCGCCGTCCGTCGCCGCCGCCGCGCGGTTGTTGAATACCGACCAGTTGAACGCGTCCGGAATATCGACAACCCTGTCCGCATTTTCCCGCAGCCAGGCTTTCATCTCGGGCTGCGAGGCGGGAATATTATCGATGCAGACGATTTCGTAGTTGGAATAGGCCGTCAGGGCCCGCAGCGTTTCCAGGCAGGTCTTGATGTAGCCGTGCGCCGCGCAGGTCGGGATGATGATCGACACCTTCCCCTGCGACGTCAGGGCACGCTTGACCCGCCATGTCCCGGAAACCGGCGTGCCCACCACCGCCCCCGCGACCCCACGCCGGGTCAGCGCCGCCGTCAGCGCCGCTTGTTCCTGCCCTGGATCGTCCAGTGCGGCAGCCAAACGCTGGCACAACAGCTTCGGCACATGATGCACCCCAAGCGACCGCTCGCAGCAGCGCAATACCAGATCGTATTCGCCCAGCGCCCACAGATCCGCCGGAGTCGCGCCCGACGCGGCCAGCAAGCCGGAGCGCACGGCCCAGGGGCGCCCGATGTAGTTCGTCGATAGCAGCAGATCGGGGGAGAAATCCGGCTTGAAGAACGGCTCCTTTTCCCCGCTGACCGGACTGATCCGAACCTCGTCGCCATAGATCAGGTCGCGGCCCCGGTGAAGGCTGGCGGTAAGCGCGAACTCCAGCAGCGCATCCGCGCCCAGCAGATCGCCCGCCAGCAAGGGAATGTGCAAGACCGGCTCACCATCGTCCGCACCGGCCAGCGGCGCCTGCCAATCCGCCCCGGACGACGGGGTCATGACAGAGAACCGGTCGGCCTGCCGCGGCATCTGTTCCCCGGCGATCGCCAGCAGTGCCGCGGCCATATCGTCGTCCGAAGCCAGCAGCGTCATCCGCCAGCGGTCGTAAGGCTGCTGCCGCAGGCCATCGAGCGTGCGGCAAAACGCACCCCTGTCGATCGGCCCATTCTGCCGCAGGATCAGATGGAACATCGGCCGGATACCCGGTTCAGCCAGCCATGCCAGGATCATGTCCGCCTCGACCCGCGGCACCCGCTTGCGGATGCCTATGGAATCGGTGGCGTCGTCCGATTTGCGAACCGTTATCTGAAACGAACGATCCAGCACGGAGCCGTTGGCCGCACGGATGACGAGCCGAATCGTATGCTCCCCGTCGCGCAGGCTGCGTGGCTGGCAATGGAACGCGAAACCGCTGCGCAGCGCGTCCGGCCAGTCGGGGAATGCCAACCCCACATCCTGACGCGCCAGCCCGTAATGGGCGTCGCCAAGGCGCTGGCCGTCGAGGAAAACCTCGAAGCTCGCGATCCCCGAACGGCTGAGCAGCCATCCCTCCACCGTCAGCCGGCCGGTAACCGGTTCGACCATCGTGCCGTTCAGCAGCGTCGGCGAATCCAGTTCGAACCTGAATTCGTTCGCCTGTTCCGGGATGCCTCCTACCCCCGCGTCGGGGTCGCCTTCGGGCTCCGGGTCGGGACTTTCAGCGACCGCGACGATCATCCGCCGCTTGTCCGCCTCGCCGCCATGCGCCGCTCGGACCACGACCCGGATTTCGTGGTCGCCGGTAAACGATTCGCCAAGCCGCTGTTCGAATTTGAAGCCCGACCAATGGGCCGTGGGGATGTCGGGGTATGTCTTTCCGACGTCCGCCCGCTCATGCCCGAACGCAGCCAGGCCAACATCGCGATCGTCGATCAGCAAGCGTATCTGGGCGATACCGTCCGCGCAGACCGCCCAGCCGTTGACCGTCAGAAGCCCATCGCGGGAAAGCACCGCGTCGTCGCAATACATTTCGATCGGCGCATCGGCCTTGGCCCGCGGAACCGAAGGGGCCTCCGCTGCCGCCAGCCCATCCGCCTGCAAACCGTCCGCGCCGCTTATCGGGGCCGACGCGCGATGGCGCGGACGCTCCACCGGGATCGCCGTCTCCTGGCTGAAGCCGTTGGCGAACACCGCCCGGGCTCGGACAAACCCGGCCTCCCGGCTGACGCCGTCCAGCTTGATGGTCAGGCTGAAGCCGCCAGACCCGGCGTTAGGATAGCCGGGAAACGCCATGGCCACGTCGTCTCGCTCGCCCCCGAACCCGGCTTTCGCAACGGGATCCTCATCCGCCAGGATTTGCACCGCGAGCACGGGACTAAGCGCCACCGCCCACCCATGCACCGACAGCACGCCATGGACATCGATCGTGGCCCTTTCGATATACATCGTCGCATGCGGGCGCGCCGCGCCGGCCGTCAGTGCCGATCCAGTCGGGCCTGACACGACGGCCACCGAGTCCGCGGCCGGATCGATCGCAAGTGCGAACGTCTCTGCATGGTCGAAGCCGTCCCCGGTCTTCGCGGCGATGACGAACTCGCACTTTTCAGGGTCCACGCCGGCGGAACGGGGCAGGTTGAACTGGAACGTGCGCCGGTACCCCGGCTGGCCATCGGGCAGGATCGATGCCGAGGCCCGCTCCGGCGATCCGAACGACGCAAGTCCGGCGACCCGGCCGTCAACCCGCAGACTAATCTGCACGATCGGAGCGGCGCTAACGGCCATGCCGCGGATCGCGATATCGAAGCGATCGGCGGCATAGCCGCCAGAGACAGCGGAATCGATCTGAATAGAGATAACGGGTGGGGTCCGGCCATCCGAACCGGATGCGGCGTCCGATGCCCGATCATCCCCGGGATTGGCCGTGGTTCCGCGCGGCGCCGGCGCCTTTCGCGGCTTGCCGGCCACCGGTCGATCGGAGGGACGTTTGCGACTCATTCGGACTAAAACCCACCGATCGATAACTGGACACGCGAAAGTAACGCCACCGCGCTCGGAAACAACCCTTCGGGGCTACATCGAAAACGGAAGTCGCCCCTCGCGATAGCCGTCTTTTTCAAAATGCTCCTGTGCGGAGCTAACCGATCCAGTACGGATGCTGTCGGCCACATCGGGGTTCTGCTTCAGATACCACGCCTCATCGACTGCGATGGGGAACGGCAGCCGGCCCTCGAAATATCCGTCGTGGACAAAATGCCGCCTGGCCGACGGCACGCCGCCCTTCTGGACGGCTTCGCCAATATCCTCGTAGGTGCGGGCATACCACGCCTCATCGACCTCGATTCCCTGTATTAACTGACGCAACAACGTCACGAAACTCTCATAAGGCATATTGACCCGAAGTTCGCCGCGGACAGTCGATATTTCGATAGAACGGCGGATCAGTTCGAACGGCGGAAGGTATTTCACGATATCTCCATGAACTAAAGCCCGAGGCTAACCGTCTTTTTTTATTGAGAGCTGTTATAAGCGCATTGGCAATCGCGAGGGAACCTTCCGCCAGGGCAATCGGGTGAATGAGTACGTGACAAACGGCTAAAGTGTCGAATCCATGAGTGTCCTCGATTCACGAGATGGGGGACTGTGATGGACGATTCGACAAGGGACGATGGCGAGATTTTCGAGGC
>JAJZEV010000051.1 GCA_021805665.1 Pseudomonadota bacterium
CCCGGTCGGGATGCAGGCCTTGCCGGTAATGTCGGCAGCCAAGCCGGTCGAGGAGATGAATATTCTCTTGCGATCGTCCGCCACCCGCTCCACCGCCAGCGCGACCGAGGAGTTGGGCAGATCGATCACCATCTGAACGCCGTCGCGGTCGAACCACTGCCGCGCGATGGACGCACCGATGTCGGGCTTGTTGGCATGGTCGCCGACGATGATCTCAATGGGCCGGCTCAAAACCGTCGGTCCGAAATCCTCGACCGCGAGGCGCGCGGCAACAACCGATCCCTCGCCTGAAATATCGGATACCATGCCGTTCATATCGGTCAGCACGCCGATGCGCAGCGCCCGGGCGTACGACGACGACGACGATGTACAGGCCAGGACGAACGCGGCGAAGATCGCCGCCAGCCACCGCTTCATCTGTCGTTCCCCATTTCAGGCGGACTGTTGTCCATCCCTTGTCCAAAGGCAAGGTCAGCGAGGGGTTAGTTGTATATTTCGAGATAAATATAATTTTTGGAAATTGACAACGCCACCCGGAACGTCAATGCTCATGTCCTATTAGGTCGTCGGAGGTTAAGCGATGCGATTGGTCTACCGTGGGCTTGGCGCGGCCTCGGCGCTGCTTGCCGCCGCCGCTGTTTCACCCGCTCGGGCGACCCCGGCTTTGTCTTTGGAAGCATTTGTCAGCGGGTCCGCCGTGAAAAGTGCTTTGGGGCCAACGGATGGCTCCTTTGTAAATTTGACTTTGAGTAATTACGGCGCATCCGGGTCAGCGGTCGCCTATAATGCCAGCATTACCGCCACCGGTTACGATTTCAGCAACGGCGGCGTTGCCGACGTGTCACTGGCCGCGCAGCTTAGCGCACCCAAGTACACTTCGTCCCAAACACCGTTGCCGCTAACAATCGAACTGACAGAAACAGGCTTGTCCGGCAACCAGGCATACCAATTCGCCAGCGCGTTCACCGCGATTTTCGTTCGCCATGCCAACAACCTGACCTATTCAGCCTACGCGGACGCAACGAACGCGGCGTTCGGCACCGGCACGTTGCTCTATACCAACAGCGTGACAGGTCCGGGATCGTTCAACCTTGGCGGTAGTTTGAATACGTCGATGTCGGGCCTGTTCTCGTTTACCGAGGTATTCGTGTTCACGCCCGTTGCGTCCGTATTGAATAACGCGATCAGCCCAACACTGGACGGCACGATCAGCGTCTCGGCCATGCCGGAACCAACCGGCCTCGCCGCATTCGGCGCTGCCTTGCTAGGACTCGTTCTCCTCCGGATGCCGCGCGCGACCAGACGTGCCGGCCAGTTTATGGGAGCATGACCGCTACCCGGCGAATAGCCACCCCCGCGTATCAGCCCCACTCCATCGAACGGCCCACCGCCTTGTGCCACGATGCCGCCAGCTTGGCCCGCCGGTCCTCGCTCATCGCCGGAGTCCAGCGCGCCGCCTCGGCCCAGTTCGCGCGCAGATCGTCCGGACCGGCCCAGTAACCGACCGCAAGACCGGCCGCATACGCCGCCCCCAGCGCAGTGGTTTCCAGGCAGGACGGACGCACCACCGGCACATCCAGCATATCCGCCTGGAACTGCATCAGCGTTCCATTGACGGCCATCCCTCCGTCGGCGCGCAGCGATGCCATGCCGATGCCGCTGTCCTGCTCCATCGCGCGCACCACATCCATCACCTGATACGCCGTTGCCTCCAGCGCCGCCCGCGCGATATGGCCGGCCCCGGCGAAACGGGTCAGGCCGGCGATGATCCCGCGGGCATCGGCACGCCAGTACGGCGCGTACAGCCCGGAAAACGCGGGCACGAAATACACGTCGCCGTTGTCCGGAACCGACAGGGCCA
This sequence comes from Pseudomonadota bacterium, assembly GCA_021805665.1. Taxonomy (GTDB): domain Bacteria; phylum Pseudomonadota; class Alphaproteobacteria; order Acetobacterales; family Acetobacteraceae; genus Rhodopila. The sequence continues at coordinate 1,862 of JAJZEV010000051.1, forward strand.
GACGTTCGATATCCGCGCTGCTTTTAATCAGACCCAGATTGTCGCGCAGCCATTGCACCAGGGCGCCGGTAATGGCGATCGCGCCCTCCAGCGCATAGGTCGCCGGCTGGTCCCCCAGCTTGGCTGCCACAGTGGTGATCAGGCCATGTCGCGACTGCACCGGTTCGGTGCCGGTGTTCATCAGCAGGAACGACCCGGTGCCATAGGTGTTCTTGGCCTCGCCGGGGCGCAGGCACGCCTGCCCCATCAACGCAGCCTGCTGGTCGCCCAGGATTCCGGCGATCGGCACGCCGGCCAGCGGCGCCCACCCCGGGGCATACACGCTTGACGACGGCACGATACGCGGCAGCACCGCGCGCGGGATGCCAAAAAGCCCCAGCAGTTCGTCGTCCCAGTCCAGGGTCCGCAAATTCATCAGCTGGGTGCGGCTGGCATTGGTAACGTCGGTGACATGCTCCCCGGTCAGCTGCCACATCAGCCAGCTGTCGATAGTGCCGAACGCCAGCAGACCGGCTTCCGCCCGCTGCCAGGCATAGGGCACCTCCTCCAGCAGCCAGCGCAGCTTCAGCGCAGAGAAGTAGCTGGCCAGCGGCAGGCCGGTCTTGGCGCGCAGCCGGTCCTGCCCGCCGTCGCGGGCGAGTTCGGCCGCCATGGGGTCCACGCGGGTATCCTGCCAGACGATCGCCGGATGCACCGGCTGGCCGGTTTCGCGGTTCCACAGCACGGTGGTTTCCCGCTGGTTGGCGATGCCCACCGCGGCGAGGTCCGACGGTGTCAGGTCCGCCGACCGTAGCGCCTGTTCGATAGCCGCGGCGGTATTGCGGTAGATTTCCATCGGATCGTGCTCGACCCAGCCCGGCTGCCTGAAGATCTGCCGATGCACGCGCTGCGCCATGGTCACGACCGTTCCTGTCCGGTCGAACACGATGAAGCGGCTGGATGTGGTGCCCTGGTCGATCGCGCCGATGAAACGGGTCATGGACACGATTCTATGCCATCCATCCGGCCAAACGACAAATTTGGCCATTCGATAAATTCGGTTGCGCCTTTGCGACGGGTCATGTCTGCTAACGGCGATCGGACTCGCACCCCAAGCACATCTGTGTGCCGGGACAGAAGCCCGGCATGGGAGCAAACGGGTGAGCAGCACTGCCGCCAGGAACGTGGGCGCCGTAAGCCCTGAGAGTTTGGCGGCCGGCACCGGCCCGCTGCTGGCGGTGCATGGCCTGTCCAAACAGTTTGGCGGCACCCGCGCCCTGAACGATGTCAGCATGCACGTAAACCGGGCGGAAATCGTCGCACTGCTGGGGGAAAACGGGGCCGGTAAATCGACCCTGATCAAGTCGCTCGCCGGCGTGGTCGTGCCGGATTCCGGCAGTATCCATTTCGCCGGACAGGACGCGACCCAGGCGCTGCGCCGCCAGCCCATGGCCTTCATCCATCAGGACCTCGGCCTGATCGAGTGGATGACAGTGGCCGAGAACATCTGCCTCGCCCTTGGCTATCCCCGCCGCCTCGGCCTGGTGAACTGGACGGCGGCACGCGCCCGGGCCGCTCGGGCGCTGGCGCAACTGGGCGCCGATATCGATCCGGATACCCGGGTGCAGTCACTCAGCCGCACTGAGAAATCGCTGGTCGCGATCAGCCGGGCGCTGGCGGCCGACGCCGAACTTCTGGTCCTGGACGAGCCTACGGCCAGCCTGCCCGCGGACGAGGTCGCCCGATTGTTCACCGCGCTGCGCCGGCTGCGAGACCGCGGCGTCGCGATGATCTACGTGTCCCACCGCCTGGATGAGGTGTTCGAAATAGCGGACCGGATGGTGGTGATGCGGGACGGCCGCGTGGTCGGCGATCGGGCCGTGGCCAGCACCACCGCCGAGGAAGCCATCCTGCTGATCGTCGGGCGGGAACCGTCGCAGGTTTTCCGCCGGCCGGTGGAAGGCCAGGGCAAGCCGGTGCTGGAACTGGAGACCTATTGCATCGGGCCGGTGGGGCCGGTGAGTACCAAAATCCCCGCCGGCGAGATCGTCGGACTGGTCGGTCTGCGCGGCGCTGGCCAGGATCTGGTCGGGCGGTCGCTGTTCGGACTGGAACCGCCAACCGCCGGCCGAGCGGTGCTGGACGGCGTGCCGATTGCGCCTAAGTCGCCGCGTGCGGCAATGGCAGCGGGCATCGAACTGGTGTGGGGCGACCGCACCGCCGGGTCCATCGTGCCGATGCTGTCGGTGCGGGAGAATATGTACATCAATCCGCTGGCGGCCGGGCTGCATCCGTTAAGCTACATCGCACCAAAGCAGGAGGCACGGGCAGCCCGCGCACTGGGCGGCGAAGTGGGCCTGCGCCCGAACGATCCGGCCATGGCGATCGAGGCACTGTCCGGTGGCAACCAGCAGAAGGTGGTGGTCGGGCGTTGGCTGCACCTGCGCGGCAAACTGTACATCTTCGAGGACCCGACAGCAGGCGTGGATGTCGGCGCCAAGGCAGAGATTTACCGGCTGTTCAACGTCGCGCTGCAGGCCGGCGCGGCGATCCTGATCGTCTCGACCGATTTCGAGGAAGTGGCAAATGTCTGCCACCGCGCGCTGGTGTTCGATCGCGGGCAGGTGGTCGCGGAATTGAGCCAGTCCAATCTTTCCGTCCAGGCGCTGCTGGCCGCCGCGTCCGCCAGTGTTCCGGCCCCCGAACGTAACCCTGTTCACGGATGACCCATGCAATCGCTGCAATCCAACGCGCTCGAACCCACCCGGTCGGACCTCGCGCAGATGGGGACCGGGGAGCGGATCCGCCGGCTGCTACCGGTGTATGGCCTGCCGATCCTGACGCTGGCGCTGATCGTGCTGTTTTCCATCCTGTTGCCGGACACGTTCCCGACCGCGCTGAACGCCAGGTCCATCCTCAGCGACAAGTCGGTGATCGCCATGCTGTCGCTGTCGGCGATGCTGCCGATGATCGCCGGCCGGATCGATCT
>JAJZEV010000335.1 GCA_021805665.1 Pseudomonadota bacterium
GTTGATGCCACCGGGAAGCAGCGGCGGGTATCTGGCAATCGATACGGCAGTGACATATTGGTTCGAACGGCCGGAATGAACCAGACCGACATGGAATATGCAAGGATCCCGTTTATGCCAGCGAGTTCACCCCCGATGCCAGTTCGGCCGCACTTCGTGCTCGTTACAGCATGACGAACGAACGCCGGACCTGGCCTCGACCGAGGCGATTCGACCGGAATCTGGTGGTTATCGGGGCTGGGTCGGCAGGTCTGGTCAGCGCCTATTTGGCGGCGGCCCTTCGTGCCGGGGTCACCCTGATCGAAAGCGACCGCATGGGCGGCGACTGCCTGAACACTGGCTGCGTACCATCGAAGGCGATCATTCGCAGCGCCCGTCTTGCCGTCGAATCCCGCCGGGCGGCATCGCTCGGTTTGTCCGGTCCCCCGCTCGCGGTGGATTTCGCGATGGTGATGGATCGGGTTCAGACGATGATCCAGACCGTCGCACCGCATGATTCCGAGGCGCGTTATAAGGCCCTCGGGGTGGATGTCCGACGTGGCCGGGCACGTATCGTCACGCCATGGTGCGTCGAGGTGGACGGCAGCCCCATTACCACCCGATCCATCGTCATCGCCGCCGGGGCGGACCCGGTGGTGCCTGATCTGCCCGGCCTGTCAGAGACCGTCTATCTGACATCGGAAACCGTATGGCGTTTGCGCACGCTGCCACGGCGTCTGATGGTGTTGGGCGGCGGCCCCATCGGTTGCGAGTTGGCACAGGCGTTTTCCCAACTCGGTAGCCAGGTGACGCTGGTGCAACGCGCCCCGCGCCTGCTGATGCGGGAGGATGACGAGGTCTCTGCCTTCGTCGCGGACCGCATGGCGGCGGACGGGGTTCGCGTGCTGACGGACACCAAGGCAGTAGCCATCCAAACCACCGGGGGCAGCCGGGTCTTGCAGACCGAACACGGCGGGACCGCGGGCGCGGAACCATTCGATGAAATTTTGGTCGCGGCCGGCCGCCGGGCGCGAACGGCCGGATACGGGCTGGAGGAACTGGGCATCGGGCTAACCCCGGCGCGGACAGTGGAAATCAATGCCTGGCTGCAAACCTCTTATCCCAACATCGTCGCCTGCGGAGACGTGGCCGGACCCTATCAATTCACCCATGCGGCGGCGCATCAGGCGCAATCGGCCGTGCTAACGGGGTTGTTCTCGCCATTTTACCGGTCGCGCCCGGACTATACGGCGATGCCGGCGGTGACGTTCACCGACCCCGAGGTTGCCCGGGTCGGATTGAATGAGCGCGAGGCCGAGGCGCGCGGTATCGCGTTTGAGTGCGTACGCTACGATCTGCACGAACTCGACCGGGCGATTGTCGATGGAGCGACCGAAGGGTTTCTGAAAGTGCTCACCGTGCCGGGTAAGGATCGCATTCTGGGGGCGACCGTCGTCGGTGCCCATGCGGGCGAAACCCTGGCGGAATTCACGCTGGCCATGCGGCACGGCATCGGCATGAAGGGTTTGCTGAGTACCGTACATGCCTATCCCACCTATGCCGAGGCCAATCGTTATGCCGCCGGCGCATGGCGGCGCGCCCATACGTCCCCCGCAGCGCTGGGTTTGCTGGCGCGCTTCCATGCCTGGCGGCGCGGCAGCTGATTTTGGGCGCGTGGTTCGCGGGGCTGATACTGGGCGCTTTCGGGCGGGGTATCTGCCGGATCGCCCCGGGCGGCGGCATTATCACCCAAACTGGCCGCATTGCCGCTGCTCCGCCTGCTGGCCGGCGCCGATGCTGGCGCGGAATAGGACCCGATCAACGCGACGATTTCCGAACTGGAGCCCTGCCGCCGGCCCCCGGCTGACGGCAGGGTTTGAAAGCGGCCGAACCCGCCGCCCTGGATTGATCTGGCGCATGGCGCCCAGACGGCAGCGTGTTCTGATGCCAGCCGTCCGGTCAGACCGGACAAACCGATCGGAACGACACCAACCATGCCGAAATCCGCCTTTGCCCTTCTTGCGGTTATAGCCGCCGCGGCCCTCGGCGGCGGCGTCTGGCTGTATCTAAACCAAAACACCGCAGCGGATACCGCAACCCTGACACTCTATGGCGATGTCGATATTCGCGAGATGCAGCCGGCGTTCAACGACAGCGGCCATGTTACGGCGATACTGGTGCAGGAAGGTGCCTCTGTAAGACCGGGGGAACTCCTCGCCACTATCGATGACACGCGCTACGCGGCGGCACTGGCGCAGGCGAAGGCGCAACTGGACAACCAGCGCCGGATTCTCGACCGGCTGACCGCCGGCTCCCGCCCGCAGGAAATCGCTCAGGCGAAGGCGACGATGGACGGGCTGGAAGTGACCTACCGAAACGACATTGCGAATTTCCAGCGATTCCAGAAACTGGCGCCCGGCGGCGCGGCGACAGTACAGCAACGCGATGATGCCAAGGCGCTTGCCGACGCCGCGCGCCAGCAGTTCCTGGCGGCGAAACAGGCCTATATCCTGACCGTCGAGGGCCCGCGCGAGGAAGACATCGCCGCAGCCCGTGCGGCCGCTAAAGCCGCCGAGGCCGCCGTCGCCCTGGCACAGCGGGAATTCGACGACACCAAGCTGTATGCCAAGGCCGATGGAATCGTCGAGGACCGGATTCTGGAGCCCGGCGACATGGCCTCGCCGGCCACGCCGGTGTTCACAATCGCCTTACCCAGTCCGCTGTGGGTCAGGCTCTATGTGCCCGAAGACAATCTGGGTCGCATCCGCTTGGGCATGCCGGCGACCATCGCGACCGACAGCTATCCGGGGCACGTCTATCGCGGCTGGATCGGATACATGTCGCCAACCGCGGAGTTCACGCCGAAAACCGTGGAAACGCCGGAGTTGCGCACCGCGCTGGTCTATCAAGCCCGCGTATTTGTGTGCGATGGACGCGAACAACTGCGTCTTGGCATGCCGGCCACCGTGCATATCGACCTGACCGCATCCCCCATCGCGGCACCCCCCGGATGCGGACCAGCCGATGCCGCCGAGCGCTAAAGCCGCATCGCCGGCACTGCGGCTGGAAGCCGTCGGGCACCGCTTCCGCGCCGGAAAGCGGGCCGTGACGGCCCTCGACGGGATCACCGCCGACGCCGCCCCCGGTGCGATCACCGGACTGATCGGGCCGGACGGTGCCGGGAAAACCACCCTGATGCGGCTGATCGCCGGGCTGTTGCGCCTCGATGCCGGGCGGATCGAGGTTCTGGGCATCGACGTGGTGCGCGATCCCCTCGCGGTCCAGGCGCGTCTTGGCTACATGCCGCAACGCTTCGGTCTGTACGAAGACCTGAGCGTGCGGGAAAACCTCGACCTTTACGCCGATCTGCAAGGTGTACCACCTGCCGCACGCGCCGGCCGCTACGCCGAGTTGCTGCACATGACCGGGCTGGGTCCGTTCACCAGACGCATGGCGGGGCGCCTGTCCGGCGGCATGAAGCAGAAGCTCGGTTTAGCCTGCACGCTGGTCAACCCGCCTGACCTGCTGCTGCTGGACGAACCAACCGTGGGCGTCGATCCGGTGTCACGGCGCGAACTGTGGCAGATCATCGATCACCTGACCCGCACGGCGCATATGACGGTGCTGTTCAGCACCGCGTATCTGGACGAGGCGGAGCGTTGCGACAGCGTGCTGCTGATCCATGACGGACGCCTCCTGGGCAGCGGCCCGCCCGGTTCGTTCACCGCCGAAATGGCTGGTCGCACCTTCTTCGCCACCGCCTCGTCGGGTCGCCGACGCCTTCAAGCGCGCCTCGCCGGGGCGCCGAACGTCATCGACGCAGTGATCCAGGGCGCGCGGGTGCGGGTGGTGACCGCCGCCGCCTCGCCGCCCGATGCAGACGTGTTGGCGCCGGACCTGCCCGATCTGGCGTTCGTCCCCACCGCGCCCCGGTTCGAGGACGGCTTTGTCGCCCGGTTGCGCGCGCTGAACACCGCGGCCGCACCAGCCGCACGGCCGGCCGCGATCCCGAATGCCCCGGTCGGCGGAAACGGCGGCGGCGACATGATCTCGGTGCGGCATTTGACGCGGCGTTTCGGCGCCTTCACCGCCGTGGACGACGTCAGCTTCCAGGTTGCCCGCGGCGAGATTTTCGGCCTGCTGGGCGCCAATGGGGCTGGCAAATCGACCACCTTCCGCATGCTGTGCGGCCTGCTGCCGGCATCCGAGGGCAGCTTGCGGGTCGCCGGGTTCGACCTGCGCACCGCCGCCGCGACCGCGCGCGGGCGGATCGGGTATATGGCGCAGAAATTCTCGCTCTACGGCGATCTGTCGGTACGGCAGAACCTGCGCTTCTTCAGCAGTGCCTATCGCCTGTTCGGGGGTCGGCAACGCGACCGCATCGATTGGGCGGTGAACGAGTTCGACCTGACGCCGCTGCTGAACGACACCGCCCGCGATTTGCCGCTGGGATTCAAGCAGCGCCTGGCACTCGCCTGCGCGCTGATGCACGAACCCGACATCCTGTTCCTGGATGAACCCACCTCCGGCGTCGATCCGCTGGCTCGGCGGGATTTCTGGCGGCGGATCAACCTGCTGGCCGAAGCCGGGGTGACAGTCCTGGTCACCACGCATTTCATGGAGGAAGCCGAATACTGCGACCGGTTGGCGATCATGGCGCAAGGCCGGGTGCTGACCGCCGGAAACCCCGAGGCGATCAAGGCCACGGCGCGTACGTCCGCCCTGCCCGACCCGACCATGGAAGACGCCTTTATCGCCATCATCGAAGCCGCCGCCGCGCATAGTGCCACGGAGGCAGCGTGAACCAGGCGGTTCGCCGGATGGGGGGCCTGCTGCGCAAGGAGTTCCTGCAGATCTGGCGCGACCCGTCGGCGCTGGCCATCGCCTTTCTGCTGCCCGCGGTGCTGCTGCTGATTTTTGGCTATGGCGTTTCGTTGGACGCACGCAACGTGAACCTGGCGCTGGTCGTGCAGCAGCCCGGGCCGCTGGCGACCAGCTTCACCAGCCAGTTCGGCCGCTCGCCGTTCTTCGTGACGCATTCGTTCCAGACCATCCAGGCCGCGGAACAGGCCATGGCTGCGCGCGAGGTGAAGGGCATCGTTTGGTTACCAAGCAATTTCGGGCGGCGGGCGGCAGCGGGCGGAGGGTCACCGATCGGCGTGATCGTGAACGGCGTCGATGCCAATGACGCGCGGATCATCGAAGGTTATGTGCAGCAGGTCTGGGCCGGGTGGCTGGCCGCACAGGCAAGGGAAAGCGGCCATGCGGCGTCCCTTTCCATCGCCGTGGAGCCTCAGGTGCGGTTCAATCCGGCGGTCAGCAGCCGGGATTATCTGGTGCCCGGCCTGATCGCGATGATCATGACGCTGACCGGTGCATTGCTGACCGCGCTGGTGATCGCCCGGGAGTGGGAACGCGGCACCATGGAGGCGCTGATGGTCACCCGGGTGCGAATACGGGAGATTCTGCTGGCCAAGCTGATCCCGTATTTCCTGCTTGGCATGGGCGGCATGGCAGCATCGGTGGCGATCGCGGTATGGCTGTTCGGTGTGCCGTTGCATGGATCGCTTTGGGTTTTGACCGCGGCCTCGGCGCTGTTCATGCTGACGGCATTGGGGATGGGGCTGCTGATCTCCACCTTCGCGCGCAACCAGTTCGTCGCGGGGCAGATCGCGATCATCACGACGTTCCTGCCGGCCTTTATCCTGTCCGGGTTCGTGTTCGACATCAACAGCATGCCAGGGGCCGTGCGCGTCATCACCCATGTCGTCGCGGCGCGGTATTTCGTCGCGATTCTGCAATCGCTGTTCCTGGCCGGCGATGTCTGGCCGGTGATCCTGCCCAATGCGGCGGCCCTGGCGGCGATGGCGATCATTTTCCTGGGGCTCGCACGAGCGATCGCCCGCAAGCGGCTGGACTGACCCCGATGTGGCGCCAGGTTCTGGCTTTGATCGTCAAGGAATTGCTGGCGGTGCTGCGCGACGGCAAAAGCCGGATGGTGCTGGTCGGGCCGCCGCTGATCCAGTTGCTGGTGTTCGGCTATGCGGCGACGTTCGACCTCAACAACGTGCCGGTGGCGATCTACGACAAGGACCAAAGTCAGGCATCGCGGGATCTGGTGGCTCGCTTCCTTGGGGCGCCCGCGTTCCGGCTGGTGGCTAGCCTGCACAGCGAACAGCCGATCGACGACCTGATCGACTCACGCCAGGCGGCGATGGTGCTGGTGATCGACCGGCGGTTGACCCGCGACCTGCTGACCGGCCGACCGGCGCCGGTGCAGGTGATCGTCGATGGCCGCAACTCCAACACCGCGCTGCTGATCGAGGGATACGCCAACACCATCCTGAGCGATTTTGCCTTAAGCTGGGGGGCGGCGCATGGGGTTCCGCCGCCGCCGGCGGTGCTGGCCATGCGGGCACGGTATAATCCCACCCTGAGTTCAAGGTGGTTCGTCGTGCCGGGGATCGTGGCATTGCTGACCCAGGTGGTAACGCTGCTGGTGGTCGGGCTGTCGGTCGCCCGCGAACGGGAGACTGGAACCTTCGATCAGTTGCTGGTCACGCCGTTGCGGCCGATCGACATCCTTCTGGGCAAGGGACTGCCGGGGGTGCTGATCGGGGTTACCGAGGCAACTGTAACCATTCTGGCCGCGGTGTGGTGGTTCGACGTTCCGCTGCGCGGCGGGTTGATAGCGCTCTATCTGGGACTCGTTCTGTTCGTGATCGCGGTGACCGGGATCGGGCTGATGCTGTCGTCGCTGGCGACAACGCAGCAGCAGGCGCTGCTGGGGGCGTTCCTGTTCATGGTGCCCACCATCATTCTGTCGGGCTTTGCCACGCCAATCGCGAATATGCCCGACTGGGTGCAGGACCTGACCTTGATCAATCCCATGCGCTACTTCCTTGTGATAGTAAGAGGCGTCTTTCTGGAGGGAGCGAGCTTGTCGTCGCTGGTGTCGCAATACTGGCCGATGGCGGCGATCGGGGGGGTTAGCCTGGCCGCCGCCGGATGGCTGTTCCGCAAGCGGGTGACATAAGCGGGATCGTTTTCATAGCAAAACATGGAGCAGAACAATGGTTGAAGACTGGCTGGCCCTGATCGGCAATATGAACGTCGCGGTGCGCGATCTGCGCCAGGCATCGCCGGATGTGATGAAGAGCTTTTCCGACATGGCCCGCGCGGCGCATGCCGGAGACGAACTCGACGCCAAGACCAAGGAACTGATCGCACTGGCCATCAGTGTTGCCGTACGATGCGCGCCTTGCGTCGCATACCATGCCGAGGGTGCGGTGAAGAACGGCGCATCGCGCGCGGCCATCGCGGAAACACTGGCGATGGCGGTGTATATGGGCGCCGGTCCATCGGTTATGTTTGCGGCGGAGGCGCTGGAGGCCGTGGATCAGATCGCCGCAAAGGCCGGGAAATCCGGCTGAAGGCCCAAACCGCTTGCTATCGTTCACGGGCCGCCGGCCTTGCCGGTAAGCGGCAGCCAGCCTGATCCAACGCTTGTTCGATATTGCGGGGTAAAGCCGCTTCAGCTCGATGCGGGCATCGGCTTTGGTGAACGGCCGGTCAGCCTTCGCGTGCTTGTTGTCGCGGCCGTCCTCCATGCGGCGAGTTCCTCGGTCAGGGTCTGCTTGTCTCCGATGCGGCGATCGGGACACCGGGTCGAAGGCACGCTGCGTTCTGACCCCGCTATGGCCAGCCAACCGCCATGCCTTGAGCGGTATGATCACCCAAGGCGTTCAAATGGCCGGATCGGCGCACCGTCTCGCGATCGATGGCGATCACCCCGGCGGGCAGGTTACCGTCACGCGCCGCCTGCAACGGCGCGACCATCATGAGCAGATTGGCGTTGCCGTTGCGTTCGTACTCATAATCGCAACAATGAAGCCACTCTGAATTGGCCGGCCTCGGCATGGGCGTCCCGGGGAGGATCCGCTTCAATGTCTCGTTCACGAAGGCCACGGGACGATCCGGATCATGCGGCCTGTGATAGACTTCCAGCACGGCTGACGTGACGGCCATGAATCGGCTTCGTTTGAACCTTGCGGTGTCATCGGTTCGACCTTTCTACCCGCCGTCGATGACGGGGGTGCTGCGTTACGGGCTGAACCCCGCCAGCGGCAGGTTGTCGGCTTATAACGGCGCGACCGGGGCGACTGGAATTGCTTCCCGCGGCAATTACATGCTCATTCACGCCAACCAAACCTCCGCTGCCGTTTTAACAGATACGGGTCACCCCGCCGGATCAGACGCCATATTTTGTTCACGCCTCGTCCGCAATCCGCCATAAAGACACGCTATACGATGCAAGTTTGGCGACCAGCCGCTCAAGGAACCCACGATGAAGCAGACCATCGCCCTGGTTGACGACGACCGTAATATCCTGACCAGCGTTTCCATGACGCTGGAGCAGGAAGGCTACACCGTTCGCACCTATACCGACGGCGAAAGCGCCCTTCAGGGCATGACCGCCAAACCGGTCGATCTGGCGGTGCTGGATATCAAAATGCCCCGCATGGACGGGATGGAACTGCTGCAACGCCTGCGCCAGCGCAGCTCGATCCCGGTGATTTTCCTCACGTCGAAGGATGAGGAAGTCGATGAACTGATGGGCCTGCGCCTCGGCGCCGACGATTACATCACCAAACCGTTCAGCCAGCGCCTGCTGCTGGAACGGATTCGCGCCCTGCTGCGTCGCAATGAAGCCGGCAAGGCCGAGGGGTCTGGCACCGCGCCCGGCGGGGTGATGACTCGCGGCGACCTCGTGCTGGACGAAACCAAGCACCAGTGCATCTGGAAGGGCCACGACATCCAACTGACTGTGACCGAATTCCTGCTGGTCAAGGCCCTCGCCGCCCGCCCCGGCATGGTCAAAAGCCGCGACCAGCTAATCGATGCCGCATATGGGGAGAATATCTATGTCGATGACCGCACCATCGACAGCCACGTCAAACGCATCCGCAAGAAATTCCGCGTCGGGACCGAGGAATTCAACCAGATCGAAACCCTGTACGGGATCGGATACCGTTATAAGGAGCAGTAATTGCCGGACGGGGCCATGCTCTCCGGGTTGACGCAATCCACCGGTCCGCGCAAGCGGTTCCGCCAGCGCTGGGTGTCGCCGTTGCTGCGGCGGATCCTGCTGGTCAACGCATTGCCGCTGGCGTTGCTGGTGGTGGCGTTGCTCTACCTCGACCAGTACCAGAACGGCCTGCTGGAGGCCCAGGTCACCGCATTACGCGAACAGGCCCGGGTGTTCGCCGGCGCACTGGGCGAAAGCGCCGTCCGCACGACCGACCCGGACAACCCGAAGCTGGTTTCCGAAGTCGCCGCTTCCCTGCTCCATCGTTTGACCGAACCCACCCCCGACGCACAGGCTCGGCTTTACGCGCCCGACGGCACGTTGCTGGCGAATTCGCGCACCCATGAAGGCCCGGGCGGCACCATCACCACCGAACCGCTGCCGCCGCCGCCGGATCACGGCCCGATTTTCGGCGTGATCGGCTGGGTTTACGATCGAATCCTGGCGCTTCTGCCGCATGACGCACCGGCCACGCTGGTCGATATCACGCCGTCGGCCGGCGGCGCCGACTGGCAGCCCGACGTAAAGGAAGAACTGCGCCTCAACAGCGCCGGCAACAGCAATGAAACCGCGCCGTATATCCGGCGCACCCGCGAAAACCGCCTGCTGGTGACCGTCGCGGTCCCGGTCGAACGCGATAAGCACACGGTCGGGATCGTCTCCCTGACCCGCGAGGCGCGGGAGGTGGACGAAAGTCTCTACACCGTCCGCATGTCGATCCTGGCGCTGTTCGGCCTGGCCTTGGCCCTGACGGTCCTGCTGTCCTGGTACATGTCGCTGACCATCGCCCGCCCGATCCTGCGTCTGGCGGAAGCCGCCGCCGATATGCGCGAAGGCCGCGGCCGGTCCGGCAGCGTGCCGTCCTCGCTGCTGCGGCGAAAGGACGAAGTGGGCGCGCTGGCGTCCGCACTGGCCGATTCCTCCGCCGCGCTGTGGGCCAGGATGGATGCCACCGAACGCTTCGCCGCCGACGTGGCGCATGAGATCAAGAACCCGCTTTCGTCGATCCGCAGCGCGATCGAAACGCTGCGCCGAATCGAGGATCCAAGCCGCCAAAAGCAGTTGCTGACGATTATCGCCCAGGACGTGGTGCGGCTGGACCGGCTGATCAGCGACGTGTCCGATGCCTCCCGCCTGGATGCGGAACTGTCGCGCGTGACCGCCCAGCCGGTCGATGTAGTGCCGATCCTGCGCACGCTGCAGGAGTTGGATGAAGCCACGCGCGACGAGGACAACGACCCCAAGCTGGAAGTCGTCGCGCCCACGGCCGGGTTCAAGGTCTGGGCGGTGGAGGACCGGCTGGTTCAGGTGCTGCGCAACCTGATCGGCAACGCCCACTCGTTCAGTCCTCCGCGCGGTCGCATCGTCGTCCGGCTGCGCGATGCCGGCGGCATCGCGGAATTATGTGTGGAGGACGAAGGGCCGGGCATTCCGGACGCGAACCTGGAGCATATCTTCGACCGGTTCTACTCCGAACGGCCGCAGAATGAGAGTTTCGGGCAGCATTCGGGCCTGGGCCTGTCGATCAGCCGGCAGATCGTGGAGGCCCTGAACGGCCAGATTTCAGCCGAGAACCGCCGCGACAGCACCGGCCGCGTGCTGGGCGCACGGTTCATTGTGCGGCTGCCGATCGTCTGACCCCGGAGCGCGGGAGGGGCGGAACCTGGCAAACGATTTGCGATGGCCGGTTAACTTATCGTGCGGAGCAAACAAACCGCCCGGAAACGTGGTTTAGTGTTGCGCACTCAAAAACCCGTCGGAGGCTGACATGCCGTTTGATGGCCTTAATTTTGTACCCGCCCCCACCATCGCTAAAATCCCCGCCCTGACACGCCTGTCGCATCTGCTGTTCCGGGCGCCCCCGGTCGCGAAGACCTTCCCGCCGCATGCGCTGGCCCCGGCCGGCCAGCCCGATGCCGTGACACTTCAGGTTTTGACCATCGGCCGGGCGCTGATCGAAGACAGGAAGGATTGGGTTCAGCGACGTTATGAAACCAGGGATGGACGCCGCTGCGCCGTGGGTGCGTTACGCGCCGCCGCCCGCTTGTTGGACCTGGAGGGACCGCAGACCGGGGCAACCGCAAGCCTGCTGTCGGTCGCCATGAGCCGGGGCTTTAACGACATCGAGAGTATGAACGATAACTCCAGTCACCGGCAGGTGATTTCCGCCTTCGACGACGCGATCCTCCGCGCTGGACAGCACGCACGGTAGCTGGCGGGGGTTGTGTCGGAATCAGGCGCTCGCGTTTTTTACCAGGGTAATATTGACGCCCCATTAATACCACGGTAAAAATGTCGGGCCACTAGAGGTCCCGCACGATGAACCCACCGCTTTCAACCGCCTGCACCGCGTTCGCAGGCACCCGCCGGTTGTGCGCCGGCACGCTGAACGAGGTCGCGGCCGCGGTGAAGGACGCCGTCGATTCCGGTGACCCCGGGGCGATTCTGACGTTCGAGGATGCCACAGGCGGGGTGATCGATCTGGATCTGCGTGGCACCAAGGACGACGTGATCGCACGGTTGGCCCCGCCGCCCCTGCCCGCCGAACCACCGGGACGGGGGCGTCCAAAACTCGGCGTCGAAGGGCGGGAGGTGACCTTGTTGCCGCGTCACTGGGCATGGCTGAGCGCCCAGCCGGGCGGTGCGTCGGTCACCCTGCGCAAACTGGTTGAATCGGCCAGGCGTTCGGCTGGCGCCGAGCAGCACGCCGCTGCCGCGCGTGAAGCCGCTTACCGGTTCATGTCGGCGCTGGCTGGCGATTATCCTGGCTACGAGGACGCCCTCCGGCTGATGTTCGCCGGGGACCGGGCTGGTTTCGAGCAGCAGATCGCGGCCTGGCCCGCCGACGTTCGGGCCTATGCCGTCCGTCTGGCGTTCGATCGGCCGGCGGTGGCATGACCACGGTGTCATAGCCGCCGACCGGCAAGGGTAGGCTCGGGTTCGGGGTTACCGCCCCTCTGTCAGGGGTCGCCACGCCCGGCCGTCCCGCTGCATCAAGGCGTCCGCGTCGGCCGGTCCCTCGCTGCCGGACGTGTAGTTGGGGAACCCGGCCGCCTTTTCCGCGGTCCAGGTTTCCAAAACCTTGCCGACCACGCGCCACGTCTCCTCCACCATGTCGGCTCGGTTAAACAGCGTCTGGTCGCCGATCATCACGTCGTAGATCAGGGTTTCGTAGCCGATGTTCGGTTCCTTCGGAAACCAGTCGGCATACTTGAACGCCATGCGCACCGCCGCGAGATCGACGACCGGACCCGGCCGCTTCACCTCGAACTGCAAGGCGATGGATTCCTCCGGCTGGATCTGCAGCAGCAGCCAATTCGGCGGCAGCGCGGCCACGTCGGTATCCTCGAACGGCGCCGACGGGGCCGGCTTGAAGCGGATCGCGATTTCCGTGACCCGGCGCGTCATGTGCTTACCGGTCCGCAGATAAAACGGCACCCCCGCCCAGCGCCAGTTATCGATGCCCAGTTTCATCGCGACATAAGTTTCAGCGCCCGAGTCCGGATCGACATCCTTTTCCTGCCGGTACCCGGCGACGCCATCGGGTCCAGGCCCATACTGGCCGCGCACCGCGTCCTTCGGGTCAACCGTATGCATGGCGGTAAAGACATCGGTCTTGCGGTTGCGTACGGCGCGCGCGTCGAACCCGGCCGGCGGCTCCATCGCCACCATCGCCAGAAGCTGAAATACGTGGTTCGGCACCATGTCCCGCAGAGCGCCGGTTTTCTCGTAGAACCGGCCTCGGGTCTCCACCCCTACGGTTTCGGCGGCGGTGATCTGCACATGGTCGATCCGGTCGCGGTTCCACAACGGTTCGAACATCCCGTTGGCGAAGCGCAGTGCCATGATGTTCTGAACCGTTTCCTTGCCCAGGAAGTGGTCGATCCGGAAAATCTGGTGTTCCTCGGCAACGCGTAAAATCGCCGCGTTCAGCGCCTTGGCCGATGCCTCGTCATGACCGAACGGCTTTTCGATCACCACCCGCCGCCAGTGTTCCGGCTTCTTGCCGTCCTGGTCCCAGTTTTCCTCGAACAGCCCGGCCTTGCCGATCCGGGTGACCACCGGTTCGAAGAACCGGTCGGCGACAGCCAGGTAGAACAGGCAATTTCCGCCGGTATCGGACGACTGCTCCAGGCGCTGCTTCAGCGTCCGGTAAAGCCCGTCGTCGCTGAAATCGCCCTTGATATACGACATGCGGCCGGTCAGATGCTGCCAGACGTCGTCCTCGATCTTGTCGATCCGGCTTTCGCCCGCCGCCTTGCCGATGAAGCCTTCCATCATCTGGCGCAAACTGTCGCGCCATTTGTCCACATCCAGGTCGGCCAGATCGACGCCGATCAGTTCGAACGTTGCCGGCAGCAATCCGGTGTGCGCCAGATTGTACAGCGCAGGAACCAGCAATCGTTTGGTCAGATCGCCGCCAGCGCCGAAAATGACCATGGTGCATGGGCCGGGTGGCTGAGCCTCCCGCCGCGGCGGGGCCGCCACGACCTGGCCGGTTGGATTGGCTGCCGTCGGCTTCGCGTCTGTCATGCGTCACACATATGGTTCGTACCTTCCGGGTTGGCTACACGTTCGGGTGAGCCGGTTTGTACCACGACGGTGTGCGTTTCTCGCGGAAGGCCGAGGTACCTTCCAGACCCTCGGCCGAAGCACGCTGGGTCCAGCCCTCATGCGCCAGCATGGACACCTGACGTTCGTCCAGCAGCAGATTGTTGGCGCCCAGGAAGCTGCTTTTGGTCATTGCGATGCCGGTCGGGCTGCCCAGGAAGATCGCATCCAGCACGGCATCCAGTTTCGCCTCCATCGCATCCGCCTCGACCACTTCATGGATCAGCCCGATCCGCTCCGCTTCCGCCGCATCGAAACGTTCGCCGGTCAGGGCATAGCGCCGTGTGTGCCGCAGTCCGATCGCGTTGACCATGTGGGTGGAGATCGGCGTCGGCGCCACCCCGACCCGGATTTCGGTGATCCCGAACCGCGAGTCCGGCGTGGCGAACGCGACATCGACGCAGCAAACGATCCCGACCCCGCCGCCGAAGCAGGCGCCATGCACCAGCGCGATGGTCGGCTTGGGGAATTCGTTCAGCAACTGCATCGCCCGGGTCGTCGCGACCGATGCGGCATAATTCTCCGCCGGAGGATAATGCGCCACTTCGCCCAGCCAACGAATGTCGGCCCCGGCCTGGAAGTGTTTGCCGGCCCCGCGGATCACCAGACAGCGGACGGCGGGATCGGCGGCCAACGCGGTCAGACCGGCGATCAGGGCGTCCAGCATCGCGGCGTTATAGGCGTTGCCCACCTCTGGCCGGTTCAACGTCGCGGTGGCGACGCCGCGATCGTCGACCGACAGCAGCACGGGGTCTCGGGTCATGGCACGCTCCTGAGAGGGGTTCGGATTCGATCGGGTTCGTGCGACATTGCGCGTGTCCCGAGAGAAGGCAAATACGCAGGCCGGATCGCGCACCTCGCCCCCATGGAAGGCAAGCCATGCCACCCACCCTGACATTCATCGGCACCCTGCATACCCCATGGCGCACAACAGCCGAGTGCCCGCGCAACGGCCGTCAGCCAGAGCCCGCACCCGTCTGCACCGTCAAGGTGCTGGCGGAGTATGCCGAGGGCCTGCGCGGTCTGGATGGCTTCTCCCATTTGATCCTGGTGTACTGGCTGGATCAGGCCACAAGACCGAAGCTGACATTTACCCCGCCGTTCGATTCCGAACCAAGGGGGGTATTTTCCAGCCGGGCGCCGTTTCGCCCGAACCCGATCGGGCTGTCGGTTGTCGCGTTCGACGGATTCGATGGACCGGACACGCTGAAGGTGCGGTTTCTGGACTGTATGGATGGCACCTTCCTGCTGGACATCAAACCCTATCTGCCAACCACGGACAGCGAGCCAGCAGCCGCGATGGGCTGGCTGGACCCGCATGCCACACGGAATGCCAACGCCCGGACCTAGCCGAACAAGGCCGCGACTTTCGCCAGTGTCATCTCGATACCCCACAGGATGGGAATCCCGACCGCGGCCCAGGCCAGGACCGAAGCCAGACTGAGGACCGGCACCGCGGGCGAGAACGCGGTGGCCGTACCAACCTTTGTGCCTTGTAACGACGCGATTTCGGCATCGGACATGAACCATTTCGGCGCCAACGGCCGTACCAGCAGATTTGCGACCAGCCCGATGAGCAGCAGACCGGCGAGCAAATACATCGTCACGTCATAAACGGACGCCCGGGGGACCCCGGCCGCGATTGCCGCCTGGCGCATATAGCCAACCAGCACCGGCCCGATGATCCCCGCGGTTGACCACGCCGTCAGCAGCCGCCCGTGGATCGCGCCGACGAACTGCGTGCCGAAAATATCCGCCAGATAGGCTGGCGCGGTGGCGAAACCGCCGCCGTACATCGACAGGATTACGCAGAAAAAGGCGACGAACAATGCTTTGCTGCCGTTATGCGCGGCCCACGGCGCCGCCGCATACATCGCGATCCCCAGCAGGAAAAACACGAAATACGTCGATTTACGGCCGATCTTGTCCGACAGCGAGGCCCAGAAAAACCGCCCTCCGATATTGAACAGCGACAGCAATCCGGCGAAACCGGCGGCGATTCCGGCGATCGCCATGCGCTGCGGGTCGGTGAGCGCGGTAAACGCCACCCCCGGCTGGCCAATCAGCGATCCGCCGAAGATTTCCTGCAGCATCGGGGAGGCCATGCTGATGACACCGATTCCGGCGGAGACGTTCATGCACAGCACAAGCCAGATGCACCAGAACGCCATCGTCTTATGGGCATCGCGCAGATGCACCTGCCCGTGCGTGATCATCGCGTTCGCACCCGGCGCGCGCGGCGTCCAGCCGGCCGGTTGCCATCCGTTGGCCGGCACCCGGTAACCGAATGCGCCGGCGGTCATGAAGACGAAGTAGATCAGCCCCATGACGGCAAACGTCTGCCACACCCCCACCGAGGTCGCGGTCCGGAAATGCGCCATCAGCATCTGCGCCAACGGGGCGCCGATCATCGCACCGCCGCCGAACCCCATGATCGCCATGCCGGTCGCCATGCCACGCCGGTCGGGGAACCATTTGATCAAAGTCGAGACGGGGGAAATATAGCCCAGGCCCAGACCGATGCCGCCCAGCACGCCGGTGCCGAGCCACAGAATCCATAGTTGATGGACCAGGATGCCCACCGCCCCCAGAAGCAGACCGCCGGACCAGCACAGCGCTGCCACGAAACCCGCCTTGCGCGGCCCGGCCTTTTCCAGCCAGCCGCCCCACAACGCAGCGGCGACACCCAGGAAAAAGATGAAAAGGGTAAATACCCAGTTGAGGTCAGCGACAGTCCAGTCGCATGACGTTGCGAACAGGGCGTCTGCAAGGCCCGATCCAGCCGGGCAGGCAACCGTCTTGCCGCCGTCGATGGCGTGCGCCAGAGGCAGCCAAAACACGCTGAAGCCATAGGCCATACCGATACACAAATGAATTGCCAAGGCGGCTGGGGGCACCAGCCAGCGATTGAAATCGGGCTTGGCGACGATGCGATCGCGGTCCAACAGCCCGCCTAGCGGCGCGTTTGTAGAATTCACCTACTGCTCCCCGGTGTATTTTTTATAGGCACATCCCCAATTATCGATGTGCCACCGACGATTTGGCAGCAAACCCGCATAATCCAGGACTTTTAGTCCACTATATGAACCAACTCGGTTCTGAAATTAAAATGCTCTTAATAAAATCAGCGTCATGGCCTTAAAAAATAGGACTGAATCGGAAACGGGGATTGTGCGCCTGCCCCGGCGCGGCCACGGGAACCCTTATTCGCACACCGTGCGTCAACGCCCAGCGCTCGCCACCGCCGGCAGACGCTACCGGCCGGCCGGCACACCGCCTTTTTCCAGAATCATCAACGCGCTGCGAACCCGCATGATGCCGCCCCGGGTCTGTCCGTGATCGCACATCCGCTGCCCCTCAGACGTTAGATCCGTCACCTCGACGGGCACCGGCGCGGCAGCATGTTGAACCAGATCGCCGACCCGATGCAGAAGCTGGATGCAATACTCCGGCGTGTCGGTGGTGATTTCCATCGGGCCGGAGGGCGGCGCAACCTGGGCAAATCCAGACAGCACCGAAACCAGGATCACCGCGCCAAAAAACAGCGCGAAGCCGAGGTACCGAATGACACGAGGGGGGAACATCGATATCGTTGTGCCACAACCCGTCTCTCTGTGTCCTGTTCCAAAAGTGAAAAAGTTGTTAATATCGCTATGGCTCTCTCGCTGGAAGCAGCCGGCTTTCGACAGCTTCCGCCAGCGGCAGCGACAGAATCGCGCGCAGGCCCGGCCTGTTGTCCTCCAGCCGCAGACTTCCCCCGTGCAGTTGGGCAACCGCCAGCACCAGCGATAATCCCAACCCGGACCCTGGCGTACTGCGCGCGGTTTCACCGCGGTAAAACCGGTCGGTCGCGCGCTCCCGCTCCATGGCCGGTATTCCGGTCCCCTGATCCTCCACGGACACGAAGACCATCGCCGATACCGCCGCCGTCAGCCGCACCGTCGCACCGTCGGGCGAGAATTTGACCGCATTATCCACCAGATTGGCAATCGCCTGCTGAACCATCGCCTTGTCGCCGTAAGCCGGCACCGCATCGGGCGCTTCCAGCCGCAGCACGATCCCGCGCTCCTCGGCCACCGCGCCATACAGATCGGCAATCTCCACGAGCAGCGGCGCGAGATCGAACCGAGCAAAAGAGGACCGGCGGGAACCGGCTTCGATTTCGGCGATACGGAGCAGGGCCTGGAATACGCCGACAATCCCATCAAGATCCTGCGTCGCCCGTTCGATGGCCGCCCGCAAATCGTCCGCGCTGTCCGCATGCAACGCAGCATCCTCCAGCCGCGTACGCGCTCGGGTGATCGGGGTCCGCAGGTCGTGGGCGATGGCGTTCGACACCTGCCGAACCCCGTCCATCAGGCGCCCGATGCGATCCAGCATGTCGTTGATCACTTCGGCGATCTGATCGAACTCATCGCCCCGCCCGCTCAACCGCACCCGCTGGGCGAAGTCGCCGCCGGCAATCGCAACCGACGTGGCGGAGATGTTTGCTAGAGTCCGGCGAAACAGATTGCGGATGACGAGCGCCCCGATCGTGGCCAGCAGCAGCACGCCGCCCACCGCCCACAGCAGCGCATCGGTCAGCATCTTGCGAAGCTGCGAGCGGATTTGAACGTCCCGCCCGATCAACAGATGGAAGCCGCCGGGCAGATCGAAACGCTGCACACTCGCCAGCGACTTCATACCGGCCCGCATGATGGGCAGGTCATACCAGGAGCCAGCCGTGCCAACTGCCAGCGGCCAACTCGCCAGGTTGCCGGCGATTCGCTTCATTTTGCTGTCGGTCAGCAAATAGATGGCGTCGTCGTCCACGTTTTGCGCCAGCCGGTCCTCGATGGTCACCACCAGACCGGGCAGGC
>JAJZEV010000100.1 GCA_021805665.1 Pseudomonadota bacterium
AACGCACAACGTCCGGGGCAACCATGATAAAATTCAACTGGGAACACATCCACCTCCGCTCGCCCGACCCGGAGGCAACCGCCGCCTGGTACCACGACAAGCTCGGTGCCGAGGTGGTGAAAACCCCCCAGCCCGACGGGTCGGTGCGCATCGACCTGAACTTGGCCGGGCAGAAAATCTTCATCGCCAGGGCCATGCCGGGAAAAGCCGCCGCCGCGCCGGCCTCGCCCTATCTCGGCCTGGACCACTTCGGCCTGACCGTGCCCGACATTAAGGCAGCGGTCGCCGATCTGAAGGCCAAGGGCGTCACCTTCACCATGGACGTCACCCAAAACCGCCCCGGCGTGCAAATCGCCTTCCTGACCGCGCCGGAAAACGTCTCCATCGAACTGATCCAGCGGGGCTGACGATACGCCCCGAAGTAGCCGCTGCGATCGACACTCGGTCGGTGGAGTCCGTCATGACGGGCCTGCGCCCGCGATGAAGATAAGGGGCCAACGCAACCAGCGCGCGCGGAACCTGGAATGTGCCGGCGGCGTCGGGCAGGGGGGAAACGTCGCCGCCCACCGCCCGGGTCAGTGCCCCGGGTTCGACGCCAGCCTGAACCAGCGCGCGAGGCGCCTGGCGCCATCCGTTCCAGTCGGTTTCGCTCCGCGGCGGGATCCCTCGCATGGCCTGTAGCAAACCCGATGCCGGGGCGCTTTCCAAGCCCGCCCGTTCGGCTATGGTGCCCGTCCGATGAATCGATCCTTTTGGAATTCCGCCTGGGGCCTGCTGGTCACGGCAAACCTGTTTTGGGCAGGCAACATCGTGCTGGCGCGCGGCCTCG
This sequence comes from Pseudomonadota bacterium, assembly GCA_021805665.1. GTDB lineage: Bacteria > Pseudomonadota > Alphaproteobacteria > Acetobacterales > Acetobacteraceae > Rhodopila. The sequence continues at coordinate 830 of JAJZEV010000100.1, forward strand.
CCGGTCATGTGCCGCCCATCGCGCTGGCCTACTGGCGCTGGACCGGCGCATTCGCGGTCGCCGTGGGCTTCGCCTGGCCACGGCTGAAGGCGGATATGCCCGTGCTGCTGCGGCACTGGAAGGCGATGCTGCTGCTGTCGGCCACCGGCATCGCCTCGTACAACACCATGTCCTATATCGGGCTGACCAGCACCACGGCCTGCGGCACTGGAAGGCGATGCTGCTGCTGTCGGCCACCGGCATCGCCTCGTACAACACCATGTCCTATATCGGGCTGACCAGCACCACGGCGCTGAACGTGCTGCTGCTGCAATCCGCCACGCCGCTGATTATCATCGTCTGGGCCTATTTGCTGTTCCGCGAAACCCCCACCGCCCGGCAGGCGCTGGGTGTGTGCGTCTCCCTGATCGGCGTCGGTGTCATCGCCGCCAGGGGTTCGGCGGAGGTGCTGGCCCATCTGCGCCTGAACCGCGGCGACGTCTGGGTGCTGGCCGCCCTGACGATCTACGGCTTCTATTGCGTGGCCCTGCGCAAACGCCCCGCCGTGCATCCACTCAGTTTCCTGGTCGCGGCGATGGGGATCGGGTCGCTGATGATGCTGCCCTTCGTGATCGGCGAATATGCCGCCGGCGCCAGGATAGAGGGCGGGCTGCCATCGTATCTGGGCATCGCCTACACGGCGGTGCTGCCGTCGTTCGTGGCCTATCTGTTCTTCAATCGCGGGGTCGAACTGATCGGCTCCGGCCCGGCCGGGCAGTCGCTGCACCTGATGCCGCTGTTCGGCAGCGTGCTGGCGGTGGTGTTCCTGAATGAGCGTTTTCAGCTCTACCACGCCGCCGGCTTCGCCTTCATCGCCGCCGGGATTCTGCTGGCATCGCTGCGGACGATCCGGCGTAACAGTCCGATACAGAAACGAATAGTCACGTGATCGTGCGTTGATCCCCTAAGCCGGGGCGCCGACGTCCAACTCCTGGCGTCGGGAGTTCGAATGCGGCGATCGGCTTTGTTGCGTGGGGTGCTGGCCGCGGTGCTGGCCGGTTCGGTTGCGCGGGCGGATGAGCTTCCGCCCCAAACCGCGGTGCAGTCCGTGGCGCCCGAGGACGCCGAGGCCATTCTGGGTCAGCGCGTCATCGATGCGCAGGGGGCGGAGATCGGCCGCCTCGTCGATATCCTGGTGGACGCCAACGGCCAGCCTCAGGCCGCGGTCATCGACTTCGGCGGCTTCATGGGGGTGGGCAACCGCAAGATCGCGGTTCATTGGGGTGCGCTGAGGTTCGCCCCCGGCGACCCGAAGCGTAAGATCGCGCTGGACATGACGCCCGACCAGATCAAGGCGGCGCCAGAGTTCCGCAACCCCGATAAGGCGGCGGCGGTGGTGACGCCGGCCGATCCGAACGCTTCATCGCCCTGATGCCAGGGAATCGTCTCCGCGGGATCGGCGCCAATCGGGCGCTGGATCTGGTGAACTTCTTCGTGGCGGACGTGCAGACCGGATTTGGCCCGTTCGTCGCGGTCTATCTGACGACCCACAAATGGACCCAGGTGGAGATCGGCTTCGCCCTGACCTTGGGCACCATGACCTCCCTGGTCAGCCAGTTGCCGGCGGGTGCGCTGGTCGATTCGATGCGGAACAAGCGGGCGGCGGCTACCGTCGCGCTGATCGGTATCATGGCGGCCGCCTTGCTGCTGGCGTTGCAGCCGGACCGGTTGCCGGTTCTGGCCGCCCAGATGCTGCACGGCTTTGCCAGTTGCGTGATCACCCCCGCGATCGCCGCGATCAGCCTGCGGATGGCCGGTTATGCCGCGCTGGGGGAGCGGCTGGGCCGCAACGCCCGGTTCTCCTCCATCGGCAACGGCCTGGCCGCGGCGGCCATGGGCGCGACCGGGGCGTATCTTTCCTCGCGGTTCGTGTTCTTCCTGACCGCGGCATTGTGCGTCCCTGCCCTTGTCGCGCTCTGGTCGATCGGGCCCGGCACCCATGCCCGGGTACAGACCACCAGCCGCGTGATGGATCTGTCCGGCCTGAAACGGCTGCTCAGCGACCGGAGGCTGCCGATCTTCGCGCTCTGCGTGATGCTGTTCCATCTGTCGAATGCGGCGATGCTGCCGCTGGCCGGGGCGGCGGTCACGATGCGCGCCGGGCATCTCGCCAACATCATCATCGCCGCCTGCATCGTTGTGCCGCAGGCCGTCGTGGCGCTGTTTTCCCCTTGGGTAGGGCGCGCGGCGGAACGGATCGGCCGCAAGAAGATGCTGCTGCTGGGGTGGGGTGCCCTGCCGCTGCGCGGGGTGCTCCTGGCCGTGTTGCCGGGGTCCTGGCCGCTGATCGCGGGTCAGGCGGTCAGCGGCATCAGTGCCGCGGTTTTCGGCGTGCTGCTGCCGCTGCTGGCCGCCGACCTGACGGTCGGAACCTCGCACTTCAACCTGTGCATGGGGATACTGGGCCTGGCGATGTATGCCGGCGCCGCGGCCAGCACCACAATGTCCGGAGAGGCCGCCGATGCCGCCGGGATGGATACCGCGTTCCTGATGCTGGCCGGAATCGGTCTGCTGGGGTTCCTGGTGGTTTGGCTGGCCATGCCGGAGACACGGCCAGCCCCGGCGGCAATCAGCCCTGCAGCTCCGGGATAATCCAAAGCGGCTTGTCGCCCCGGATCGCCCGCTGGCAGTTGTCGAAGGCGTTGCGGAACCTCGTGTATTGGTTGTCCCGGGTCGGCCCGGCGAAATGGGCGGTCAGCACCACGTTCTGCAATGCGAACAGCGGGTTGTCCGGCCGCGGCGGCTCCTGATCGAACACATCCAGGCCAGCGCCGGCGATGGTGTCATTCCGCAGTGCCTCGATCAGCGCCGGTTCGTCCACCACCGGCCCGCGGCAGGTGTTGATCAGATAGGCGCCGGGTTTCATCATCTTGAACTGAGCAGTGCTCATCATGTGCCGGGTCTGCTTGCTCAGCGGCACATGCAGCGAAACGATGTCGGAAGTGCGCAGAACCTCCTCGAACAGCGCGAAGCGGACATTCATGCCATCCGCCTGCTCCTCGGTCAGCCGGACGGTGTCGTAATACTGGACGTCCATGCCGAAGGCCTGCGCCAGACGGGCGGTCTTCTTGCCGATCGTCCCCAGGCCGACGATACCCAGCGTGCGGCCCTTCAACTCATACAGTTTGACGTCCTCGACATTGTTGCCGCGCCAGCGTCCGGAGGCGACGTTGGTGTGCTGCCAGACGATCCGGCGGCAGACCGCCAGCATCAGCAGAAGGGCGTGCTCCGACACGGCGGTGGCGTTCGCCCCGCCGTTGTTGCAGATCGGCACGCCCGCCCGGCGGGCGGCTTCGATGTCGCAGCGGTCGTACCCGGCAGACAGAAGCTGCACCAGTTTCAGGTTCGGCGCGGAGCGGTAGAACGCGTCGTCCATCGTTCCGTCGCCGAAACCGACCAGACAGACGGCATCGGCCAGCGCGGCCGCGAACTCCGGCGTACCGTGACGGGCGACGACCGCGTCCAGGCTCGGCGGCAGCAATTCCCTGGCGATGCCGATCTCGTTCAACGGATTATCGGCAATGACGATCTTGGCCATGTGTTTCCCCCATGATGGTCCAACCGAACCCTAGCCGGGTTTGCGCACCAAGCCAAAATCCAGGGCAGATTAAAATATAGGCAAACGTGCGGTGCGGCCGATCGGGGTTGAGGTGGCGATTTTATGAGCATTTGGGCAATTTGCATCTAAGTCGCGCAAATCGCTGCGATCGTTTGATCGTATCCTGGCCTTTGCGGTGGTTGGCACGCAGCTTGCTTGGCTCATTGGCGCCTCCGTAAGACGGGGAAACCGTAACAACAACAGGCACAGGAAAATCCACTGATGTCACTGGACGAACCCACAATCTCCCG
>JAJZEV010000143.1:0-14436 GCA_021805665.1 Pseudomonadota bacterium
CAGGAGATTCGATGAGTCCGATTCGCACGCCGTTACTCGACCGTGTTCGATACCCGGGGGATTTGCGTAATTTTTCCCCCGAACAACTGCGCGAACTCGCCGATGAGTTGCGCGCGGAAACGGTCGATGCGGTCTCGGTGACGGGCGGCCATCTGGGTGCGTCGCTGGGCGTGGTCGAACTCACCGTCGCAATCCACGCCATCTTCGACACCCCGCGCGACCGCCTGCTGTGGGATGTCGGGCACCAGGCCTACCCGCATAAAATATTGACCGGCCGTCGCGACCGTATCCGCACCCTGCGACAAAGCGGCGGCCTGTCCGGCTTCACCAAACGGTCTGAAAGCGAATACGACCCGTTCGGCGCCGCACACTCCTCCACCTCGATTTCCGCCGGTCTCGGGATGGCGGTGGCCCGCGACCTAAAGGCCGCGCAATACGCCGCGGCCACCGACGCCGAACGCGCCGCGAAACATCTGGAACGCGACGACCGCAACGTCATCGCCGTGATCGGCGACGGCGCCATGAGCGCCGGCATGGCGTATGAGGCGATGAACAACGCCGGCGCCCTGAAATCCCGCCTGATCGTCGTCCTCAACGATAACGACATGTCGATCGCGCCCCCCGTCGGCGCCATGAGCGCCTATCTGTCCCGCCTGATGTCGTCGCGCAGCTTCCTGACCCTGCGCGAACTCGCCGGACGGATGGCCAAACGCTTCCCCCGCGGCATCGAACGCACGCTCGGACGGGCCGAGGAATATGCCCGCGGCATCCTGACCGGCGGCACGCTGTTCGAGGAAATGGGATTCTACTACGTCGGCCCGATCGACGGCCATAACCTGGATCACCTGCTGCCCGTGCTGCGCAACGTACGTGAAGCCGAGGAAACCGGCCCGATCCTGGTTCACGTCATCACCCAGAAGGGCAAGGGATACGCGCCGGCCGAACGATCCGCCGACAAGTATCACGGCGTTTCCAAGTTCAACGTCATTACTGGCGAGCAAGCGAAGGCCCCTCCGGGTCCACCCGGCTATACCAAGGTATTCGCCGACGCGTTGATCCAGGAAGCCGCCAAGGATCCGGCCATCGTCGCCGTCACCGCCGCCATGCCGTCCGGCACCGGCCTGGACCGCTTCGCCAAACGGTTCCCCGACCGGACCTTCGATGTCGGCATCGCCGAACAGCATGCCGTGACCTTCGCCGCCGGCATGGCGACGGAGGGTATGAAACCGTTCTGCGCCATCTACTCCACCTTCCTGCAACGCGGTTACGACCAGATCGTGCATGACGTGTCGCTCCAGTCGCTGCCGGTGCGGTTCGCGATGGACCGCGCGGGGTATGTCGGCGCCGACGGCGCGACCCATGCAGGCAGCTTCGATCTGTCGTTCCTCGGCTGCCTGCCCAACATGGTCATCATGGCCCCGTCGGATGAGGCGGAGCTGATGCACGTCGTCGCCACCGCCGCCGCGATCGACGACCGCCCCAGTGCGTTCCGATATCCACGCGGCGAAGGCACCGGCGTCGCCTTACCGACCGCTGGCGAGATATTGACGCTCGGCAAGGGCCGCATCGTACGCGAAGGCACCAACATCGCCATCCTGTCACTGGGAACCCGGCTGGGCGACGCGCTGAAGGCCGCCGACGAACTGGCCGCCCGCGGCTTCCCCACCACCGTCGCCGATGCCCGTTTCGCCAAGCCGATCGACACCGCCCTGGTGGAACAGCTCGCGCGGAACCACCAGGTGCTGATCACCATCGAGGAAGCCTCGATCGGCGGGTTCAGCGCCCAGGTCATGCACCATCTCGCCTGGAAGGGTCTGCTCGACAACGGGCTGAAGGTGCGGCCCATGGTCATGCCGGATATCTATATCGACCACGACTCCCAGGCCAAACAGTTGGCCGAGGCCGGTTTGTCCGCCAAGGACATCGTCGCGGCGGCGCTGTCCGCCATGGGGATCGAAGTCCCGGCCAGCGGCTCCACGAAAGTTATCACGTCGCGATGATCAGATTGAACCGCCGGGCCTTGCTGTTGACGGCTTCGGCCCTCGCCGTTGCACGCTTACACCCGTCCGTCGCCGCCCCGGACGCCGACACGCAGATGGAAGCCCCCCTGCACGCGTTATATGCGGGCCTGGAAACCGTGATGAAGGCCGGTCTCCATACCCCCTTCACCCAACGCTTCGACACGCTGGCGCCCGTGGTGGACAAGGTGTTCGACCTGCGGACGGTGCTGAAAGTTTCGGTCGGCGTCCGCTGGGACGCCATGGCCCCCGACGTGCGGGAGCGCCTGTTGAAAGCCTTCCGCAGCTTCACCGTGGCAACCTACGTCGCCAATTTCGACAAATACGACGGCGAGCAGTTCCAGGTTCTGCCCGGTGCCCGGGACTCCGGAACCGACCGGATCGTCGGCAGTCAGATCGTCGCCGGTGGCCAGAAGTTCCGCCTGGACTACGTCATGCGCGACGGCGACGGCGTCTGGCGTGTGGTGGACGTGCTGCTCGACGGCTCCATCAGCCGGGTCGCGGTACAACGCTCCGACTTCCGCAAAATCCTGGCCGGCGGCGATGCGGACGCGCTGATCGCCAGCCTGAAGCGCAAGGTCGCCGATTTGTCGGACGGCGCGCTTAATTCATGATCCCCGCCCTGGCCGGCCTGGCCGCCGGGCTGGCCGGGATCGGCGTAGCGCAGGCCCTGGCGGCATCGCGCCTGGTCGCTGCATTCGCCCGCAAACCGGCCGAAGCCCCCAACACTCGCCCCCCGGTCACGGTCCTCAAACCGCTGCACGGCGACGAACCCTTGCTGGAAGCCGCCTTGGCGACCTTGTGCGAGCAGGACTATCCGGCATGGCAGATCGTTTTCGGCGTCCAGTCCCAAGCTGACCCCGCCATCGCCATCGTCCGCCGCCTGCAATCGCGCTTCCCGGCCGCCGATATCACCCTGACGATCGATCCGGCCCTCCACGGCGCGAACCGCAAGGTCGGCAACCTGATCAACATGTTCCCCGCCGCCCGCCATGATACCATCGTCATCGCCGACTCCGACGTGCATGTCCGCCCTGACTACCTCGACCGCCTGGTCGCCGCGCTGGAGCCACCCGACGTGGGCTTGGTAACCACCCTGTATGCAGGCCTGCCGGTTGGGACCGCCGAACACCGGCTGGCTTCCCGCCTCGGCGCCACCCAGATCACCCACGGTTTCCTGCCCGGCGCCGTCCTCGCCCGCGCCCTTGGCCGCCAGGATTGCCTGGGTGCGACCATGTGCCTGCGCCGCCGGGACCTGGACCGCATCGGCGGGTTGGCCGCGCTGGTCGATCACCTCGCTGACGACAACGTGCTGGGCCAGCGCATCGCCGCGCTGGGCATGCGCGTTGCCCTCGCCGAAACCGTGCCGCTGACCACTGTCCCCGAACCCACCCTCGCCGCCCTCTTCCGCCACGAACTCCGCTGGGCTCGGACCATCCGAGCACTGGAACCGGCCGGATTCGCGGCTTCTATCATGCAATATCCGTTGTTCTGGGCGTTACTGGCGATCCCCCTGGCCGGCGGCGCACTGTGGTCCATCGGCCTGTTCCTCATCGCCTGGGTCCTGCGCGCTGTCGCCGCACTGGGCGTCGATGCGGCCCTGCTGCCACTATGGACCGGGGAACGGGGCAGCAATGACGACGCCGCTCTTGCATTCTCTTGCCCGGTCTGGCTTTTGCCGCTGAGAGACATCTTTTCCGTGACCGTTATGCTGGTCAGTTATGGCGGACGCCAGGTCGATTGGCGCGGTCATGGCTTGCATGCGGACACGCCGCCGCCATTTACCCGGCAGACCGACACATTTCGCCCGATACAGGGAAACAAGACGCGATGATGAAGACCCTCTTCCTGCAGCCGCCCTCTTTCGACGGTTTCGACGGTGGCGCCGGCTCGCGCTATCAGGCAAAGCGGGAGATCAAGTCATTCTGGTTCCCCACCTGGCTTGCCCAGCCCGCCGCCCTGGTGCCCGGCAGCAAGCTGATCGACGCGCCCCCGGCCCGGATCGAACTGGACGAAGTCGTCCGCCAGATCCGCGACTACGAATTGTGCATCATGCATACCTCCACGCCGTCCTTCGCCTCCGACGTCAAGGTCGCGGAGGCGCTGAAGGCCGCCAACCCTTCGCTGAAAATCGGCATGGTCGGCGCCAAGGTCGCGGTGCAGCCCACCGAAAGCCTCGCCCAAGGCGCGGTCATCGACTTCGTCGCCCGTAACGAGTTCGACTTCACCATCAAGGAAATCGCCGAGGGCCGAGATTGGGCCACGGTGGACGGTATCTCTTACCGCAACAACGCCGGCGCGATCGTCCACAACAAGGACCGCGAAACGCTGGAGGACATGGACTCCCTGCCCTTCGTCACCGACGTGTATAAGCGGGACCTGCGCATCGAGGACTACTTTATCGGCTACCTGATGCATCCCTACATCTCGCTGTACACCGGCCGCGGCTGCAAATCGCATTGCACCTTCTGCCTGTGGCCGCAGACCGTCGGCGGCCATCGCTACCGCGTCCGCTCCCCCGAACACGTCGCCGAGGAAATCCGCCGAGCCAAGGCGATGTGGCCGAATGTGAAGGAGTTCTTCTTCGACGACGACACCTTCACCGACAACCTGCCGCGCGCCGAGGCCATCGCCAAGGAACTCGGCAAGATGGGCGTCACCTGGTCGTGCAACGCCAAGGCCAACGTGCCGCGCAAGACGCTGGAGGTGCTGAAAGCCAACGGCCTGCGCCTGCTGCTGGTTGGCTATGAGAGCGGCAACCAGCAGATCCTGCACAACATCAAGAAGGGCATGCGGATCGAGGTCGCGCGCAAGTTCACGCAGGACTGCCACGATCTGGGCATCAAGATCCACGGCACTTTCATACTGGGCCTGCCGGGCGAAACCCGCGAGACTATCCAGGAGACCATCAAGTTCGCCACCGACATCAACCCGCACACCATTCAGGTTTCCTTGGCCGCGCCCTATCCCGGAACCTTCCTGTACAAGCAGGCAGTAGAAAACGGCTGGCTCGACGCCGAACACGCCGAACTGGTGGACGACAGCGGCGTGCAAATCGCCCCGCTGCATTACCCGCATCTGTCGCACACCGAGATTTTCGACAACGTGGAAGTCTTCTACAAACGCTTCTACTTCCGCGCACCAAAGATCGCCTCCATCGTCAACGAAATGGTGCGCAGTCCCCAGATGATGAAACGCCGCCTGCGGGAGGGTGTGGAGTTCTTCCAGTTCCTGCGTGAGCGCCACAAAGCGGCATAGGCCAGCGGGGCCGAACGCCGGCGCTGGTGAAAGCTGACCAACCCCATTGCCCCCTGCGTACCGAAATGGACCGGCACCGTCCGCCGGGACGGACGCCTTTCCAGGTGGCTCAAGCCGGCCAGTTGGTTGCGAGCCACGCGTCCATCGACGGCCGTGTGGATTACCTCAGGGATCGTCGGTGTCCCTGTTCCAGCGGCAATCTCCAGGCCCGCGGCGGCGGTTGCCGGTATCGGCGCCGTGGTCGTGGACTGAAATCCGGTCAGCGACCGGCTGACCGAGGCGCCACGCCCATGAAACGGCGCCGAACCGAACAGAAAATGTCAACTTGTTGATTGGCTATCCGTGACAGTTAGCGCATAGTCGTCAAGGTGCCCATCTGTTTTCTCTCACGTGGGACGATCGCATGGTTCGCGAGTGGATACTTGCCGCCGCTGCTTTAACGTCGCTTTCGGCCGCGCAAGCCGCCGAATTGAATGGCGTCATCATGCCCGATGTTCGGGTTGCGGACGGGCGGACGATGCAACTCAACGGAATTGGCCTGCGGACGTACTCGCTGTTGGGCATCCAGGTTTATGTCGCGGGCCTGTACCTCGAACGGCGAAACGACGATCCGAACGCGATCCTGCATTCACCGGAGACCAAATTGCTCCAGGTGCGGTTTCTGCGCGACGTGGACGCAGCGGATGCGCGGGAGGCTTGGCGCGACGGGTTGGAACAGAACTGCAAAGCTCCCTGCGCGCTCGATCCGGCGGGCGTCGAGAGATTTCTCGCCGCCGTCCCGTCGGTGCATGACGGCGACGAGAGCACCCTGCTGTTCACCGCGAAGGGTGTCCGAATAACGTTGAACGGACACCTGATTGGCAACATCGCCGATCCCCAGTTCGCCCGGGTGATGCTGGCCACCTTCATCGGCGCCGAACCGCCCACACCCCAGTTGAAGCGGGAACTGCTCGGTGGCGCGCCCTAGCGGTTAGCCCAACGCTTCCGCCAGCAACTCCAACGCCCGAAGTCCGAAGGCACGCATATTGGCGACGCGGTCGGCACTGCCGGTTTCCAGCGTAACGGCCTTCGAAAAATCCGGACCCGTCACCGCGATGCAGGTGTGGCCCGCCGCGTCGCCGTAGCGGTTGCCCGTCGGCCCGGTCGCCCCCGTTTCACCCAGTCCCCAACTGGCGCCCAACCGGGCGCGCACGGTATCGGCGAGCAGCAGGGCGTAGGGTTCGGTGGATGCCCGCTCGATCGGGGACGGCAGCGGGTTGGGGATTTCCAGGAAAGCCTTGCGGGCATATGCGGTATAGATCACGCCACCGCCGCGGTAATAAGCCGATGCTCCGCCGATCGACAAAAGCGCCGCGGACAGCAGCCCGCCGGTCGAGGATTCGGCGATGCCGATCGTCTCGCCGCGTTGTTTCAAGCGTGCGCCGATTTTTTCCGCCAGCGGCAAGAGGTCTTGCATCTGCATTTCCCTTCGTTCGATGCGGAATACTTGCGCGGATCGGCCGCGTTGTCGATGCGTCCGGGCAGGCCGCCGGCCATAAGCCCTGCGGGGTGCATATTGCCCCTTGGCAACAGGACCCCGATCCGCCTTAGTTAAGTCACGCATGTTCGGATTAATCGGCTCCCGCCTGTTGCAGGCGATACCCGTCCTGATGGTCGTCGGCTTCATCGCCTTCGCCCTGTTCGCCTTCGTCGGCGACCCGGTTGCCATCCTGCTGGGGCAAGACCATACCGAAGCGCAGCGCATCGCCCTTGTGCATCAGCTTGGCCTGGACCAGCCGTTTTACGTGCAATACGTCAGATTTATGTGGGCTGGTCTGCACGGCGATTTTGGTATCAGCTACCGGCTGGCGCAACCGGTCGGCAGCCTGCTGGCGGATCGTTTGCCGGCGACGCTGGAACTGGCGGTCACCGCGTCGGTACTGGCGTTCGCGATCGGGATTCCGATGGGCGTTTATACCGGCATCCACCGCGACAGCCTGCTGTCACGGGTTTTCATGACCGGTAGCCTGGTGGGTGTATCGCTGCCGACCTTCCTGCTGGGGATTCTGTTGATCCTGTGCTTTTCCGTCGGCCTTGGCTGGCTACCCAGTTTCGGGCGCGGACCGGTTGTGCATGTCGGGTCGTGGTGGACCACCGGGCTTACCTCCTGGGCGGGAATCCGCGCACTGATCCTGCCGGGGATCACGCTGGGCCTGTTCCAAATGACCCTGATCATGCGGCTGGTGCGCGCGGAGATGCTGGAGGTGCTGCGCACCGACTACATCAAATTCGCCAGGGCCCGGGGATTGACCGGCAGGAGCATCAACTTCGGGCATGCGCTGAAGAACACGCTTGTGCCGGTCATTACGATCGTTGGCTTGCAGTTCGGCGGTATCGTGGGTTTTTCGCTGGTGACGGAAACCGTGTTCCAGTGGCCGGGCATGGGCTTGTTGCTGGTGCAATCTGTGGCGGTGGCCGATATCCCGGTGATGTCGGCATATTTGCTGCTGGTCGCCCTGGTATTTCTGCTCATCAACCTGATCGTCGATCTGCTGTACTATGCCGTCGATCCTCGGCTGAGGATCCGGCGCTAATGTTCGACAGCGATTTCGCCTACAGCTTTCGCAAGTCGCCCGTGGCTGTGGTGTCCGCGATCGTCGCGCTGATCCTGGCGGGGGCGGCGGTATTCGCGCCCTGGCTGGCGCCGCACGATCCGATGGATGTGGCATCGTTGTCGCTGCTGGACAGTTTCAAACCGCCGATCGGGATGGCGGACGCCGACTGGTCGAATCTGCTGGGCACCGACAATCAGGGCCGCGACGTGCTGTCGGCGATCATGTACGGCATGCGTATCAGCCTGCTCGTCGGCTTTCTGTCCGTTCTGTTCGCCATCGTGGTGGGCATCTCCGTCGGGCTGCTGGCCGGCTACGCGGGCGGACTCGTCGATACCGTGCTGATGCGGGTGGCCGACGTGCAACTGACGTTTCCGTCGATTCTGACCGCCCTTCTGGTCGATGGCGTCATCACCGCCGCCCTGCCCCGCACCATGCGCGACGCCTTGCAGATCTATGTCATCGTCTTTGCCATAGGCATCAGCCTGTGGCCCAACTTCGCCCGCACCGTCCGCGGCTCCACCTTGGTGGAGCGCAACAAGGACTACGTCATGGCCGCCCGGGTGATCGGCGTACCATCGTGGCGCATCGTCGCCGGCCATGTGCTGCCGAACGTCATCGGCCCTGTCATGGTAATCGGCACCCTGGGCCTGGGTCTGGCGATCGTCGCGGAGGCAACCTTGTCGTTCCTTGGCGTCGGGCTGCCGCCGACCCAACCCTCGTTGGGGACGTTGATCCGCTTCGGCGACGATTTCCTGTTCTCCGGCCAGTGGTGGGTGACGGTGTTTCCGGGTCTGGCGCTGATCCTGATGGTGCTGGCGATCAATCTGCTGGGCGACTGGCTGCGCGACGCGCTGAACCCGCGGCTGCGCTGATGCCGTTGCTGGAAGTCGATAACCTGACCGTCGAATTCCCCACCCGCCGGGGGATTCTCAGGGCGCTGGACCGCGTGTCGTTCAGCATCGAAAAAGGCGAAATCCTGGGCGTGGTCGGCGAGTCAGGTGCGGGGAAATCGTTGACCGGGGCGGCCATTGTCGGACTGCTGGATAATCCGGGGCGCATCGCATCCGGCGAAATTCGCCTGGATGGCGGCCGTATCGACAACCTGGCGCCCGAACCGATGCGCCATATCCGTGGCCGGCGCATCGGCACCATCTTCCAGGACCCGCTGACGACGCTGAATCCGCTCTACACGATCGGCCGGCAGCTTGTCGAAACCATGCAGACCCATGCCCGAATGTCAGATTCGGAGGCGAGGCGGAAGGCCGTGGGATGGCTGGAACGGGTGGGAATCCCCGCCGCCGGGCAGCGCTTCGGTGCCTACCCGCATGAGTTTTCCGGCGGCCAGCGCCAGCGGGTGGTGATCGCCCTGGCGCTGTGTGCCGAACCGGACCTGGTGATCGCAGATGAGCCGACAACCGCGCTGGACGTATCGGTGCAGGCCCAGATCGTCGCCCTGCTGAAGGACCTGACCCGCGATCGCGGCACCTCGGTCATGCTGGTCACCCACGATATGGGCGTGATCGCGGAGACGGCCGACCGCGTGGCGGTGATGTATGCCGGCCGCATCGCCGAAATCGGTTCGGTCACCGAAATCATCCGCAACCCCGCCCATCCCTATACCGACGGGCTGATGGCCAGCATCCCGTCGATGGAGCATCGCGTGGACCGCCTGCGCCAGATCGACGGCGCCATGCCGCGCCTTGACGCGATGCCGGACGGCTGCCGGTTTCATCCGCGCTGCCCGCGCGCCTTCACCCGATGCACCGAACAGCAGCCGGACCTGATGGCGGCGGGCACCACGCGGGCAGCCTGCTGGTTGCACGCATGAGCCAGCCCCACCGGCACATAATGGAGGCGGTCGCGGTGTCCCACCGCTTCGACATTTCCCGCCCGCTGCTGCAAAGGCTGTTCAACGGCGAGCCGAAGCGATTTCTGCGTGCGGTTGACGATGTGTCGTTCGCCATCCCGACCGGGACCACCTTCGCGCTGGTGGGCGAGTCCGGCTGCGGCAAATCCACCATCGCCCGCCTGGCCGTGGGTTTGTACGAACCCGGCGACGGCGACATTCTGTTCGAGGATCAGCCGCTGTCGTCCGCGCGCGCACAACCAGCGCTGCGGCGGCGGATGAACATGATCTTCCAAGACCCGTATGCGTCGTTGAACCCGCGTTGGCGCGTGTCGGATATCGTTGCTGAACCCATTCGTGCCTTCCGTCTGGCGACCCGTCCGAACGAGGTTCAGGCCAGGGTTGGGTCGCTGCTCGCGCAGGTTGGCCTGACACTGCGCGACGGCGAGAAATACCCGCACGAATTTTCCGGAGGCCAGCGCCAGAGGATTTCGATCGCCCGCGCCCTGGCCAGCGAGCCAGACTTCCTGGTCTGCGACGAACCGACCAGCGCGCTGGATGTATCGGTTCAGGCGCAAATCCTGAACCTGATGCGCGATCTGCAGCAGCGTCTGGGCCTGACCTATCTGTTCATCAGCCACAATCTGGCGGTGGTCCGCCACATGGCCGACCGGCTGGGGGTGATGTATCTGGGCCGTATCGTCGAACAAGGCCCGGCCGAGACGATTTTCCGCACACCCGGGCACCCCTATACGCGCCTGCTGCTGGACGCGATCCCGGACCTTGAACAGATCGGCCGGTCACGCACCCCCGTCGGCGGCGAAATCCCCAGCCCGATCGCTCCACCGCCCGGATGCACCTTCCATCCGCGTTGCAGGCTGGCAAACGACCGTTGTCGGATCGAAAAACCAGCCCCCATCGTGGCGGGGGACGTTCAGGTCGCGTGCCATGCCGTGGAGGAAGGACGCGATTCCTGACGAAAAGCCCACGGGCGGCCCCTGTTGCGTGCGTTGATTAGGCTGGCCTGGTCGCGCTGCCGATCGTCGGCATGCTGTTCGTCGTCCAGCCGTTGCGGCATGCGGCGGCGTAGCAGGACTGCCTGACTGCTGGACGAAGGAACTCGGGTTAGTCCAGGACGGGCGATCAGGCGGTTAACGGCCCGCCGTCCACGCCCCGTCGATCGGCAGATCGGTGCCATTGATGTCCTCGCCGTGCGGGCCGCATAGAAACGCGATCAGGCCAGCCACGTTCTCATCCTTCACGAATGTGCGGGACGGTTGGCGGACAGCGAGGAAGTTCTCCTCGGCCCGGGCGAAGCTGGTGCCGTCGCGCTGCATTTCCTGCCGCAGCCGCCACTCGATCGCAGGGGTCAGCACGGTGCCGGGACAGATGGCGTTGCAGGTGATGCCAGTTCGGGCGACCTCCAGCGCCACGCCGCGGGTCAGCCCGATCAACGCGGTTTTGGTGGTGATGTAGTCGATCCGGTTGACGGTCGCGAACCGCCCATAGATCGAGGCCATGTTGACGATGCGGCCCCAGTTCTTCGCCTTCATCCCCGGCAGTGCCAAGCGGATGGTGTGGAACGGCGCGGACAGATTGACGGCCAGAGCCTCGTTCCAATGTTCCGGCGCGAAAGCCTCGATGGCGCCAAAGTAGCGGACCACCGCGTTGTTCACCAGGATGTCCAGGCCACCGTGTTCCTGCTGCGTGGACGCGACCATATCGGCGATCTGCGCGGGTTCGCGCAGGTCGGCGGGATGATAGCGGGCACGCACACCCATGCCGCGCAGTTCGTTCAGCCGCGAGTCGATGGTCTCCCGCGGGGCGAAGCCGTTCAGGGTAATGTCGCAGCCGAGTTCCGCCAGCGCCTTGGCCGTGGCGAACCCAATTCCACCGAGCGAACCGGTGATCAAGGCTGATTTGGTGGGAGGCATGGGTGGAGTTTCCTTGGACGATTCGTTGGGTTTCCCGGGCGGGAGGGCGGTCTTGAGGCCCGAGACTCAGCTTATGGGCTTGGCGAGTGTTTGAGAAAGAGCGAGCCGGCGCCGGTTGCTTCGTGCGACCGAACCACCGTTACTTTGCCTTTCAATCCTGCGTTGATTTGCAACCGATTGATGGCGTGTATGCCAAAAAGCCCCCCCCGCACGCCAACGCCGGCGGGGGCAGGGTCAACGGATCTCCGCCGGTGCCTGCGGGACCGTTTTCCAGAAATCGGGGTCGTGACCGAAAATGATTCGCGATCCGCTCGCTTCCAGTGCTTGCAACCGATCGAGCGACTCCACCATCGCATCACGATCGAAGACATAACGGGGCAGACGCCGCTCACGCAGGGTTTGGCAGAAATAGCAGGCATCGGCTGCCAGCACCGTTTCACCGCCGGCCAGCCGGAGACGCAGCGATTGATGTCCGGGCGTATGCCCGGGGGTGGGAAGGCAGACCACGGATCCATCGCCGAACACGTCGTATTCGCCATCTGCCAGACGACGCCGGTGACCGACGTCGAAATCGGCGGGATTGAATCCGTGCGCCGTGGCAAAATCGACGTTCAGGCGGGCTTCCCACTCGCGGCGCTGCACGATCATCGTCGCATTCGGAATAAGGGCGTTACCGCCGGCATGGTCGAAGTGGAAATGCGAGTTGATGATAAAATCGATGCGTGCGGGGTCACGCCCGATTGCTTCCAGCCGAGCATTGATCTCCTCACCCGGATCGAATCCGATGTTGTAGAGACCGGCCATTTTTTCACCGATCCGGCCGGCAGGATCAACCTGGCAGTGAGGATGCAGGCCCGTATCGAACAGCGCCCGCCCTTTGGGATGCTCGATCAGGAAAGCGGGAACCGGCATCGTGATCCGCCCTGTTCCGCCCTCCATGACGCGGTCGAACTCGCCTTCCAGGTAACCGCAGGTGAACGCATGGACCGACAGACTCATCACCCCGCCTCCGACTGAGAGAGGGGCCGGCGGTGCCACCGCCAGCCCTTCAGGATTCAGACCGCCCCCTCCGTGCGCAGGGCCTCAACCGCCAGGCCATTCAACCCCAGCCATTCGCCAAGAACCGCCTCGGTGTGCTCCCCCAGCATTGGCGAGGGCGTCAGCAGCGGTGGCTTCCCATCAACGCGCACGGGCCATCCGGGCATTTTGAAGTCGCGATGTACCGGATGTTTCATCACCTGCATGATCCCTCGCTGCTCGAAACTGGCGTCGTTCTGAAGTTCCATCGTGTCCAGCACCGCCCCCGCCGGAATCCCGGCCTCGCCCACCGAACGCATGGCTGCGTGCTTGCTTTGGGTCCGCGTCCAGGCGGCGATGATCGCGTCCACCTCCGCCTCGCGCTGCACACGGTCCATCGGAGTCGAATACCGCCCATCGCCAACCAGATCCTCCCGCCCCACCACCTTCAACAGCCGCTCCCAATGCTCCGGGTTCGCTCGGCTTGTCATGATGTAAACGTAATCATTTGGACCGCCGGGGGCACAAGGATACAGACCCATCGGCGCATTGCTGATCCCGACGACCTTACTGCCGCCGCGTTGCGCCGCTTTGCCGGTCAGGCCCTGGGTGGCGAAGTTGATCCGCATATAGTGCATGATCGCATCCTGCATCGCCACCTGAAGCCGGTGGCCCTTTCCGGTTTCCCGCCGTTTGTACAGCGCCGCCAGAATGGTGATCCCCATCGTCATGCCGGTACCGGTATCGCCCAGAGAAATCCCCGGCCGCGTTGGCGGACCGTCGGCATCCCCGGTGACGCTGAATGTGCCGCCGCACGCCTGCGCGATCATATCGAAGGCAAGATTCTTCTCGTATGGGCTGCCCTCGCCAAAGCCTTTGATCTGGGCATAGATAATACCGGGATTCAGTTCCCGGACCACGTCGTAGCCAAGCCCCAGCCGCTCGATCGCCCCGGGGGCGAAATTCTCGATGCACACATCCGCCTGACGCAACATATCCTTCACCAGCGCGAGCCCCTTGGGCGACTTCAGGTTGACGGTCATGGAGCGTTTGTTGGCGTTGAAGACATGGAAGTAATAGGGGTCGTGGTCCGGCTGGCCGGGCCGCAGCCGCCTTCCCGGGTCGCCCATTTTCGGGTTCTCGATCTTCACCACATCGGCTCCCAGCCAGGCCAGCGCCTCGGTACAGGACGGACCGGCTTCGAACTGACTCAGATCGACGATCTTCACCCCGGACAGGAATTGGACAGGTGCGGCGGCATCGTTCATGGCGTCTCCTATGGGGCGGTCAGCCCTCGTTGTGTCCGGATACGGTCATCGTCAGGATCAGGGGTAGTCAAACTCCTGTCACGCGCGTCGAACGGGAGAGCGCGAGTAACCCCGCCGCGCAGGCATAATCGCGGCCCTCATATTGGGTCCATGCGGCCGCGGGACCTCCAGCCCCCGAAGGGATGCCCGGTTCGATCCAGTGTTGCCCCCCCGCGAGCGTACGATCCGCGGAATATCGCATGACGACGTAATCCGGTTCCGCGCTTTCGACGATACCCACGCCTGGCGGAATTCTGCCGCCGGAAAATCCGTCACCGCAACCGGCGTGAATTTTATCCCTTGCCATGTGCCCCCCTGTTACCGCGATTTTATGCGGGAAGCATGCTGTCGTCCACGTCAGCGCCGCATCAACCCAAGCCGCCGGGCTCATTTCAAACCAATCATTTCGGTATAAGTCAGATAAATCATTCTACGATTCCGAACAGAATATCGGATATTTCA
>JAJZEV010000143.1:14950-18406 GCA_021805665.1 Pseudomonadota bacterium
TGTCCGGCAACGGCGGACTGACATTTGTCGCGACCGGCGGATCGGGCACGGTGGCAGCCGGTGGAGGAAAAAACGAAATCATCATCATGCCCAACGACAAGGGATCATGGCTGATCGGCACCGGCGGACGCAACGATTCCATCCTGGCGCTTGGTTCTGGAAACGACTCCATTCGGCCGGGGGCCGGCCATAACACCGTCCTGCTGGGCAGCGGCAACGACATGCTGACACTGTCCGGCCAGGATATAATCGTGGCAACCAACGGGCATGACACCGTCGATGCAACTGCCGCCAAATCCACCCTCCTTAACGCGGAATCGGCTAATTTGACCTTCGTCGGGGGCGCGGGCGCCGCTACGATCCTGGGCGGAACCGGCAGCGACACGGTTTTTGGCGGCAGCGGCCATCTGGTCGTGCATGGCGGGACAGCCGGCAACAACCTGCTGTTAGCCGGTGCGGGCGCGGCAACCCTGTTCGGCGGCGGCAACGGCGACCAGCTTTATGCCGAAGGCAGCCGAGCCCAAACCCTTATCGCCGGGGCGGGTAACGAGACGCTGTCGGCGGCACTCAGTTTTGGACATGTTTCGCTGCAAGGCGGCCTCGGCCAGGATCAACTCATCGCCGGCAGCGGCCAGGATACCCTGACCGCCGGAATGGGCAATGCGACCATGCACGGCGGGTTCGGCAAGGACACCTTCGCCTTTATCGACGGTTCGGCGGGCGGAAAGGACCTGATTCTGAATTTCATGCCAGGCGACAAGATCGACCTGTCCGGATATGGCAAACATGCCGTGACCGACGCCCTGGCCTCCCAGACCGCCACCTCTGGCGGAGTCACGATCACTCTCTCGGATCGGACCAAAATCACCTTTGCCGACGTGACCAGCCTGAACAAGACTAATTTCACCTGAACGTCCGCGGCGAATTGCATCCGCGCTGCAAATCTCCTAATAGGTTCGCGGAGCGCGGGTGTAGTTCAATGGTAGAACGGCAGCTTCCCAAGCTGCATACGAGGGTTCGATTCCCTCCATCCGCTCCATCCTCATGGATCGTCGGGCCGATCCTTCGGGGTATCGTCCGTTTCCAACGGAACCACCGGCCGCTCGTCGGTGGAATAGCCCTGTCCCGTTGTGAATGACGGCGTTTCCGGGCTGGCTTTACCCGGGCCGGGCAGGCCCGCTTTCGGCACCGTCAGATCAGTCGTCGCGCTGAAAAAGTCCGGCACTCCGGGGGTTTCGGCTGCCGTATCCGCGCGCGGCGCGAAAAGGTCCGGATCGGTCTTGGGTTCCGCTTTCGGAGCCTGGGTCCGTTGCTGAGGCATCCCCTCCCCCGGCATACCAAAGCTGGGCAGCCCGAAATTCTTGTCCAATCCCGCCGGGGGCGCATTCGAATACTCCCGCGACGGGGCCATTTTCGGTTGGGCGCAAGCCGGCAGCGCGATCGCCGCACCCATGCCGACCGCCAAAGCAGCCAACAGCCTCATGCCGGGACCTCCTGTTCTCACCGGCAGACATGACCCGAACCGGCAGCGAATACGCAAATCGTTCCTGCGTGATGGGCCGGCTATCCCTCCAGCGTCTCGCGGCATGTCTCCACCAAATGCGTTCCCAAAGCGCGGTAATCCGCCGCCCGGGGTGCATTGGGACGCCATGCCAGTCCCAGCGTGCGCCACGCACCGGCCCCGGCGAGCGGACGCAGTACAATTCCGGTCCCCGCCGTGATCCCCGCCGCCACCGCCAGCTTCGGCAGCAGCGTAACGCCCAGCCCGCTCGCCACCATTTGCACCAGCGTATGCAGGCTTGTCGCCGCGAAGCCGTCCTGATCGCCTCTCTCGCCCGCCAGCAACCCGCACACCGCCAGCGCCTGGTCGCGCAGGCAATGGCCATCTTCCAACAGCAGCAGACGTTCCCGCACCAAAGCAGAGACCGCGACCTGCTCCTCGCCCGCCAACCGGTGATCCGGCGGCAATGCGACCATGAAGCCGTCCCGGGCGACCGGCACCGTTTCCGCCCCGCCGCAGTCGCACGGCGTCGCCAGCAGCAGCAAATCCAGCCTGTTGGCGGTCAGCCGGTCCACCAGGCTGGCGGTCGTATCCTCGCGCAAATACAACCGCAGCCGGGGAAACGCCGCCCGCAGCGCCGGCATCAGCGTCGGCAGCAAGAACGGCCCGATCGTCGGGATAACACCCAGCCTCAGCGGCCCGGCCATCGGCTCACGCGCCGCGGTCGCCGCTTCAGTCACCGCTTCCAGGGTGCTCAGCGCGGTCCGGGCACGATCAACCAGTTCCAGCCCCAGCGGCGTGAATACCACATGCCGTCCAGCCGCCCGGTCCAGAATATGGCAATCCAACTGCCGCTCCAGCGCCAGCAGACCAGCCGACAATGTGGACTGCGTAACCGAGCAAATCTGCGCCGCGCGACCAAAGTGGCGGCTTTCCGCCAAAGCAACCAGATAGCGCAGTTGTTGCGGGCTCGGTAGCAGAGTCATCGTTTCCTTCAATTAAATTGTGTAATTTCATTTAATGGCACGAAATTTCACCAAGCGCCATAGCCGTTTCGGACCAAACGCGGGACACCAGCATGCGCCGCACTCGACCGGCTTAGTCACCCCTGTCGAGTGCCCCGGGGAACTACTGCCTGAGCTTCTGAAGGCCACCCCCGGGGCTACGCGAAGAATATCGCCGGAATTCGGGGGGCCGGACACTGTCGTTCGCACCCCGCCGCGGGCAGCCAGCTCAAGCGCCCATGTAGAATTCGCGAATTAATTTATTGTTGTTCAGAGACTCCGGAGAGTCGCCTTCGAACTCCACATGCCCATGGACCAGCACATAGCCCCGATCGGCGATCCGGATCGCCTGGGTGAAGTTCTGCTCCGCCATCAGCACGGAGAGTTGAAACCCGTCTTTCAGCTCCTTGATCTTGTCGATGGTGCGGGCAACCAGCAGCGGGGCCAACCCGACCGACGGTTCGTCGATCAGCAGCATGCGCGGATCGGACATCAGTGCCCGCGCCAGGGCCAGCATCTGCTGCTCGCCACCGCTCATGGAGCCAGCCAACTGTTTGCGCCGCTCCGCCAGCCGGGGAAACGCCTCAAAGCAGAACGCCAGGTTGTCTTTCAGCTTGGCCCGCGCCGTGTCGCGGAAAGCACCCAGGTAGAGGTTCTCAGTCACCGTCAGGCGGGGGAACAGGCGACGGCCCTCGGGTACCAGCGCGATGCCCAGATCGACGATGGCCTCGGTGGATTTGCCTATCAGATCGTGGGCCACGCCGTCGATGGTGGCAACGATCAGGCCGGCGGTGGGACGCACCATGCCCATGATCGTCTTCATCAGGGTGGATTTACCGTTGCCGTTGGTGCCCAGCAGCGCAACCGTCTCGCCCTCGCGCACCGCCATGGTCACATTATGCAGAATGCGAATCGTGCCGTAACCCGAATCCAGGCCGGCGATGGTCAGGC
>JAJZEV010000006.1 GCA_021805665.1 Pseudomonadota bacterium
GAAGAGCCCATGCTTAAGCCGGTCGACGACGGACACTTGTCTGCCTGCCATCTGGAGTAGGAACGCGCGGGGACGGCGATCGGACGCTACGTCCCCGGGTTAGCGGAGCCGGTCGATTATCGAGCCAGCGGACGGTACTTGATTCGATGCGGTTCCGTGGCATCCGCGCCCAGGCGCCGGCGCTTATCCTCTTCATAGGCCTGGAAGTTCCCTTCGAACCATTCGACGTGGCTATCGCCCTCGAACGCCAGGATGTGGGTCGCCAGCCGATCCAAAAACCAACGATCATGGCTGATAATGACCGCGCATCCGGCAAATTCCGCCAGCGCTTCTTCCAATGCCCGCAACGTATCGACATCCAGATCGTTTGTCGGCTCATCCAGCAGAAGCACGTTGTGCTCGACTTTCAGCATCTTGGCGAGATGAACACGATTCCGCTCGCCACCCGACAAGATGCCGACCTTCTTCTGCTGATCGGACCCTTTGAAATTGAACGCCGCGACATAGGCGCGCGACTGTACCGCACGTTTACCCAGATAAATGACCTCCTCGCCGCCAGACACCTCCTGCCACACGGTCTTTTCCGGATCCAGGCTGTCACGAGACTGATCGACGTAGCCAAGTTTCACCGTATCGCCGATTCGCATGCTGCCTTCATCGGGCTGTTCCTGTCCCGTGATCATCCGGAACAGTGTGGTCTTGCCCGCACCGTTTGGCCCGATCACGCCGACGATGCCACCGGGAGGAAGCTTGAAATTCAGCCCGTCGATCAGGATGTTGTTGCCATAGCCCTTTCGCAGATTCTCGGCCTCGATCACGATATTTCCCAGGCGCGGCCCGGGCGGGATCACAATTTCCGCGATGCCCGTGGCCAGTTCCTGAGACTTCTGCAGCATCTCTTCGTATTTCGCGATACGGGCGCGGCTTTTGGTCTGTCTGGCACGAGGCGAAGCGGCGATCCATTCGGATTCCGCCGCGAGTGCCCGCTGTCGCGCGCTTTCTTCCTTTTCTTCCTGCTGCAAGCGCTTCCGCTTCTGTTGCAACCACGATGAATAGTTACCCTCGAACGGGTAACCGCGGCCACGCTCCAACTCTAGCATCCAGCCGGTGACATTATCGAGAAAGTAACGGTCATGGGTGACGACCATAACGGTACCGGCATAATCGCGCAGCGTGTGTTCCAGCCATGCGACGCTTTCCGCGTCCAGGTGGTTTGTTGGCTCGTCGAGCAACAGAAGATCAGGCTTTTCCAGCAACAGCCGGCAAAGCGCAACGCGACGGCGCTCCCCGCCCGATAACTTTGCAACCGACGCTTCGGCGGGCGGGCAACGCAAGGCATCGAGAGCAATCTCGACCTTGCGATCCAGTTCCCAGCCATCCTGGGCGTCGATCTTCTCCTGTAGGTCGCCCTGCTCGGTTAGCAGCGCATTCATTTCCTCATCGTCCATCGGTTCCGCGAACCTGGCCGAAATCTCGTTGAAGCGAGTCAGCGCGACTTTCAGGTCCTTAAACGCCTCCTCGACATTCTCTCCAACCGTCTTGGTCGGATCGAGGGGCGGTTCCTGAGCCAAATATCCCACGGTCGCACCGGGTGCCGCCCAAGCTTCACCACCGTATTCGGTTTCAAGTCCCGCCATGATTTTCATCAATGTGGATTTGCCGGCACCGTTGACGCCCAGCACACCGATCTTCACGCCTGGAAGAAAGGACAAGGTGATGCCTTTGAAGACCTCTCGGCCACCCGGAAAGGCCTTCGTCAAATCCTTCAACACATAGACATACTGATAGCTGGCCATGATCCGTCGCTTCGCTGTTTGTGGGGGTTCTACCCCGCCTTCGGGGCATTGAATAGCAAACTTAGCCCGAAGCGCGAGGCAACCGGGGAGGTTGAACAAAGTCCCGGGTTTCAACGACATCCGGAAGTTCCCGCGGGCTGTTTGGCTCCAACCCGCAAGCGGTCCCCATTCTGTCGCCGGCCAGCGCAACGCCCGGTGTCGTATTCATCTGGTACCGTCCGATCTGTGCCAACCTACAGAGGCGTGCATAGTCCGATAGCCGAGGCTCAAGAGTGGTCAGCGCCGAGAACACGCCGCGAACCTGTCCCGGAATGGCCCCGATACCGCCTCGAAGAACCCCGTCTACGGCCAGCGGACCTCGGGCGGCAGGCTCATCAGAATCGCGTCCACATTGCCGCCGGTTTTCAGACCGAACAGTGTACCGCGGTCGTGGATCAGGTTGAATTCCACATAGCGTCCGCGACGGATCAACTGATGCTCGCGTTCCTCGGCGGTCCATTCCCGGTCCATACGCCGGCGGACGATGCGCGGATAGACATCCAGGAACGCCTCCCCAACGTCGCGGGTGAAGCTGAAATCGGCATCGGCGTCGCCGGTGAAGTGATGATCGTAGAAGATGCCGCCAGCGCCGCGCGGCTCATTCCTGTGCGGCAGGAAGAAATAGCGGTCGCACCAAGCCTTGAAGCGTTCGTAGTAGTCCGATCCATGCCGGTCGCAGGCGGCTTGAAACGCCGCATGGAAGTCCGCTGCGTCGTCCTTGGCCGGATCGGTATCCAGCCGCATCGGGGTCAGGTCGCCGCCGCCGCCGAACCAGCCCTTGGTGGTGACCAGCATCCTGGTATTGAAATGGGCGGCGGGCACCAGCGGGCTTTGCATGTGTGCCACCAGGCTGATGCCGCTCGCCCAAAACCGCGGGTCCGCCGCCGCTCCGGGGATCTGTCCCCTGAAATCCGGGCTGAATTCGCCCCAGACGGTCGAGACGTTGACGCCGACTTTTTCGAACACCCGTCCTTTCATCGTGCTGGTGACCCCGCCGCCGCCGGCCAGACCATCCTCGGTGGGACGATTCCAGGCTGTACGTTGGAAACGTCCGGCAGGCCTATCCTGCAAGGGGCCAACGCAGTCGTCCTCGATTGCCTCGAAGGCCGCACAGATGCGGTCGCGCAGCGACTCGAACCATGCTCTCGCGGGCGCTTTCAGTGTCTCGTGGGGCACGGTGGGCGAATTTTCAGTCATCGGGGGCTTGTTCCTGCGCGACAGTCGGGATAACCCCCTGCTGCCAGCTTGTTGCAGAGGGCAGGGCCAGTCTCTAGACTGCGCCAAACGCCGCTGTCGGGGCAACCCGTCGGGTAACAAGGTGGTGTTCCGGGCCGGTCGAAGGGTTGGCTCGCGGTCAGACGCGCCCGCGGCCTGGCTGAACCGGTAATTCGAGGGAAAGTATGGCTGATTCGTCCGCCGCCGCCCATCACGCTGCCCCAGACGGGGTGACAAAGCGCGATTTGCTGCAACTCATCGCAGGCGCAGGCGCCGCGATCGGGGCCGGGGCCATCGCATGGCCCCTTATCGACTCCATGAACCCGTCCAAGGACGTGTTGGCGTTGTCGTCCGTCGATGTCGATCTTGCCCCGGTTGTCGAGGGGCAGGGCATCACCATCGTCTGGCAGGGCAAGCCAATTTTCGTCCGTCATCGTACCGCCGCCGAGATCAAGGAAGCGCAGGACGTTAAGCTGAGCCAGTTGATCGACCCGACGAACGGTCTGGACAGCGAGCGGGTGAAGGCCGGCCACGACCAGTGGATCATTCTGGTCGGTATCTGTACCCACCTGGGCTGCGTCCCGTTGGGCAACAAACCGTCCGATCCGCGCGGCGATTACGGCGGCTGGTTCTGCCCGTGCCATGGCAGCCAGTACGATACGTCCGGGCGCGTGCGCCATGGGCCCGCGCCGCTGAATCTGGCGCTGCCACCATACGCATTTGAATCCGACACCAAGATCAAGGTCGGCTGATCAGCCCTCCTACCCCCTACAGGGAATCAATCATGGCCGGCCTGAACAAGAGCGAATTCGCCAATCCGGTGATAAACTGGATCGACACCCGTCTGCCCATCTTCACGATGATGCAGAAGGAATACGGGGTTTTCCCGACGCCGAAGAATTTCAACTACTTCTGGAATTTCGGTGCGTTGGCGATGGTCAACCTGATGATCATGATCGTCACCGGGATTTTCCTGGCGATGAACTATCAGCCGAACACCCAACTGGCGTTCGACTCCGTCCAGCACATCATGCGCGATGTGAACTATGGATGGTTGATCCGCTACGTTCACCAGAACGGCGCGTCGATGTTCTTCATCGTCACCTACATCCACATTTTTCGCGGCCTCTATTACGGGTCCTATAAAACGCCGCGCGAACTGCTGTGGATGTTGGGCGTGGTCATCCTGATCCTGATGATGGCGACCGCGTTCATGGGTTATGTGCTGCCGTGGGGCCAGATGTCCTACTGGGGCGCGACGGTAATCACCAACCTGTTCTCCGCCTTCCCGGTTGTCGGGCCGAAAATCGTGACCCTGCTATGGGGCGGCTTCAGCGTCGATAACCCCACACTGAACCGGTTCTTCGCGCTGCATTACCTCCTGCCCTTCGTATTGGTCGGGGTGATCTTCCTGCACGTCGCCGCATTGCATATCACCGGGTCCAACAACCCGCTGGGCATCGACGTCAAAACACCGCAAGACACGTTGCCGTTCCATCCGTACTACACGGTGAAGGACAGCGTCGGGATCTGCGTCTATATGATCGTGTTCGCAGCGTTGGTGTTCTTCGCCCCGAACTACCTGGGCGACCCGAACAACTTCATACCCGCCAATCCGCTGGTGACACCTGCCGACATCGTCCCGGAATGGTACTTCCTGCCGTTCTACGCGATCCTGCGTTCGGTGCCGAACAAGCTGCTGGGCGTGTGCATGATGTTCGGCTCGCTGCTCGTCATGTTCGTGCTGCCGTGGCTGGATACGTCCCGCGTCCGCAGCGCCCGGTTCCGGCCGATCTACAAGTGGTTCATCCTGCTGTGGGTGGTCGCGGTCATAGTTTTGGGCGTGTGCGGGGCCCACAAGCCGGAAGGCATCTGGGTCATCCTCAGCCGGGTCTGCACGTTATATTATTTCCTACATTTCCTGGTGATCATGCCGATCCTCGGCAAGCTGGAGCGGCCGTTGCCGCTGCCGGAAAGCATCAGCAAGCCGGTGCTGGGTGGCCGTGGCGGCGGACCGATGCCCGCGGGTGCAGCCGCCAAGCCGATGGAGAAAGCGTGATGGGCAAGCTGCGTACAATCCTGGCCGGCGTATTCGCCGCCGGCCTGCTCGCCGCGCCGGTTGTCGCGGAAGAAGAGTCCGCGATGCCCAACCTGAACTGGAGCTTCGACAAGATATTCGGAACCTACGACCTCGCCGCTGCTCAACGCGGATTCCTGGTCTATTCGAACGTCTGCTCGAACTGCCATTCGATGAAGCTGATGCACTACCGCGACCTTTCGGGCATCGGGTTGGAGCCGGAGCAGATCAAGGCGATTGCCGCGGGTGTTACGGTCCCGCAGGGCGTTGACGATCAAGGCGCACCGAAGGATGGTCCCGCCACGGCGGCAAGCCAGTTCAAGTCGCCATTCCCCAACGACCAGGCGGCGCGCGCAGCCAACGGTGGGGCGCTACCGCCCGATCTGTCGCTGATTGTGAATGCTCGCGAAGGCGGTCCAAACTACATCTACGGTATCCTGACAGGGTTCGTCCCAGCGCCATCCAGCTTCAAAATGCAGGACGGGATGTACTACAACAAGATGTATCCCGGCCATCAAATCGGCATGCCGCAGCCGCTTCAGGATGGTACCGTCGAATATACCGACGGCACCAGCAACAGCCTGGATCAGGAAGCCCATGACGTCGTGACATTCCTGTCCTGGGCCGCCAACCCCGAACTGGTAGAGCGCAAGCAGATCGGCGTTCGCGTCATTCTGTTTTTGGTGTTCATGACCGGCATCACCTATGCCGTGAAGCGCAAAATCTGGTCGGACGTGCATTGATCCCATGACCCAACCCGTTATCGGCATTATCGGTGGCTCTGGCCTGTACGATATAGATGGGTTGGAGGATAAGGTTTGGCGGCGGGTCGAAACCCCTTGGGGCGATCCGTCCGACGAACTGCTGTTCGGGCGCCTCGGCGGCGTTGAGTGCGTATTCCTGCCCAGGCATGGGCGCGGGCATCCAACGTCACCGACCCATCTTAACTACAGGGCGAATATCGACGCCCTGAAGCGCTCGGGTGTAACAGACGTGCTGTCGCTGTCCGCCGTTGGCAGCCTGAAGGCCGATTTACCCCCCGGCCATTTCGTGGTCGTGGATCAGTTCATCGACCGCAGCTTTGCCCGCGAGAAAAGCTTCTTCGGCGACGGTATCGTCGCGCATGTCTCGATGGCGCATCCGGTCTGCACCCGGCTCGGCGATGCGTTGTATGCTGCCGCTTCCGGCCTGTCGCTGC
The DNA here is from genome assembly GCA_021805665.1 of Pseudomonadota bacterium. Taxonomy (GTDB): domain Bacteria; phylum Pseudomonadota; class Alphaproteobacteria; order Acetobacterales; family Acetobacteraceae; genus Rhodopila. The sequence goes on from JAJZEV010000006.1 coordinate 6,326, forward strand.
CGGTGACCCGTGGCGGGACATATCTGGTCATGGAAGGCCCGCAGTTCTCCACCAAGGCCGAGAGCGAGCTTTACCGGTCCTGGGGGTGCAGCGTCATCGGCATGACCAACATGCCAGAGGCCAAACTGGCTCGGGAAGCCGAACTTTGCTACGCCACTGTCGCGATGGTGACCGATTTCGACTGCTGGCATCCAGACCACGACCACGTTACCGTCGAAGCGGTGGTGCGCGTCCTGTTGAGCAACGCCGACAAAGCACGCGACTTGGTAAAGGCAATCCTTCCCGTGGTTGGTCAAAGCCGCGAACTATGCCCTTGCGGTTGCGATCGTGCGTTGGCTAACGCCGTCATCACGTCGGCCGATCGCCGCGGTGCAGACTTGGCCGCCAAACTGGACGCCGTGGCCGGCCGGGTTCTGTAGTCGCTATTTGTTGGCGGTTTCGGCGGATTTTGGCGCAGTCATGGCTTTTGTGTCGGCGACTGCTCTCTCGATCTCGGTTGGGCTGGCGTCAGCCGCCCCGGCGCCCAATTTTACGTCGCCATTCGGCTGCGGCAACGTGATTGGCTTCACCACCACCGGTGCGACACCCTTTTCCTTGATGTCGATTTTGTCCGCTACCTTTGGCGCCAGATCGACGACTCGTCCATTCACATAGGGCCCGCGATCCTCGATCTTGACCGTAGCGCTTTTGCCGTTGTCCAGATTTGTGACCGTGGCGACGCTGCCCAGGGGCAAAGTCTTGCTGGCCGCGATGTCGGCGTTTGGGTTCATCCGGCGGCCGTCAGCCATCTTTCGGTTGGCGAAGCTCTTGGCATAATAAGATGCGCGACCGGATTGCTTACGCCCGGAATCATCGATGTGCCCGGCCGGCGCAGGCGGTAGAGACGGCAATTTATCCAGTCGAACCGCCTCCTGCTTCGCCTCCGGGCTGTCGGCCCCCATAGGTTCAGTTGCCTTGGCAGCGACCGGGCCACCCATCCCTAACATCAAAATCGCCACCTTCCAGCCTGTCACCGTGCTTTTCCCGATCCGTGCGTAAAAGAGACGCGTGGATCGGCAGGCGGTTCCAATCACAAGTTCCGACACTGTCCGGGAGCACAAGAGTTCGTGACACCGAATGACCCGAACCGGTATAGTACGTGGCGGCTTGTCGCACCGTCATTCGGGGGTTTGCATGCTCGATCTGGCCGGCATCATGTTCAGTTCGATCATGATGATGATTGTCATCATGCGGGCGGTGCGGCTGGACCGGACGCTGCCTTGGTTTCAAGCGGTCAAGCGCAAGGCGACGGTGGTGGCGAAACAAGACAGCCCCTGGCGCCGGCAATCCTGAGACCTATCGGGAAGCGGGACCGTGCTTCGCAGTATCTGGCTGCTGTTTGTCTATTTGTCGTTCCTGGGATTGAGCACCTCGGCCCCATTCGTGGCAACACTGGGATACGTGTGGGTAGATACGTTCCGGCCCCAGGATGTCGCCTATATCGTTCTGAACCAGATACCCGACGCCATGATCATGGGCATCATTGCCTTCGGCGGCTATTTGGCCATGGATCGCCGCGATCCTCCGCGGCTGTCAACCGAGACGGTGCTTCAAATCTGTCTGGTGATCTGGGTCAACCTGACGATGATTTGGGCACAGGCGCCCGATGCCGCCTGGACCAAGTGGGATTGGGCAGTCAAGACACTGGCGTTTTCGGCGTTTATTCCCCTGGTGATACGCTCCCGCGTCCAAATTGAGGCATTCGCACAGACCTATGTGTTCTCTCTCGCCGCGAACTTCGTCCCGTTTGGCTTGAAGACCCTGATTTCGGGGGGCGGTTACGGTACCAACCTTGGTTTAGCGCAGGGCAACAGCGGTCTGGCAGAGGGTGGCCTGCTCTCCACGGTGTGTCTGATGGCGGTGCCACTGGCGATATATCTCGGGCGGCACAGTCTGCTCATTCCCCGCAACAAGTTGATGACACTGGCCTATTGGGGCGTTGCCGCGCTTGCGGTCGTGACCGCGATCGGCACGTATGAGCGTAGCGCGCTTGTGGGGCTGGTTGTCCTGGGCGCGTATATGTGGATCCGGACGAAGCATAAATTCGCCATGGGGCTGGTCGGCGTTGTCGTCGCGGTCATGCTCATTTACACAACCGGCGCTGCCTGGAACGCCCGCGTCTCCACCATCGGCAATTTTGAGCAGGAGAACTCTGCCTACACGCGTATCCTGGTGTGGAAATGGACTCTGGAGTTTACCGCCACCCATCCGCTTGGCGGCGGCTTCATGACCAACGTCATCAACCACGTAGAGGTCCCGGGGCATGACGGCGCCGGTCCGACAATCGAGTTTGGACGAGCGTTCCACAGCATCTATTTCGAGATGCTGGGGGAACAGGGGTACCCGGGATTGGCGATGTTCCTGTCGATCACCGGCATTGCGTTCATGCGGCTTCGACGGCTGGCCAAGAAGGCCAGGGCCTACCCGGAACTGGAATGGATTGCCGCGATGTCCGATGCGCTGCAAAGCGGACTGGCCGTTTTCATGACGTCCGGCGCGTTCGTCGGCATCGCATTCCAGCCGATGTATTGGTATTTTATCGCAATGAGTATCAGCCTCAACGCCTATATGTGGCGCGTCGAGCATCTGGAGTTGAAGCCGGAAACCGGGTGGCGCGGCATGATCGCGCAGCAGACCGCGATCGGTGGGGCAGGTCCGGCGCCGGGAGGCTGGCGGCAGAAGCCGGCACTTTCTGGGTTGGATGGGCTGACGCCTCGTCGAAGATAAAGCGATGCGACCGCCGGGCGCGATGACCCTGGCGATCGCATCGGATCGCTTAGGCCAGATGTTTGGCGAAAAACTCCACCGTGCGGGCCTGCGCCAACTCGTAGTCGGGCTTGCTGTAGGTGCCCCGCTCGTCGCAGCCGAAGCCGTGGTGGGCGCCGTTGTAAACGTACACCTCCACCTTGGGTTGGGCGGCGCGAATCGCATCCACATCCGTCATCGGGATCGAGGCGTCTTCCTCACCAAAGTGCATTTGCACCGGGCAGTTGGCGCTTTCGTTCTTCGTGCCAGGAATGCCGCCGCCGTACCAGCAGGAGGAGGCCGCGAACTTCGTGGTGCGGGTCGCGCCCCACCACGCCACGGTGCCGCCGAAGCAGTATCCGACGATGCCCAGCTTCTTGCCGGCCAGATGGTTGGCCGCCGCCTCGACATCCTTCATCACGTCGGCGTCGTTCAGTTTCATACGAATTTCACGGCCGGCGCTCACGTCTTCCTGGGTGTAGCCCAGTTCCACGCCGCGTTGTGCCCGGTCGAACAGCGCCGGGGCGACGACGGCATAGCCAAGCGCCGCGAAGCGATCCGCCATGTCCTTGATGTGATGGTTCACACCAAAGATTTCCTGCACCACGACCACCCCCTTGGTGGCATTGGCCGGACCGGCGACATAAGCACTGAATTCAAAGCCGTCAGCCGACTTCAACTGGATTGTTTCACCCATCTGGGTCCTCCGGAATGTGCGATGCTACAAATCACAGAATGGCGCGGCTGACCATTCCGTCAACCGCGCGGCCTGTCCAAACTATGGGATCAGTACGGTGCTGCCCGTGGTCTGGCGGGTTTCCAGCGCGACATGGGCAGCGCCGGCGTCCTTCAGCGGGAAGGTCTGGTTGACCTGAATCTTGACGGCGCCGCTGCCAACGACGTCGAAAAGGTCAGCGGCCACACGCTCCAGATCCGCGCGCTTGGAGGTGTAGGTCGCCAGTGTCGGCCGGGTCAGATACAGGCTGCCCTTGGCGGCAAGGATACCAAGGTCGAACGGTGGCACAGGGCCGGACGCATTGCCGTAGCTGGCCATCAGACCCAGTGGGGCGAGGGAGTCGAGCGAGGCGTTGAACGTGTCCTTGCCCACGCTGTCATATACCACCGGAACCATCGCGCCGCCGGTGATGCGCTTCACTTCCTGTACCAGCGTCCCATGCCCGATCACGGTGTGGGCGGCACCATGCGCCCGCGCGAGCGCGGCCTTTTCCTCACTGGACACGACCCCGATCACCGTCGCGCCGATGTGCTTCGCCCACTGACACATGATCAGGCCGACGCCGCCGGCTGTGGCGTGAACCACGATCGTGTCGCCGGCCTTCACCGTATAGGTGCGTCGCAGCAGGTACTGCGCGGTCATGCCTTGCAGCATCATCGCCGCGCCAGTCTGGAAGTCGATCGAATCCGGCAGCCTTACCAGCCGATCCGCCGGTATCGCGCGTTCGGTCGCATAGCCGCCCAGCGGGCCGGCATAGGCAACACGATCCCCGGCGGCAACCGAGGTGACGTTCGCACCCACGGCGACGACCGTGCCGGCGCCTTCCTGCCCGATGATCAGCGGCATGTTTGGTGCTTTGTACAGACCGGTGCGGAAATACACGTCGATGAAGTTCAGGCCGACCGCCTCATGCTTGATCAGCGCCTCGTTCGGGCCGGGTTCCGGTGTTGGGACGTCTTCCCACAGCATTACCTCCGGACCGCCATTGGCGTGGATGCGGATGGCCTTTGTCATGTCGTGTCTCCGTCAAACGTGGTGGGGCGACGAGGTGGTTCACAGCAATGTTCGGTTCGGATGTTCCAACTCCAGCAGCCAGCGCTTGGTCGGCAATCCGTCGCCGCCGGAGTAGCCGCCAATGTGCGAGACCGCAACAACCCTGTGGCAGGGGATAATCAGCGGAATCGGATTGCGGCCATTGGCCTGGCCGACCGACCTTGGGCTTCCGCCGGCTTTCCGCGCGATATCGACATAGCTACGGGTTTCGCCATAGGGAATTTCGCACAGGACCTGCCACACAGCCCGGCGGTACGGAGTTCCCGTCGGGGCGAGCGGCAGATCGAAAGCGGTCAGGATCCCGTCGAAATAGGCTTCCAACTGCGCGCGCGCGCGTTCCAGCACCGGGGCGGGCTCCTGATCCGGAACCCATCCCCAGTCCAGGGAGACGATAGCACCGTCTTGCTCGAAGACCGTGATGTCCCCGACGGGCGTATGCATCGATAGGTGCGCCACTGGCGGTATCCCAGATTAGACCAGGGGATGCGAACCCTGTGCGAAGGCCCCTGTCAAGGGCAGGCATGGCTCCATGCCTGCCGAACAAGCCCACAGCCGCGTCAACCAGCCGCGAAACCGATGCAAAAACCTCCATCCCGCCGTTGGCCGTGCCGTCGCGGTAAAAAGGCCGCCGCCGGCCATGGCCAAAAACCAGCGGCGGGTCGCCCGTCAGTCCGAAACGCCGACCGGCCCGATGGACCCGCTCGCGCAACCGTGCGGCACAGGGGCTGTCCCACGGCAACCGGACGGCCTAAATCTCGTTCCGGTTCGAACTAGATTCGGAAGGAGAGACCAAATGGCTTTCGCCAACGACGCGCAAGGCAAACTGGACGACGCCCGGGCCCAGATCGCGAGGCTGCGCGACCAGGTGGAGACACTGATGAAGGACCGGGCCTCTCCGGCAATTGCCGACTTCGCGGGTCGAGCGGAAAGCGCCGCCCACACCGCTGGCGACGTGTTCAAGGACCAGGCAAAAATGGTGTCCGGTCGGGTGAAGGAACAGCCGCTGATAGCGCTAGCCATCGCCGCCGCCGTCGGTTGGGTCATTGGCCGCGCGATGCGCTGACCGATGCGCCCCTTTCGGCTTGCCCGGATAGCCGCGGAGGCCGAGGGAGTTCGCCTGCGCGCCTTGGCTACCCGTATCGCGACCCGGGCCGCTTTCGCAATCGTGGCGCTGGTCTTTCTGGCCGGCGCTCTGGTGTTCGCGCACCTTGCCGCGTGGTATGAACTGCGAACGGCGCTCGAACTGTCCTATCTGCTGTCCGTTGCCAGCTTGGGTGGCGCCGATCTCCTTGTGGCAATTGTCCTGCTGGTTCTCGCCAGCCGGTCCTCCCCAAGCCGCGTGGAAATCGAAGCGCTGGAAGTGCGCCGTAAGGCAATCGAAGGCATCGGCAGCGCGATGAGCATCACGGCGCTGTTGCTGCCGCTGGTAAGGCTCGCCACCAGCTTCCGGCGACGCCGCCGCGACTGAGGGACAATAATCCCCCGGCAGAACGCCGCCGCTATCCGCTTCGGACGAGACCTTCGCCCCGGTCTCAGTGGTTGTTGCGCGACTCCCCGCGGGTTTCGATCACGTCCAGGAACAGTGTCGCCGGTTCCAGGCAAGCGCCCGAACCCAACTGTCCGACCATCGAACGGTAAATTTCCTCCCAGGGCGTCATCGTTACCAGCTTCGGCGGGGTCCATGCGGCCCTGCGCGCTTCCAGTTCACCCTCTGGCAACAGCACATCGACTTTGCGGGTATTCAGGTCGATCCTGATCCGATCGCCTGTTTTCAACAGCGCCAGACCACCGCCAACCGCCGCCTCGGGCGACACGTTCAGGATCGACGGCGAACCCGACGTTCCAGATTGGCGTCCATCGCCCATCGTCGGCAGCGTGTTGATCCCGCGCTTCAGCAACGACGCCGGCGGCTGCATATTCACCACCTCCGCGCTGCCGGGATATCCCACCGGTCCGCAGTTGCGGATGATCAGTACCGATTGATCCTCCACACCCAAATCGGGGTCTTCGATGCGGTGGTGATAGTCCTCGGGCCCCTCGAACACGATCGCCTTGCCTTCGAACACGTTGGGCCGATCCGGATTGGACAGGAACCGTTCGCGGAAATCTTTGTCGATAACGCTGATTTTCATCACCGCGCTGTCGAACAAATTGCCCGACATCACCACATAACCTGCCGCCGGCAACAGCGGCTTGTCGTACGCTCGGATTACCTCCCGGTCACCATCAGGCACATCGGCCAGATCTTCGGCCAGCGTGCGCCCGGTCACCGTAAGAACTCCTCCATGCAGCTTGCCCGCCGCCATCAACTCCTTCATCACCGCCGGCACCCCGCCCGCGCGATGGAACTTCTCGCCCAGGAACCGACCCGCCGGTTGCAGATCGACCAGCAGCGGAATCTCCGGCCCCAGGCGCTGCCAGTCTTCCAGATCGTGCTCCACCCCCATATGCCGGGCGATGGCGATCATGTGGATCGGACAGTTGGAGGAGGCGCCGAGGGCGGCCGCGGCGACCACCGCATTCTCGAACGCTTGTTTGGTCATGATGTCGGATGGGCGCAGGTTTTCCTTCACCATGCCAACGATGCGTTTGCCGGTTTCGAACGCCATCCATCCGCGTTCCCGATAGGGCGCCGGAATCGCGGCGCAACCGGGCAGCGACATTCCCAGCGCCTCGGCCAGTGAGTTCATGGACGTCGCCGTGCCCATGGTGTTGCAATGCCCAACCGATGGCGCGGACGAGGATACCATGTCCATGAATTCGTCGTAGCCGATCTTGCCTTCGGCGAACTGCTTGCGGCCCTCCCAGACGATGGTGCCGGAGCCGGAAAGCCTGCCCTTCCACCACCCATCCAGCATCGGCCCGCCCGACAGCACGATGGCGGGGATGTTCACCGTCGCTGCGCCCATCAGCAGCGCGGGGGTGGTCTTGTCGCAGCCGGCCGTCAGTACCACGCCATCCAGCGGGTAGCCGTGCAGCACTTCCACTAAAGAAAGATATGCCAGGTTACGGTCCAACGCCGCTGTCGGCCGCTTGCCGGTTTCCTGGATCGGGTGGCATGGGAATTCCAGCGGCACACCGCCCGCATCGCGGATGCCGTCGCGGATGCGGCTGGCGAGTTCGATATGATGCCGGTTGCAGGGCGACAGGTCGGACCCGGTCTGCGCGATGCCGATGATGGGCTTGCCGCCGCGCAGTTCGTCCGGCGTGATGCCGTAATTCATGTACCGTTCAAGGTACAGCGCCGTCATCGCCGGATCGCCCGGTTCGTCGAACCAGCGCCGCGAGCGCAGACGCTTGTCCCCACCGCCATTGTGACTGGTCATAACGATTCCTCCACAGGGTCTGTCGCGGCGGACACTGTGCGGATGGCGAAGTCGGGTCAAGCGGTCTTGTCGTCATGGCTGGGCGCAAAATGCATGATCTCCGGGTCCGCTTGCCCAGCCCCGGGTTCGATGATGAAATCCAGTTCGTAAATCGAAGAAGGGAACGACCGATGTTCGAAGCCGCGGTCCAAGACGAAGCGGCCCTGCGCGCCGCACTCGCCGATGCCGATATCGCGCCGATGCTGATGGTGCTGGCCCAACTCAGCGGCGACATGGACATTCTGGACGAAGTCGCCCCCCACATCCATGGCGCCTGGAGCTTCATGGAAGCCGTACCGGAAGATCTGAAGCAAAAGGTCCGCGACCGCCTGGTGGCAAGCCTGCAAGACTACGCCGCCACCGGCCGCCAGCCCCCGATCGACCTGCCCGGGGCCACCTTGCAACGCATGATGAGCGCGGGGGTCGGCCAAACCGTCCCCGCCGAATACATTCCGCTTCTGGTCGAGGAAACCCAGCTTGCGTCGGAGGATTCCCGAGCGGTCCATTGGCGCCGTCCGGGCGTGGTGGCCGATGGATTTAAGGTGGTCATCATTGGCGCCGGCTTTTCCGGCCTGTGTTCCGCGATCCGGCTGAAGGAAATGGGCATCCCCTTCGTTATTCTTGAAAAAAACAAGGATGTCGGCGGCACCTGGCTGGAAAATACCTATCCCGGCTGTGCCGTCGATACGCCCAACCATTTCTATTCGTATTCCTTCAACCAAAGCGACACGTGGACACGCCATTTTTCCCGCCGGGACGAAATCCTGGCCTATATCGGTGCCACCGCCGATAAATTCGGCTTGCGCCAGCACATCCGTTTCGGTGCCGAAGTCATCCGCGCGGCCTTCAACGAAGCCACATCGGGGTGGGGGGTGACACTCCGCACCATCGATCAAGACTCCGAAACAATCGAAGCCAATGCCGTGATCTGCGCGGTTGGCCAGCTCAACCGCCCCCAGATGCCGCCCATTCCGGGGATCGACCGGTTCCAGGGGCCGCTGTTCCACACCGCCAGATGGGATTCGTCGGTCGATCTGAAAGGCAAGCGTGTCGCCATCGTCGGCACCGGCGCCAGCGCCATGCAAACCGGCCCGTCGATCGCGCCCGATGTCGCGAAGCTGCTGATCTTTCAGCGCACCCGCCACTGGGCTGCCAACAACCCCAATTACCACAAGGAAGTCAGCCCCGGTAACCGCTGGGCCATCGCCAACATTCCATTCTTTGCCAAATGGATGCGCTTCCAGTTGTTCTGGGCCGGCTCCGACGGCTTCCATGCTTCGTTGAAAATGGATCCGAACTGGCCCCGGCCGGATATCTCCCTGAACGAAGCAAACCACAGGATGCGGGAGGCGATGATCGAGCACATCCGCAACGAACTGGACGGCGACGAGGAACTGCTGGCGAAGGTCGTTCCGCCTTACCCGCCATACGGCAAGCGGATGTTGCGCGATAACCACTGGTACCGGATGCTAAAACGCCCCAATGTCGAGTTGGTGACCGACGCCATCGATCATATCGATGAAGATTCGATCGTCATGAAGGACGGTTCTGCGCATAAGGCAGATGTCGTCGTCATGGCCACCGGATTCCAGGCGTCCAGGATGCTTTGGCCGATGGAAATCGTGGGCCGTGGCGGCCGCACCATCCGCGATGCCTGGGGCGACGACGACCCGCGTGCTTTTTTGGGTATAACCATGCCCGGCTTTCCGAACCTGTTTCTGACCTATGGCCCCAACACCAATCTTGCCCATGGCGGCAGCATCATTTTCCACACGGAGTGCCAGGTGCGCTACATCGCCCAAGCCCTGCGCGACATGATCGAAAACGGCCATGCCACTTTGGAAGTCACCACAAGTGCGCACGACACATATAACGAGAGACTCGATGAGGTTTGCAAAAATATGGTCTGGACGCATCCGGGCGTGACGAGCTGGTACAAGAACAAGCACAACCGGTTGACCGTCACATCGCCCTGGACCCTGCTGGACTACTGGAAGCTGACCCGTACGTTCGATCCGGCCGACTACCGCGCGGAGCCAGCAACCCAAGCGATCGCCGCGGAATGACGCCAAGCGGGGCAAAGCCCCGGGCGCAAACCGCTATTCATTCTCCCCGACAAACGCCGCAAACGTCTTCGCCAGTTCCTCGACGGAGACATCAAACAGCCGCCGTCCGTATTCCGGCGTCGCCAGCCCGGGATTGGACCCGATTCGCCCGTCCGGGAAGCGCCGCCGGTAGTCTGCTGGCCCATGAAACCGCCCCGTCGGCGCCCGCGGCGGGTCCAGCTCCGCCTGCTTGATCGCGTCCGGCAGTACATACTGCGTCACGGCGACCTCGCTTGCCGTCGCGTGGCTGCCCTCATTCTCGCCGAACATCTCCTTGGCCAGGTCGTGCATCGCTTTGCCGTCCCACCAGTTAGCCAGCCGGCAGCGCAGCTCGTCATCCCGCCGGGCACCGAACGCGCCCTCGAATTCAGCATAGATTTCGGAAAATGCTGCCTGCACCGTGGCGATATTGCCCCCGTGCCCGTTGATAAAAAAGAATCGTCTGAAACCATGCCGCGCAAGCGAAAGGACATAATCGTGGATGATCGCGATCAGCGTGGACGGCCGCACCGTCATCGATCCAGCGAACCCCATATGATGCACCGCGATCCCTACACCGATCGTCGGCCCGACCATGACTTCGGCCGCCTCGCCCACGCCCTTGGCGATCACCTCCGCGCAAATCGCATCGGTGCCGATCAGTCCGTTCGGCCCGTGCTGTTCCGTCGATCCGATGGGCAGGACGATCGCCTTGGACCGCCCGAGATAGGCTTCGACTTCCTGCCATGTCTGATGTTGCAAAAGCATGCCCTGTGATCCTCCCCGGCCGATACCCTAACCCGGTCACGGCGTTGACGATACCGCCCTGCCAAACCATGCTGGATACAACGCACGCAAGGGGACGGAAATGGCCATCATCGGCGACTCAAAGGGTGCCTACCCGGGACTCGTCTATCGCAACAATGCCGATCTGAAAGCGTGGCTGGACAAACGTCCGCGGGAGGAGGCGCTGGAACCCGATCTGCCTGTCATCGATCCGCATCACCATCTGTGGGACACGCCCCATCGCGGGACCTATTTCCTGCCCGATTTCCTGGCAGATATCGGCGGCGGTCACAATATCGTTTCTACCGTGTACATGGAATGTCAGTCGATGTACCGCGCCAACGGCCCCGCCGAAATGGCGCCGGTGGGTGAGGTGGAGTTCGTCAATGGTGTCGCCGCCATGAGCGCGTCCGGCAACTACGGCCCGTGCCGCGTGGCCGAAACGATTATCGGATACGCCGACCTGCGCATCGGCGCCCGTGTCCGGGAAGTCCTGGAAGCCGAAATCGCCGCCGGTAACGGCCGCTTCCATGGCATCCGCCAAGGTGTGGCCTGGGACGGGGATGAATCGGTGGGCAAATTCGCCTCCCGCCTCGTCGCCCCGCATCTCGCCCGCGACCCCGTCTTCCGCGAAGGTTTCGCCCAACTTGCAAAGCTGGGCCTGAGCTTCGAATCCTGGCAGTATCATCCGCAACTACCGGACGCCATCGACCTCGCCAGGGCGTTCCCCGACACCTCGATCATCCTCGATCACGTCGGCGGGGTGCTCGGTGTCGGCCCCTATTCGGGACGCCGGCCGGAGATCCTGGCAAGCTGGACAAAGGACATCCAGGAACTCGCGAAATGCCCCAATGTCACCGTCAAGCTGGGCGGCATGGGCATGACGTCGTTCGGCTTCGAACTCCACGAACGCGACCTCCCGCCATCGTCGCAAGACCTGGCCGACGCCTGGCGCCAGTACGTCGAACCCTGCATCGAGGCGTTTGGCGTCAACCGGTGCATGTTCGAAAGCAACTTCCCGCCAGACAAGCAGTCCGGCGGATACACAGAACTTTGGAACGCCTTCAAACGTATAACCGCTGGCGCATCGGCTGATGAAAAGAAAGCCCTCTACAGCGGCACCGCGGCCCGCGTGTACCACCTGATCGTCCCCTGAACGCCTGATCCCGGCCGCTCGGAGGAAAAAAAGCCGAGCGGCCGGCCGATCAGGTTGCTTTGGCGTATTGTCCGGCTAACTGGGGAGTCGGCCCCTCCAACCCGTTCCGCTGCCGGTCCAGCCGCGTCTCCCGCGACCACGTCCGCTTCAAATCGTCCCGCACGCTGATCCGCAGCCGGCCGAGACCCCCGGTTTCGATCTCCACCACATCCCCATCCATGAAGCTCGACAGCCCGCGATGGTTGGTCCCGGTTGCCAGGATATCCCCAGGTTCCAGCGTATGGACCGATGAAACCCACTCGATGCACCGGGCAATGTCGTGCGCCATGTCGTTGGTGTTGAAGTCCTGCTTGATCTCCCCGTTCACCGTCAGCCGGATCGGCAGATTTTGCGGATCGGCTATTTCATCGGCTGTCACCAGATACGGCCCGATCGGCGCGAACGTCGCCCGGGACTTCATCGCGAAGAACCCTGCCGAGGGCAGCCCCCTAGCCGACCCGTCGATAAAGTTCATGTATCCAAATACATAACCCATGGCCTCCGCCGCGGGGACATGGGAAGCACGCTTGCCGATCACGACGGCCATTTCGGCCTCGCCCTCGAAGATCGTTGCGGGTTCGTCAGGCAGCACCATCGTGTCGCCATGGCCGATGACCGCCGTCGCCGCCTTGTGGAAGGCGTTGATCTGCGGCTTCTTCGCCAGAGTGCCGTTTTCCATGTAGTTCACCGCCATACAGACGATGTTGCCCGGCTTCGGCAACGGCGGGCGAATGCGCACATCGGCCAGCCGAATTCCGGCCCCCGTCGTCGCGGCTTCCAGCTTGGCGCGATAATCGCCGAATCTGGCGATCAGGCCGCTGATAAGGTCGCCCGGCCCGACATGGGGGATATCCTTCACCACGGCGGATACGTCGTGGATCACATCGCCCTTCACGGCGCCCAGCTTGAAGTCATCGAAAAATGCCAGCTTCACGGCGGTGCCTCCCGGCGCTGTTGTTATCGCGAGACAGTAGGACAGTTCCCGGCCAACGCACCATCCCGGTGTGCCGCTGTTGCAGCCATTCACCGGCCGCGCCAAGCTACGAGGAACTGACCAACCGGAGAATCGCCCATGGCCGACCTGATCGAAACCGTCGAGGACGGGATCGCCACGCTAACCCTTAATCGTCCCGAGAACCTGAACGCCTTATCTGACGATATCCGTCTCGGCATGCTCGACTCGCTCTATCGGCTAGGTCACGACAACGCCATCGGCTGTATCGTCCTGACCGGCGCCGGCCGGGGCTTCTGCGCCGGCGGCGATGTCAAGACCATGGCCGGACGATCAGCGCGTGGGTTTGAGGAGCGGGCCGCAGGCATCCAGCAATCCAACCGCGTATCGAAAATGATGCACGACATCCCCAAACCGATCATCGGCATGATCAACGGCGTCGCCGTCGGGGCGGGCCTTAGCATGGCCGCCGCCTGCGACATCCGCATCGCCGCGAAGTCTGCCCGTTTTGGCACCGGTTTCATCAAGATCGGCCTGTCCGGCGATTGGGGCGGCACCTGGACCCTGACGCGCCTGATCGGCACCGCCAAGGCCCGCGAGTTGTTCTTCACCGGCGACATGATCGACGCCGAGGAAGCCGCCCGCATCGGCTTGGTCAATCAAGTCGTCGATGACGCTGCTCTGTACGACGCCACCATGACGATGGCGCGCCGGATCGCCTCCATGCCACATATCGCGCTGGGTTACACCAAAAGGAACCTCGCCGCCGCCGAAACCGGCGATTTCGCGACCTCATTGGACATGGAGGCCTTCAATCAGGCCCGCTGCTCGCAGATGGAAGATCACCGCGAAGCCGTCCAGGCGTTCAAGGAAAAGCGCAAACCCGTATTTACCGGACGCTGATCGATGCGGGTTCTGAATACACTGCCGCAAGCCGATCTGCGCACCACCGCCGCCGCGGCCATCGCGTCTGAAGCCGCCGGCTACGACGGCCTGCTGACCATGGAAAACAAGCACGACCCGTTCCTGGCCCATGCCATCGCCGCGGTAAACACCGATCGGGTGGAACTCGGCACGTCCGTCGCCATCGCCTTCCCGCGCAGCCCGATGGTCGTCGCTAACCTCAGCTGGGACCTGCAAAACGCCTCACGCGGTCGTTTCGTGCTGGGTATCGGCCCGCAAATCCGTCCGCACAACGAAAAGCGCTTCAGCGTGCCCTGGACCGCGCCCGCCCCCCGGCTGCGGGAATACGTTCAGGCCCTGCGCGCCATCTGGACGACGTGGGAGAAGGGGACGAAGCTGGACTTCCGGGGCCAGCACTACACCTTCACCCTGATGCCGCCCTATTTCGTTCCGCCGTCCACCGGTCAGAAAATGGTACCGGTCACCCTGGCGGCGGTGGGGGAGCATTCCCTGCGTCTGGCCGGCGAAGTCGGCGACGGCATCCGTCTGCATGGCTTCTGCACCCGCCGCTATATCGAGGAAGCAATCATCCCCCGCGTCCAGGAAGGCATGGCCCGCACCGGACGCACCCGCGAACACTTCGAAATAACCGGCGGCGGTTTCGTCGCTACCGGCAAAGACGCGGAAGACACAGCCAAGGCGTTCGAGATCGTGCGCGGCCGTGTCGCGTTCTACGGCTCCACCCCCGGCTACTGGCCGGTGCTGGATCTGCACGGTTACGGCGATCTGGGCCGCGAACTCAACACGATGTCGAAAGCCGGCAAGTGGAACGAAATGGCCAGTCGGATATCGGACGACCTGGTACACCTGTTCGCCGCCGTCGGCACCCACAAGGAAATAGCCGGCAAGATAGCCGAACGCTTCGGCGGCCTGAGCGACGCGATCAATTTACGCGCTGATTCCTCCTCGGCCGGCGGCGACACCCCGCCGGATGTAATCCAGGAGATCAAACGTATCCCGACGCCCTTCCAGGGCTATAAGACAGACTGGTAGGAAGGAGTACGCGGCGTGCTTGATCGGGTTATGCTGACCAACGACGATGGAATCGATGCGCCCGGCATGGCGGTGATGGAGGAAATCGCCGCCCAAATTTCTCGCGAGGTCTGGGTCGTCGCACCCGAACACGACCAAAGTGGCCAGTCCCACGCCATCAGCCTGCATCACGCGCTGCGCGTTTCCGAACGCGGGCCGCGCCGCTTCGGTATTACCGGCACGCCCGGCGACTGCGCCGCGATGGGCCTGTGCCACATCATGAAGGATGCACCCCCGCAACTGGTGCTGTCGGGCGTCAACCGGGGCCTGAATCTGGGCATGGAGACAGTGTTCTCCGGCACCGTCGGCGGCGCGATGACCGCGATGATGCTGGGCGTCCCCGCGCTGGCGTTGAGCCAGGCGTTCAAGGACCGCAACAACGTCCCTTGGGACACCGCCCGCACGTTGGGCGCCGAAACGATCCGCAAGCTGCTGTCTGTTGGCTGGGGCAAAAACGCCGTTCTGAACATCAACTTCCCCCCTGTCCCCGCTGCCGAGGCCGGCCCGCCGACCCTGGCCCGCCAGGGCGAGGGCGCCGTCGCCGGCATGCATGTGGACACCAGGACAGACCCGCGTGGCATGTCGTACCACTGGCTGAACTTCAAACGCGGTGACATCCAGCAGGGCCCCGAAAGCGACTACAGCGCCATGCGCGCCGGAAAGATCGTCATTACGCCGCTCCGTTACGATCGCACCGACGACGAAGCGTACGCCGAACTCGCCGGTCACCTGCCAAGGTTCGGTGCCTGACGGCTTCCACCGCGGTCAGGCGATGGTGGAAGCGCGCGCTTCCTAAATCGCCTTACCCTCGCTCCCCAACCAGGCATCCCCCAGCAATTCGTTGCTCGGCAGGCTCTTATCCATCACCTTCCGGGCGGTCTCCGCCCCGGCCACCGGCAACCCGGCGGGATCGAGTACCCCGATCTGTACCAGCACCGAAGCCTGATCCCAGTAAATGTGCTCATGCACCAGCTTGTCCCCGTGGAAGCGCACGATCGCCACCATCGGCACCTCCACCACCCGTCCGGTGGGCGCGATCCCCGGAATCATCCAATCCACCGCCGAGGTATGGGTGAACCGAAACACAAACTCATCGACAAGGGACGCCTCGCCCACCGTCCGGCTGACCGGGACCATCGTCACATCGGGCGGATTTTTGCCGATAAAATGATATTTATAGAACCGCTTGAGCTGGTCGTGCCCAACCCCGCCCGCCATCGTCGGGATATGGTTCACGTATGGCGTATCCACCATCGTCGCCATGGTCGCATCCACATCCCGAGTCTCGAATTCGTAACGGCAGTGCGCTTCCCACAACGACACCAGATCAGGCTTCGACATCGATACCCCCATTCTAACCGGACTGCCCTCCCGTCACGTCGATTGTCAATCCCGTAACGAAATCCGCATCGCCGGACGCCAGAAAACAAATCACCTTAGCCTGATCCGAAGCCTCTGCCACCCGCCGCAACGGTGTCGCTTCGACTTGTGCCGTCTGGGCCTCCGGCGACCGCTGGTTCCAGTGCGGCCGTATCCGTTCCGTCAGCGTCAGACTCGGTGCGATCGCATTGATGTTGATCCCGAACGGCCCAAGTTCGAACGACAGCTTCCGGGTCAGCGCGATGATCCCGCCCTTCGCCGCCGCATACGCAGCACCGCTGGCCACACTCATGCCCCGCCCGGCGATCGAGGCAAGATTGACGATCTTCCCCGCCTTCTGCCGCTTCATCGCCGGCACCACGGCGTGGGTGAACAGAAACGTCCCATCCAGGTTGAACTTGATCACCCGCTGCCAGTCGTCCAGCGAGTGTTCCTCCACCAATGCCGAGGGCTTTGCGATGATGGTGCTGCCGCCAACCGCGTTCACCAGGATGTCGATCCGGCCGAATGTCTCGACGACATCCGCGACGACCGCATCCACCTGCGCCTGGTCCAGCGCATCGCACAGCCGCCCGTGCGCATTCCCGCCAAGTGCCGCGGTCGCCGCATCCAGCCGCTCCGGATGGTTATCGACGCAGACCACCACGGCTCCCTCGCGCGCCATGATCTCCGCCGTCGCCCGCCCGATCCCGTTCGCCGCCGCCGTGATCAGTGCGACCTTGCCGTTGAATCGCATTTTCTGTCCCCCGTTCAGTTTAGCCGAGCAGCCCGGGCCATGACTTCTATCGCTTCCGGCTGACGCGACCGAACCGTCACGCTGGTGGCGCCAGATTCCTCCCAGGCCCGGAATCGCTGCTGTATCCGCGCTGCTGGCCCGACCAGGGATTTCATATCCACCCAATCGTCCGGCACTGCCGCGATCGCTTCCTCCTTGCGATGCGCCAGATACAGTTCCTGGATCCGGTCCGCCGCTTCCCCGAATCCACGCCGGATCATCTGTTCCTTGTGAAAATTTTTATCCTTGTGGCCCATCCCGCCCACATACAACGCAACCTCGGGCTTCAAGCGCGCCAGTGCGGCCTTCACGTCTTCGGCGACCTCGACATGGATCGATGCCTGGACTTCGAAATCTTTCAGGCTCTTGCCATTCCCCGCCCGCCTGAAGCCCTCTTCCAGCCACGGGCCGTACTCCTCCATGCAGCCCGGCACGAACCCCATCGGCAGCCAGCCATCGGCGATTTCCGCTGTCAGTTTCACCGTCGATTCGCTGCCGGTCGCCAGATAGATCGGAATATCGGGATTCATGTGCAGGATGGACTTCAAGGGCTTGCCCACGCCCGCCGCGCCCTCGCCGGTATAAGGCAGGGCGATCTCCCGCCCATCATGGGTCAGTCCGTCCTCGCGCCGGAATATCTTGCGCATGATCGCAACGTAGTCCTTCAGCCGGTAATATGGCCGTCCCCACGGTTGTCCATACCAGCCCTCCACTATCTGAGGCCCGGACACTCCAAGCCCGGCGATGAATCGTCCGCCGCCGGCCAACGCATCCACCGTGCCAGCGCACATCGCCGCATTGGCCGGTGTGCGTGCTGCTAACTGCATAATGCCAGTACCCAGCCTGATCTTCTTCGTCACGGCGGCCAGGAAGGCCAGCGGCGTCACCGCGTCCGACCCGTAGGCCTCCGCGCTCCAGACCGAGTCGTATCCCAGTTCCTCGGCCCGCTGCACCAGCGCCACCGGCAACTCCATGTGCGCCTTCGAATATCCGATCGATAGTCCCAGTTTCATGACAAAGCTCCATGCGGCATCGGTGACCTTGTCCGGTCCCCCGGCTTCTTCTGTGGTTCCAGGGCTTCCGGAAAGTCCGGCAAACCACCGAGGCTCGGGTACAGGTGGATTTCAGCCCGAAACGCATCGTCCATCCGCCGGCTGATATCCACTCCCGGAATCTTCGTGCCCGGCACGCTAGGGATTCCAGGGGCCTGCAAGCTGCGGCGTTGGCTCGTCTGAGTCCCCGCCATGGCGGCCCCTCCTGTTATTTTAGGGGATGATTGCGCGAAACCGCCCCGCTGCAAAGAGTGCATGTCCCTACGCCCCCCCCCGCGGCCAGCCAGACTTCCGGCGAGGAAGAACGCGGATACTCGCCCGGGAACCGATGCCCCTCCTCCTGCATGCGCGCGCGCTCCGCTGTTCCCGGGAAGGATTGACCCCCAAGGAACGGTGGTACTGCCCGGGCCTGCCCGGCGATAGGAGCAGGCCAGAAAGCGGTCTCGGTGCCCCCGGCACAGGTTCCCCCGGACGAAAATGGGATTAAGGTGGAATGGACGTTCAAGAAGGCGGAGGAAACCCATGCAAGGTGTCGTATTTACTGGTGAGCGCGAACTGGAACTGATGGCGTTCCCGGACCCGACTCCGGGGCCGGGCGAGGTTGTGCTGGAGATGAGAGCTTCTGGGATGTGTGGGTCGGACCTGCATCAATACCGCCGGCCGCGCGGCGAGGCCCGGGCCGGCACCGGACTGCCGGCAAATCCCAACCCGACCATCGGCGGGCATGAACCGTGCGGCGTGGTGGTGGCGATCGGGCCGGACGTATTGCCGGCCGAGGCACATATCGGCCAGCGGGTGATGGTCCATCACTATCAGGGCTGCACGCAGTGCGGCCATTGCAAATCCGGCTGGCAGCAGCTTTGCCAGGAAGTGCCGGTGAAGGTGTACGGTAACAACGCTCACGGCGGGCACGCGAAGTTCATGGCGGTCCCGGCGAACACGCTGGTGACGCTGCGCGACGAACTGTCGTTCTCGGCCGGCGCGGCAATCGCTTGCGGGTCAGGCACGGCATACGGGGCCCTGCGGCGCATGAACATCTCCGGCCGCGATACCATCGCGATCTTCGGTCAGGGGCCCGTTGGACTGGCGGCGACGCAGTTCGCCAAGGCGATGGGTGCGAAGGTCATCGCGCTCGACATCAACGCGCAACGTCTGGACCGCGCGAGGGAATTCGGGGCTGATGAGGTGGTTAATCCAGGGTCGAACGATCCGGTCGGGGCGATCAAGGAGCTGACACACGGCAAGTATGCCGACCTGACGCTGGATACGTCGTCCAATGCCGGCGCGCGGCTGCAAGCGATTCAGTCCACCAAGGTGTGGGGTACGATGTGCTTCGTGGGCGAGGGCGGCGACGTCCATATCGACGTCAGCCCGAACCTGCTGCGGCGGCAAATGACGCTGGTGGCGTCCTGGACATTCTCCAACATCATCCAGGCGGAGTGCGCGGATTTCTGCGTGGATCGGAAAGTGGATGTGGACAAACTGTTCACCCACCACTGGACGCTGGATCAGGCGGATCAGGCTTACAAGCTGTTCGACAAGCAGTCGGACGGCAAAGGTGTGTTCCTGATCTGATGCGGGACGATGTTGCCTGGCTGTACCGGTCTCTGTCCGATCGCGGACTAATTGTCGGCAGTTCGGGCAACGTGAGCGGCCGGATGCCGGACGGGATGACAATCACCCCGTCCGGCTGCGATCCAGCGGGCGATTTCGCGCTGGTGGACGTTTCGATGGGCGGTGCTGTGGCCGGCGGGGGCACCCCATCCAGCGAATGGGCGCTGCACGCCGCGGTTTACCGGGAATGTCCGGACGCGATGTTCGTTGTTCATACGCATGCGGATGCTTCCACCGCTCTCGCCTGCCTGGGGTCCGGACTACCACCGTTTCATTACATGGTCGTTCAATTCGGCGGCACCGATGTCCGGTGTGCGCCTTATGTTACGTTTGGAACCCTCGCGCTGGCAGAGGCCGCCGCTGAGGCAATCCGCGGCCGTTCGGCCTGCCTGCTCGGGAATCATGGAATGATCGTTTGTGCGGCATCGGCCCCGGCCGCACTATCCCGAGCGGTGTTGCTGGAGACGTTGTGCCGGCAGTATTTGATGGCGCTGGCGGCGGGAACGCCCGCGCTGTTGACCTTGGAGGATTTGGCGGCGGCGCGGGAGCGGTTCCGGACTTATCGGTCCCAGTGAGATCCGGTGATTCGGACAGGTAATCAAACACGGAACCCCCCGGGTCCCTCGCTCCGGGTTGGACATTGCCCAAATGGGACAGACACGTAGCGAGCCAAATATGAGGCCGCAACCGTCTCGGTCAAACCGCGCGGGGCCCGCCGTCGCAAGGAAGATCGGCGCACAATCGACGCAAGCATCTGGCGGCTCGACAATGGTGCCAAATGGCGGTCGGTCCCAGCCGGCTTAGGCACTGACACCACGCGTACTGTCGGTGTCGCCGTTCGGCCGTCAGCGACGTATGGGACAAAATCATGGCCGGGGTCGTAACTGAAAGCGAACCAAAGCCACCATTCGCGTCCATCGATGGCGCCGCCGCGGCGACGGCGCGAGATGCCGGTCGTCCAGCCCCGTAACCCCCGCCTCGCGATACCGGCCCGGCCGCTCCGCGCGGCCGGGAACGTCCGTGAAACGCATCGGGCGTGTCCCTCGTGAACGTGTGCCTGGCCCGGGACGCCCTCCGGTTCCGGAGGCTCGCATGACCGGACAGTTCACGAGCTAACCACGCTCCATCGCCGACATGCTTGCACCCGTCCGTCCGCGCGCCTACCCTGATTGAAACGAATACGGGAGACGTTCGATGAATCTGCGCGCCGCACTGCCGGTGTTCTGCGGCCTTCTTGCCGCCACCCCGGCCCTGGCCAGTATCCACGACATCCTGATCGGGCTGGACGAAAAGATCACCTACGACGCCAACGGCCCGGTCAACGGCCCCCCCGGCAAGGATGCCGTGCTGATCATGGACATCTCCAACCCGGCCAAGCCCAAAATTCGCGCTTCGCTGCCGTTGATGAACTCCCTCCTCGGACCGCCCGCCAACCTCCAGATCACCCCCGACGGCAAGCTTGGTTTGGTCGCTAATTCCGTGGTCATGAACCAGGACGGGGACGCATGGAAAATCGCGCCGGACAATAAACTGTTTGTTATCGATATGAATGCCAATCCGCCGAAACTCAGCGATACAGTAACGGTCGGCAGCCAGCCGTCGGGCATGGCGATCTCGCATAACGGCGACCTCGCGCTGGTGGCAAACCGGGCGGGCAAAAGCGTCACCGTGCTCTCCATCCAGAACGGCTCCGTGAAGTCGCTGGGCGACATCCCGCTGGAGCAGGAAGCCGCCGCCGTCGCCATTACCCCGGACGGCAAGCGCGCCTTCGTCTGCCTGAATGTCGCGAACAAGATCGCCGTCCTGGCCATCGACGGCCAGAAAGTCACCTACGACAAGGCGCTGGATATCCCTTCGGCGCTGAACCCCTACAACATCGACGTCACGCCGGACGGTCATTACGTCATCGCCTCCAACACCGGCGCGATGAAAAACAACGCGGATGCCGAGGTGATTATCGAGGCGACCGGCCCGCACCCCCACGTCATCGACATCATGACCCCCGGCAACGGTCCCGAAGGCTTCGCCATCGCCCCCAACGGCAAGACCGCCGCCGCGCCGTTGCTCCTGGGCTCTGGCGCCAAGGACAGCGACTGGTTCAAGACCAGGAGCGGCGAACTGGTGGTCATGTCCATCGAACCGGGCGGCAGGATGACCGTCACCGGCAAAGCGAAACTCGGGGGGCTGCCGGAAGGCATCGCCTACAGCCCGAACAGCGATTATCTATACGTCGGTAACTACCTGGATAAGACCCTGCAGGTCTTCCGTCTGGTCGGCGGCAAGCCGGTTCAGGTCGGACCGAATATAGCACTGCCCGGCCAGCCCGCATCCATGCGTGGGCCGGCGCGCTGATCGCCCCGGCGGCCGGGGACCCGCCCGGCCGCCAGCCAGCCGCTACAGCAACTGCCCGCCATCGACCACGATCGTCTGTCCGGTCACCCACGACGCCAGCGGCGACGCCAGGAACATCGCCACGTTTGCCACCTCCTCCGGCGTGCCCAGCCGTCCGAACGGGATCGCGTTCAGCACGGCCCCGTACAGCTTCGGGTTTTCGGTCTTCCGTCGGTCCCAGACCCCGCCGGGGAACTCAATCGACCCCGGTGCAATCCCGTTCACCCGGATTCCACTGCGCGCATACATTGCCGCCTGGGTGTTCGTGTAATGAATGACTGCCGCCTTAATCGCCCCATAAGGCGGCTGCCGTGCGGCCGATCGCAGCGCGGACACCGACGACGTGTTGACGACACTGCCCTTGGACGCCGTCAGGAACGGCAGCGCCGCCTGCGTCGCATGCACGATGGCCAGCAT
The DNA here is from genome assembly GCA_021805665.1 of Pseudomonadota bacterium. Classification (GTDB taxonomy): domain Bacteria; phylum Pseudomonadota; class Alphaproteobacteria; order Acetobacterales; family Acetobacteraceae; genus Rhodopila. Next base: position 28,905 of record JAJZEV010000006.1, read on the forward strand.
GTCGATCGCCAGACTGGCCACCCAGGCCGCCTCGTCGTCCGCCGACCCAAACGCCGAGGCGTTGTTCACGAGCACGTCGATCCCCCCCAGGGCCGAGGCAGCATCGGCGATATAGGTCTTGATAGCAGCCCCGTCGGCCAGATCCACGCTGGCCGCATGTGCCGTGTGGCCGAACGCCGCGATCTCCTGCCGCGTGGCCTCCAGCGTGTCCGCTCCGCGCGCGCAGATCGAAACATCCGCCCCCGCTGCGGCCAGGCCCAGCGCGATCGCCCGCCCAATGCCCCGGCTGCCGCCGCAAATAATGGCCTTTCGGCCGGTAAAGTCGAAATTCATCGCATTCCCCCTGTTTTCATCTGCCAATCCAACACCGATTTGACTGTCCGGCGCAATCCGGACACCGGCCCCGGCGCGCGTGCCGCGGGATGTATGCCGTCGTGGCAACGTGATTTGGTTTCGGTCGAGCCCGCCGCCCATGATCCCGAGGCAATCGGCTCCGGCGGCATCCACGCCATCGCGGATCGCTTACCCACGGCTTTCACGACGAGGCAGCAACCGGTGTACCGCCAGATCATCGGCTACATTCCATCCAATGTGATTCCGGCACTCGTTTCGGTGCTGATGATCTATGCCTATACACGCCTTCTCTCGCCGCAGGCGTTCGGCAGCTACAGCTATGTCTTCTCGGCCGTGCTTCTGCTGCAAACGTCTTTGTTTTATGCCCTGCCGATCGCGCTGATGCGGTTTTTTCCCGGCGCGGCCCTCGCTGGCCGGCAGGACGGGCTGCTGAAGGAAACCTATGTCGTGTTCTACGCCATGGGCCTCGCGGTCGTCGCCATCGGTATTGCGGCCAGCTTCGTGCTGCCGCTTCCACCGGAGTACCGCGCCGCCGCGTGGCTGGCGATGCCAATGCTGCTGTTCCGTTCGCTGGTGCAATTGAACCAGGCCGTCAACCGTTCCGCCAACCGGATGGGGCGCTTCAATACCATCGAATGTCTCCACGCGGTACTCGGGTTCGGGATTGGCATCGCTGCCCTTTTCGTCATCGGTCACGGTCCCGAGGCGATCGTCCTTGGGCTGACCCTCGCGGCCGTGGTCTGCTCTGCCCTGGACATCAAACTCCTGGTCTCGCCGTTACGCCGCGGCGCTGGTCCGCTGGACCGCGCCGAACTGCTGAAACTTGTCGAATATGCCTCGCCGCTGGTCGCCGTGGCCGCCACGTCCATGATTCTCCAGAACAGCGACCGGTTCCTGATCGGCTCGCTGGCCGGGGCAGGGATGCTGGGGATTTATGCCGTCGCCTATAATTTGGTGGAACGGCCGACGACGCTGATCTGTTCCTCGATCTCCACCGCCACCTTCCCCCTGGTCGTGCAGGTGCTGGAGCATGGAGGTCGGGAAGCCGCACGCATCCAGGCCGGACGCAACGGCATCGCACTGCTGGCCGTCACTCTGCCCGCCTGCGTGGGGCTTGCGCTGACCGCCGACTATATCGCCGCGTCGCTGGTCGGCCCGGACTTCCGGGAAGGCGTCGCCGGACTGATCCCGATCATGAGCTTCACCGCCCTGGCCCGGGGGCTGCGTGCCCACTTCATCGATCACGCCTTCCATCTGTCCGGCAGGCCGCTGCTGATGCTGTGGACCTATGGACCGGCGACGGTGCTGAACATCGCGCTGAACATCTATGTAGTTCCACGTTACGGCATGATGGGCGCGGCCTGGACGGCGCTGGTCTGTCAGGGTGCGACGGCGCTGGGCGGCTGGTTCCTGGGCACGTCGTTGTTCCCGGTTTGGCTGCCGCCGGGCCAGGTCGCGGCCTGCATTCTCGCGGTCGTTCCCATGAGTGCGGCGCTGATGCTGCTCCGCTTTCCGCTGGACTGGGCCGGTCTGTCCGCCGCCATTTCCCTCGGCGGCGGCCTCTATCTGGTCAGTGCCGCCGCGCTGAACGTCGGCGGCGTCCGTTCGGAAGGGTTGAAAGCCCTGCGCGCCCGGTTACGAACCGGTATTCCCGCCCTCATGGACTGACCAGCGCTCGGTGTCGGCTAACCGGGCTGCAAGGCCACCGTCAGGTGGGTTGTCAACACATTGCCTTCGCGCAGCAATTTGATCTCGATCGTCGATCCGATCCGGTCGGGCGCCAGAAACGCCCGCAAGGCCTGCGGCCCCGATGCGCTTGTGCCGTTCAGCGCCAGCAGCACATCGCCAACCCGCAGGCCGGCCATCTCAGCCGGCCCGCCCCTGGTCAGGCTGACGACCATCCGCCCCGAACTTTGCCCCGCCCGGGCCGCCAACGCGTCCGGCACCGTGATCGGCTGCAATGCTACCCCCAGCCATGCGCGCCGGCCAGACGAGGCAGCGGGCGCGCCATGCGCGGCCATCGGAGCCGTCAAGCCATCGGCCGCCGCGGCGGCCGGGGCGACGGCGGCGGAGGGCAAGGGCGCAGGTGCCAGTGACGGCACAACAGGCCGAACCCCGGCAACCGCGGGACCTTGGATCAGCATTCGCCCGATCGCGTTGCTGGGGATCGCCATTGGCTCATTGGTTGGACCCATCGCCGCGATGCCGATCAGACGCCCCTCGGTATCGAGGACTAATCCGCCGAAGTCGATCCTGTCAGCCGAAAGATCCAGCACCGGGGCATAACCCTCCGCCGTCCGCGCAAGCCGGTGGATCACCGTCAGCCGGAATGTCGGCGAACCGTCGGCATCCGCGCCCACGACAATCGCCATGCCCCCCGCGGACCCGGTTGCGATCTCCGGATTCGCGACCGTGTATGCCGCTTCCAGCGTCAGCATCGCCAGGTTGGCCCCGGAGTCGCGCGCCGCGCACAACGCCCCGACCACCGAACCGTTCGGCAACACGACTGAATACCGCTCCAGCGCCGGCAGAGCCTGATCGCAGGTGACGATCAGGTTCCCCTCGCATATCAAACCGGTGATATGCCGGTTCGGGGCGATCCGAATGGCGCAAAGCCGGGATGCCGCCCGACCCGCGAGTTCCAGCACCGATTGCGAAAACGCCGCCAGTGCCCCGCTCATAGTGGCAAGGTAACGACTATATGTGTTCCCAACCGTTCCATCCGAACGCCCGCCCCTGCTCGCGCACCGTCGTCACGGCTTCGTGATATCCCCGGTCCCCGCCCAAGTCTATCACAAAGCCGCGGCCCGCCCGATCGACAGGACCGCGGATGTCCGGGCCGGGTCCCACGTTCAGCGCCCCCTTTTGGCGGCACCATGCTGACGCATGGGGCGCCGCCCAACCCGCCGCCGCCCGCCAAGGTCAACGATCTCAGCGAGGCGGCCGCGGTGTCGGCTTCGCGGGCGGCCGCTACAAAAACAAGGTCGCCTGTGCCCGCGTGACAGTGCATCGGGATGTCGATCGGGACGTCGCCCTGCGCCGCATCCGGTGCGCCGCCGACGCGGGCCTGGTCATCAACCCGGATGGGGTCCGCAATCGGCCTGCGGGCGGGATCGTCCCCGCCGCCAGCATGCAACTGTCAGCATGACACTGAAGAAGCAGGTGACGCTGGATCGGGACGGACGTACCTCGCTGGACTGGGACAGCTACCCGACCCTGCGGTTCTCGGAAGTGTCGGAGATCGAGGCCACGATCGTGCGTAACCCGGATCGGCCGCCGCCGGGCATGGGTGAATGCACGTTCGGCCCCACCGCGGCCACCGTGGCCAACGCCGTTGCCCATACACTGAATGTTCGCGTCCGCGATATGCCCCCGACGGGGGAACGGAGCGCCGCCACGCTGGCACGATGAATACCGATGCGATCACGGCGCTGAACCGCGGTGTTCAGCATGCAAACCGATCCGCCCGATACCTTGATTCGATCGATCCGCCGCGAGTTTTCCAGTTACGCGCAACGGTCGCGCCGGCTTCTGTCGGCCGTCGTCCGGTGAACCGGTCGGCGATGGTGAACCCGTTCTTGAAATCGACATGGATTCTGCCCCCGGCGGCAAACCCGCACGCCAAGTCCACCCCCCGCGTTGACCCGCATCCAACCTGGGTCTAATCACCCGCTGACGGTTCGGCGCCACCGTCAGGCTCAACAAGGGCGCCGACAGAACTGGAGCGATGCGTGAGAGACGTGCGCGACGCGCTGATGGTAGCGCGTGACTCGAATGGCAAACTGGTGCGCAGGCCGATGTCGCCGCACCTTCAGGTCTATCGTTGGCCGATCAGCATGGCCTTGTCGATCCTGCACCGCGTCTCGGGCGTGGCCTTGGGTGTCGGCACCCTGATGCTGACATGGTGGCTGGTTGCCGCCGCCAGCGCCGACGATGTGTTCGACCGCGCGCAATGGTTCATGGGTTCGGCCCTTGGCCTGCTGTTGCTGTTCGGCTGGTCCGTCGCCTTGATCTTTCATTTCTTCAGCGGCATCCGGCATCTATTCTGGGATGCCGGCCACGGCTTTGACGCCCCTGCCTATAATACGACGGGCTGGGCAGTCGTGATCGCCACCGGCGTCTGTTCGGTGTTGGTCTGGGTCGTCGGTTTGGCGGTTTGGTAAGGCACAACATGTCCGGAACACCTCATATCGATATGCTGCGCTCCCCGCTTGGCCGGGCGCGCGGTCTGGGTTCTGCCAGGGCCGGCTCCCATCATTGGTGGGCGCAGCGGCTGACGGCGGTTGCTCTGGTGCCGTTGACCCTATGGTTCATCTTCTCGGTGATCCACCTGTCTGGCGCTTCCCACGACCGGGTGATCGACTGGATGTCGTCGCCCTGGACTCTGGCACCGATGCTGGCGCTGATCGTCGCGACATTTCATCACCTGCAGCTGGGTTTGCAGGTCGTGATCGAGGATTATGTGCATGAGGAGCGGCTCAAGGTGCCCTCGATCATGCTGGTCAAGGGCCTCAGCGTGATCCTGGCGCTGGTTTGTATCGTCTCGGTGCTGAAAATCGGGCTATAGGCCCAAAGGAACGAAAACGCGATGAATGCGATCACGATGCCCTCGTCACGGGCGTACAACGTGGTGGATCACACCTATGATGTGGTCGTGGTGGGTGCGGGCGGTTCCGGCCTGCGGGCGACGTTCGGCATGGGTGCCTCTGGCCTGAAAACCGCTTGCATCACCAAGGTGTTTCCAACCCGCAGCCATACCGTGGCGGCGCAAGGTGGCATCGGCGCGGCACTGGGCAACATGGGTGAGGATGACTGGCGCTGGCATATGTACGACACCGTCAAGGGGTCGGACTGGCTGGGTGACCAGGACGCCATCGAATACATGTGCCGGGAAGCTATTCCAGCGGTTTACGAGTTGGAACATTACGGCGTGCCGTTCAGCCGCACGGAAGACGGGCGTATCTACCAGCGTCCGTTCGGCGGCCACATGAAGGAATACGGCAAGGAACCGGCGATGCGCGCCTGCGCCGCCGCCGACCGCACCGGCCATGCCATTCTGCACACGCTGTATCAGCAAAGCCTGAAGCACGACGTCGAGTTCTTCATCGAGTATTTCGCGCTCGACCTGATCATGGACGATGAAGGCGTATGCCGCGGCGTGATGGCCTGGAACCTGGAAGACGGCACCATCCACCGGTTCCGCGCCCAGACGGTTGTATTGGCAACCGGTGGTTACGGCCGCGCCTATCTGTCTTGCACGTCGGCGCATACCTGTACGGGCGATGGCACCGGCATGGTGCTGCGCGCTGGTCTGCCGGCGCAGGACATGGAATTCGTCCAGTTCCACCCTACCGGCATCTTTCCCGCCGGTTGCCTGATTACCGAGGGCGCCCGTGGGGAAGGCGGTTATCTGACCAATTCCGAAGGTGAGCGTTTCATGGAACGCTATGCCCCCACCGCCAAGGATCTGGCCAGCCGCGACGTTGTCTCACGCTCGATGACCATGGAAATCAATGCCGGCCGCGGCTGCGGTCCGCACAAAGATCACATCATGCTCCATCTGGAGCATTTGGGCGCCGATCTGCTGCACGAACGCCTGCCGGGCATCTCGGAAACGGCGAAAGTGTTCGCTGGCGTGGACGTAACGAAAGCGCCGATCCCGGTGCTGCCGACCGTTCATTATAACATGGGCGGTATCCCGACCAATGTGCATACCGAAGTCCTTCGCCCGACCAAGGATAACCCCGACGCAACGGTGCGCGGCTTGATGGCCGTCGGCGAAGCCGCTTGCGTGTCGGTGCATGGTGCAAACCGCCTTGGCACCAACTCGTTGCTGGATCTGGTGGTGTTCGGCCGAGCGGCGGCACACCGTGCGGCGGAGACGATCAAGCCCGGCGCCGGGCAGCCGACGTTGCCGCCCAAGGCCGGAGAGTCCTCGCTGGACCGGTTCGACCGTACCCGCCATGCCAAGGGCGGCACCAAGGTGTCCGAACTGCGGATGTCGATGCAGCGGACCATGCAAGGCCATGCGGCGGTGTTCCGTACCGCCCAAAGCATGACCGAGGGCGTGGAGAAAATGAAAAAGGTCTGGAGCGGCCTGACCGACATGGCCGTGTCCGATCGCAGCCTGGTGTGGAACAGCGATCTGATGGAAGCGCTGGAGCTGCAAAACCTGATGGGCAGTGCGATGACCACCATGGTCGGCGCCGAGGCGCGCCATGAAAGCCGCGGCGCCCATGCCCATGACGATTTTCCGGATCGCGATGACCATAATTGGATGAAGCACACTCTGGCATGGTGCGACGACAAGGGCGACGTGAAGCTGGATTACCGGCCGGTCAAAATGCAGACGATGACCAACGAAGTGTCGGTCTTCCCGCCGAAGAAGCGGGTTTACTAAGCCGGTCGTCGTCATTTTCCAGGATCGTGAGACAATGGTCGAATTCAACCTTCCCCTGAACAGCCGAGTCGGCCAGGGACAGACCTTCAAGGCCCCCGCGGGCGCCAAGCGCGTCCGCGATTTCAAGATTTACCGCTGGAGCCCGGATGACGGGAAAAACCCGCGCACCGACACCTATCAGATCGATCTGGACGCCTGCGGCCCAATGGTCCTGGACGCCTTGATAAAAATCAAAAACGAGATCGACCCCACACTGACGTTCCGCCGGTCATGCCGCGAGGGCATTTGCGGCTCCTGCGCCATGAACATCGACGGCAGCAACACGCTGGCCTGCCTGAAGCCAATCGAGGACGTGAAAGGCGATGTCAAGATAAGCCCGCTGCCGCACATGCCGGTGGTTAAGGACCTGATCCCTGACCTGTCCCAGGCCTATGCGCAATATCGTTCGGTAAAGCCCTGGATGCAGGCCGACACCCCCGCCCCGCCGGACGGCGAACGACTGCAAAGCAAGGAAGAGCGCGCCAAGCTGGATGGGATGTGGGAATGTATCCTCTGCTTCTGCTGCTCCACATCCTGCCCCAGCTACTGGTGGAACGGTGATCGCTATCTGGGGCCGGCCGTGTTGTTGGCAGCTTACCGCTGGATCGCTGATTCCCGCGATGAGGAAACCGGCCAGCGCCTGGACGAGCTTGAAGACCCCTTCAAGTTGTATCGCTGCCACACGATCATGAACTGCACCAACACCTGCCCCAAGGGCCTGAACCCGGCCAAAGCCATCGGTACAATCAAACAGTTGATCGTCGAACGTCAGGGCTAGCAGCGGCCATGCCGCCGGCCAGGAGTCCGGCTGGCGGCGTGTCCCTTACCTGTTGTCCCCCCTTTGACGCGAGGCATCCGAACGGCGATGCTTGGCCGTAATATGCTCGCGGGGACGTAACAATGATCGAGGTTTGGACCTGGCCAACACCCAACGGCCATAAAATCCATATTGCCCTGGAAGAACTCGGACTGTCCTACAAGGTCATTCCGATCAATATTGGCAAGGGTGATCAGTTCAAGCCGGAATTCCTGGCGATCACCCCTAATCATCGCGTGCCCGCGATCGTAGATCCTGAAGGACCGGGCGGTAAGCCGCTGAAATTGTTCGAGTCCGCTGCCATTATGATTTACCTGTCGGAAAAGACCGGCGGCAGGCTGATCCCCGCCGATCCCGGCGCACGATACATCTGTCTGCAATGGATGATGTTCCAGATGGGCGGAACCGGTCCAATGTTCGGCCAGTACAATCACTTCGCCAACTACGCGGTCCAAAAGATACCTTATGCGATCGAACGCTATGCCAATGAGGTCAGGCGCCTGCACCGTGTGCTGAACAAGCGGCTCGCGGAGTCCGAATACCTTGCCGGTTCAGATTATTCGATGGCCGACATCATCAATTTCCCCTGGATCCGAAATCCGGATCGCCGGAATATCGACCTGCGGGACTATCCCCACTTGAAGCGCTGGCACGATACGATAGCGGTTCGGCCCGCCGTCCTGCGCGGCCTGGAAGTGCTGGCGGAAAGCCAACGCCGCGGCCAGATGACCGATGCGGAAAGAGACATCATGTTCGGAAAAACACAATTCCAGGAACGGTAGCCCAGCTTCCCATCAGGCGCGTCGCTGTGTGAACACTTTTATATTACAGCCAGCTCAGCTATAGTGTGAAATGAGAGTGCGGCAACGCAAGCAGCATGATCGCAGGAGCAGGTTCGGGCACAATATGACCGCGCGTATTCTGATCGTGGATGATGTGCCTGCGAATACGCGCTTGCTAGAGGCCAAGCTGGCGGCTGAATATTATCAGGTGACCTCGGCCCGCGATGGCTTTGAAGCGCTTGCAGCGGCACAATCATGGCAACCGGACCTGATCCTTCTCGACGTGATGATGCCCGGCATGGATGGGTATGAGTGCTGTCGTCGGCTGAAAGAAGACCCGGCCACTCTCCATATCCCTGTTGTGATGGTCACCGCGCTGGGTGAACCCGCGGAACGTTTGCACGGCCTGGATGCCGGCGCCGACGACTTTCTGACCAAACCGGTGGATTACGACACCTTGATGGCACGCGTCCGCAGCTTGGTGCGGCTGAAGCGCCTGCTGGACGAATGGCGCGCCCGTGGCGATACCGCGCGCGCACTCGGCCTCAGTACCGATCGGCTGTGCATTCCATCGGTTGCCGGTGCGCGTGTATTGGTCGTCGATGACTGGGATCAAAGCGCCCGGGGTATCCAGGACGCCCTCAAGGTGGACGGCGTCGTTCCTGCCCGGGCCAGCACCCATGCAGAGGTGCATACCCTGACCGCCGCGGTGAATTTCGACCTTCTGGTGATCAGCCTTTCGCTCGCCGAGGAAGACCCGCTCAGGCTGGTGTCGATGCTCCGGGCTTCGGACACCACACACGAAACGCCGCTGCTGCTGGTCGGGGAAGCCGCCGAAAAGGACCGCATCCTGCGCGGCTTTTCGCTCGGTGCCAACGACTGCCTGCTGCAGCCGGTAGATCCTAATGAACTCCGCGCCCGCGCCCGCAACCAAATCCGCCGCAAATTCTATCAGGACCGGCTGCGATCGGACCTGGGAACGGCGCTGGAGATGGCACTGACCGATCCGCTCACCGGGCTTTACAACCAACGCTATTTGCGTCGGCACCTGGGTGGACTGATGGACAGCGGCCAGGGACGTCCGCTGGCCGTGCTCATGCTCGACGTGGACCACTTCAAGCTGGTCAACGACCGCTTCGGCCACGCCTCGGGCGATCGTGCATTGCGCCTGATCGCCGACTGCCTGCGCATCAATACCCGCGTCTTCGATTCAGTGGCCCGCTATGGCGGGGAGGAATTCGTCGTCGTCATGCCGGGCACTGCTATGGAAGAAGCCACCGCTGCGGCCGAACGTCTCCGTTCGGCTATCGAGGTCATCGAATTCGTGGCGCTGGATGGAACGTCGGTGCCGCTAACGGCAAGCATCGGGGTAGCCTGCACGCCAACGGCGTCAGGCTCCCCGGAAATGCTTCTGCAGGCCGCCGATGCTGCCCTGTATGACGCTAAGCGTAATGGGCGGAACCGGGTGGAAGTCGCTGGAACGGCGCCAGTTACTTAATCTTGGCTTCCTTGAACACGACGTGCTTGCGCACGACCGGATCGTACTTGTTGAGCTCCAGCTTCGTGGTCTGTGCGCGTGCGTTCTTTTTCGTCACATAGAAAAAGCCCGTGTCCGCCGTGGACACCAGTTTGATCTGAACGGTATTCGACTTGGCCATCAGCCTGATCCTTAAAAGGGCAATCCAGCGGTAAGCGCCCGATGAGGGGCGGGAAAATGCTCAACAACCCCCTCGCGGTCAAGTCTTTGATGCGGGGGGCTGGCATGAATGCCGTCATCCAGGCGCCGCGCCCTGCGTTTGCACCTGCAGAACATATAGCGACTGGCTGGCGCACATGAACAGCATGTTCCGTTTCGGGCCGCCAAACGCCACATTGGCGCACACCTCCGGAAGGCGAATACGCCCAATCTGCTTGCCCTGTGCATTGAAAACGATCACCCCGGCATAGCCCAGGACAGTGTTCGAACTGATCCACAGATTACCGAATACATCTGCCCGCATACCGTCGGGGCCGCATTTGACTCCATCGACCATCATATCGGTAAAGGTTCGCATGCCGCTGAGCTTGGCCCCTTCAACGTCGAACGCGAATACATCCCCGTTGCCGCCTGACCCTGTGTCGCCCGGGCCCTTGCCCGTGCTGATGACGTAAAGCGTCTTGTAGTCCGGTGAGAAGCAAATCCCGTTCGGATCGGCGAGTTGCCCCTCGGTAACCACGACATCCAGCCGTCCGCTTGGGTCCCAGCGATAAACGCTGTTGGGCAGTTCCCGTTTCTTTCCGCCGATCGCCCCGGCATCGGGCGCGCCGATCGCTGGATTGGCCAGGCCGCCCTGATCTGGATGCCCCTCCGAAAGGGTGTCGCCATAAGGCGGGTCGGTGAACCAGATGCTGCCGTCCGGGTGCGGCACCAGATCGTTCGGCGAATCCAGTCCCTTGCCTTCGAATTGGTCGGCGATCACGGTCATCGTTCCGTCGTGTTCCCACCGGATCACCCGCCGGTTGAAATCCTGAGTGGAGAGCTGCCGTCCCTGGAAGTCGAACGCGTTGCCATTGCTGTTATACGACGGGTTGCGAAACTCGCTCACCTCGCCGGTTTCCCAGATGTATCGGTACTGGATATTCGCCTGGACGTCGCTGAACACCAGATACTGTCCTTCGCTGGACCATGCCGGTCCCTCCGTCCATTTGAAGCCGGTGGCGACGCGCCGGATCGCGGTAATGCCCAGCAGGTATTGGTTGAAACTGGGATCGATCACGATGATGTCCGGGTCCGGGTAAATATCCGGCATCGCGTGATGTCCCCACTGCCTTGGTGGATTCGTAATCACGCTCGGTGGAGTCCCGGTTTGGGCTTTCGTCTGTGCCCGGGCCCCGAACGCTGTCACCGTAGCGGCACCCGCGATCATCGCGCGGCGCGATACACCGTTAATGGACATGGTTGCTTCCTCCGTTTATGGGCCTTTTGGCGGTTGCACCCTACCTCTGCCCGCGAAGCGGGTCAGAACAAATCATCGTTCCCTTTCCGCCCGGCCAGGACCGCCGTAGGTTCGAGCAACGAATCAGTCCGGAGGTTTCCGTCCATGCCGATCCCGCAGACCATGTCCTATGTCCACGCCAACGGCGCCGGGGGTCCCGAAGTCCTCGGTCTCGCGACTGGCCCCGTCCCAACCCCGAAGCCCGATGAGGTGCTGATCCGCGTCCAGGCCGCCGGGGTGAACCGGCCGGATGTGGCGCAACGGCAAGGGTCCTATCCGCCCCCGCCGGGCGCCAGCCCCATCCTGGGCCTGGAAGTCGCCGGGGAGGTTGCCGCGATCGGCGATCAGGTCACCACCTTGTCCGTTGGCGACAAGGTCTGCGCCCTGACAAACGGCGGCGGCTATGCTGAGTACTGCACCGCCCCGGCGCCGCAGTGCCTGCCCTGGCCCAAAGGCTACGACGCAGTGCGCGCCGGCGCCCTGCCCGAGACGTCATTCACCGTCTGGGCCAACCTGTTCCAACTCGGTCAACTGGCGAAGGGCCAGACTGCCCTGGTTCATGGCGGCACCAGCGGTATCGGCGTCACCGCGATCCAATTCGCCCGGGAATTCGGCGCCCACATCTACGCCACCGCCGGCTCCGACGACAAAGTCGCCGCCTGCCTGAAGCTGGGCGCCGACGCGGCGATCAACTATCGCACCCGGGACTTCGCCGCGGAGATCAAGACGCTGACCGAGGGGCGCGGCGTCAATGTCATCCTCGACATGGTGGGCGCCCCTTACATGACGAGCAACATCCGCTCCCTGGCGATGGATGGGCGTCTGGTGCTGATCGCCTTCCTGCAAGGATCGAAGGTGCCGGACTTCGACTTCCTGCAGGTAATGGTGAAGCGCCTGACCATCACCGGGTCCACCATGCGCCCGCGCACCACCGCCCAAAAGGGCCAGATCGCCGCTGAACTGCGGGAGAAAGTCTGGCCTGCCCTCGACGCCGGCCGCTGCCCTCCGGTGATCCATGCCACCTTCCCGCTGTCCCGGGCGGCCGAGGCACACGCGCTGATGGAAAGCAGCGCCCATATCGGGAAGATCATGCTGACGCTGGGCTAACCGCACACCCGCCGCCGGCACCTACCAACCCGGCGGCGGCGTGAAGCCCCTCCAGGCTTGCTCCAGCAACGCCGCCGCCGCGATCGTCGTACGATCCCCGTAGATCGGCCCGGCGATCTGCACGCACAGCGGCAGCCCGCCCTTCGTCATCCCCATTGGCGCCACCGTCGCCGGCAGGTGATACCCGCCTGTCAGCCCCGGCCAGAACAGCAGATCGCCGTAGTTGATGTCCTTGCCCTCGATTTCGATCCGCCGGCCCCAGGGCGTCCCATCCTGCCGGTGAGGCAGCGCGGCGGTGCTGAACGATGGCGACAGCAGCACGTCCCAGTCCCGGAAGAACGTGCTCCAGGCCCGCCGCCAGCGGTGCCGCTGCTCGTTCAGCCCCAGCCAAGCCCGGTGCGGCATATCGACCGTCCTGGCCATGATGGCATCCGCGCTCATGTCGTCTGCGGAAAGGGCCGCCGCGTGCTGGCGCTTGGCCGCGATTTGCTCGTCGGTGCTGCGTCCGCTCCAGCCGGTGTCCAGCAGCCGCAGATACAGGCGGTATGCGGCGGTGACATCGAAGTCCGGCCGAGCGGTGCGGCTGACAGTGACGCCTTGCGCCTCCAGCCCGTCCGCCAGTGCATTCATCGCCGCGACCGTCTCGGTGTCGGTCGTGCTGCCCGGTTCGTCCGCCCATACGGCGACCCGCAGATCCTTGAGCCCCTTGAAGCGAGGTGCCGGCAGGTTCAGCGTCAGACCCGTTTCGTCGGGGTCGGGCCCCGCCAGCAAGTTCAGCGCCACCGCGAGATCGGATGCCGACCGGCTGAGCGGCCCTATCACCGAGATGTCGGTCCCCGCTGCCGAACTGGTTGCCGGATCGCCGAAGTTCGGCAGCAGCCCCCAGGTCGGCTTGTGTCCGAACACGCCGCAGAAATGCGCCGGGACGCGGATGGACCCGCCGATGTCGCTGCCGATCTCGAACCCCGTCAGTCCGGCGGCCAGCGCCGCGGCCGACCCGCCGGAGGATCCACCCGGCGTATGGTCGGTGCTCCAGGGGTTGGAGGTCGTCCCGTAAACCGGGTTGTAGCTTTGCCAGTCCGCCAGATCGACCGGCACGTTGGTCTTGCCGAAGATCACCGCGCCCGCTGCTTCCAGCCGGCGGACGGCGACCGAGGACACCCGCACCGGCACGTCCTTGAACACCGCATGCCCGCGCGTGGTTGGCAATCCAACCACATCGAAGCTCTCTTTGACGGTGGTGGGGACCCCGAACAGCGGGGCCGACTTATCCGGTTGCGAGTCCAAAGCCTTCGCCTTGGCGCGCGCCCGGTCGAAGTCCCGCACGACCACGGCGTTGATGCGCGGGTCCAGCGTTTCGGTGCGGCCGATGTAATGGTCCAGCAGCTCCAGCGCCCCGATCTTGCCGCCGCGGACAAGCTGAGCGAGCTGGGTGGCCGGGAGAAAGGTCGGGTCCATGGCGGGCATCCTGCTGTGGTTGGATGCAGCCTCGCACTGGCGGCATTCGGGTTCAACCGTTCTGGCGGCTAAGCGTGCTCCCAAACCCGCAACAAATGCCTTGAAACAGTGGGAGCAATCGCGGCCGCGTCCGCCTAATCCCCAGCCGCCTGAATCGCCGCGTTCAACGCCCGAACGCCCGCGCCGGGGCCGTCCGGGTGGTTCCACACACACCCGACAACCGCCAGGAAGTCCGCGCCAGCCCGCACCAGCGGGCCGCAATTCTCCGGAGTGATGCCGCCGATCGCGCAGCTTGGCAGTTCCATCATCTCGGACCACCATTGCAGGATTTCAGGGTCCAGGAAGTTGGTCACGTCCTTGGTCGAGGATGGAAAGAACGCCCCGAAGGCGACGTAGTCCGCCCCGTCCTCGCCAGCCTGCATCGCCAGATCGCGGCTGCCCTTGCAGGTTACGCCCAACGTTAGATCCGGTCCCATCAGCCTGCGGGCCTCCCGCGCAGGCATGTCATCCTGCCCGACATGGGCGCCATCGCAGCCGGTCGGTTTCACCAGATCGGCCCGGTCGTTCAGCAGGAACGCGACCCCGCGCATCTGGGCAACCGGCCGCAGCGCATCGATCGCCCGCTTCCAGGCGTCGTCATCGACATCCTTCAGCCGTAACTGCACTGCCGCCACGTCGCCGGCATCCAGTGCCGCCGCCAGCAAGCCGGCGAACGGCACGGGATCGAACCGTGGCGGGGTGATCAGATAGACGCGGCACCCTTCCGGGGGGCCGCTACCCGCCGCCGCCACTGACCTCAGGCCTTGCCGAGGTAGATGTCGATGATCTTGCTCAACATCTCCAGCGCCTCTTCCCTCGGGCGCTGGAAGGTGTTGCGGCCGATGATGCTGCCGTTGGCCCCGCCGTCGCGGATGCCGCGGATTTCTTCGTACAGTCCGTCCAGGCCCTTTGCCTCGCCGCCCGAGAACACGACGACGCGCTTGCCGGCGAACGACGCCTGCATCACATGCGCGACGCGCTTCGCCATGGTGGAGCCGTCGAACTTCTCATAGCTTTTCTTGGCGGCTTCGAGGCTGACAACCGCGGTCGGCGGCTTCACCTTGATGATGTTGGCGCCAAGCAGCGCCGCCATCTGCGCGGCATAGGCGCAGATATCGACCGCCGTTTCGGCGGCCTTGTCCAGGTTCGGGCCGCGCGGATAGCTCCAGGTGACGACCGCGAGGCCGGCGTCCTTGGCTTCCAGGGTCAGCTCGCGCAGTTCCTCCATCTGGGCGAAGGCGAACTCGCTGCCCGGGTAGATGGTGAAGCCGATGGCAGCGCATCCCAGCCGCAGCGCATCCTTCACGCCGGCGGTAACAGCCTGGTCCTTATTGGTCGCCAGGCTGTTGGAGCTGTTGACCTTCAGGATCAGCGGGATCTGGCCGGCGAACGTGTCGGCACCCTGGGCAATCATGCCCAGCGGGGCGGCATAGGCATTCAGCCCGGCATCGATCGCCAGTTGAAAATGGTAATGCGGGTCGTAGGCGGCCGGGTTCGGGGCGAAGCTGCGGGCCGGCCCGTGCTCGAAGCCCTGATCGACCGGCAGGATCACGACCTTGCCGGTGCCACCGAGTTTGCCGGTACACAGGATGCGGGCGAGATTGGCCTTCACCCCGGGATTGTCGCCCTCATACCAGTCGAGAATCTTTTTTACTTTTTGGGTCACGCGCATCGAAGCCGGTCCTTTCCTGGAAGAGCGCTGCCATCTGACAGGTGTCGATAGCCCGGGCGGGCCACCCTGTCACGCCCCGGCCGTATCAAAGTCAGCCAGCCAGCGAGGCAATCGTCGGATTGCGTTCGGCTCGCGAAGGTCCAGCGCGGGCGGCGCCCGGGTCAGCACAAAGCCGCCCTGGCGGTTCGCGATCGCGGCGACTGCGTTCCATCCCGGCGACCGCGGCCATAGCACCAGCCGGCAAAGCCCGCTTCTCAGCGCCGCCAGGGCCATACCCGAAGCGTCGGCACAATCGAGGATATCGATCGATTCCGTCGCCGGATTTGCCTTTTGGGCGGCCGTCGCGACTTGCCGCCACCACAAGCATCCGGCAAACCCTGCCGCCCCCGGGGCAGACAGAAGCGTGACCGGCAGTCCGGGTGCCAAGGCCGCGCGGGCGTCGGAGGGGCCATGGACGATGACGGCGGGATGAACAATCATGATTGACGTTCAACCGGTTGACCGCGTTGAGATCAAGCGGCATCAGTTTCCCGTAAGGTATAAGGCGGATATGGCGGACGATCCCGAGACCCCGGATGCTGCGGCCGACCGACTGGCGGCCGCGCTTGAACGGATAGCACATCTGGCCGCTTCCAGGCCGGCGCCGACGTGTGCGCCGCAGTCGGCGGCAGACCTGTCGGCGGCCGAGATCGCCGAACGCCTTGACTCGCTGATCGGCCGCCTGAAAGCGGCGCTCGGTAAACCAGACTAATCAACGGGAGAATGGCGCGATGGCGCAGGTGACGCTTCGCATCAACGGATATGCCTATATCCTTGGCTGCCAGGACGGCGAGGAGAGGCATCTGGAAGCCATGGGTGCCGAGGTTAGCAGCCGCATCGACGGTGTCCGTGCAGCGGCCGGGCAAAGCGGCGAGGCCCGGATGCTGGTTATGGCGTCGTTGTTGATGGCGGATGAGATCTTCGAACTGCGCGGCAAGCTGGAGGCGGCGGAGGCAGGTGCCGCGGTGACAGCGAAAGCCGATCCGGCGCTCGGCCGCAAGTTGCAGCGGATGGCGAAGCGTGCCGAGGAAATCGCCGCAAAGCTGGAAAGCCCGCCGGAACAGGACGCCCCGGCCGGCGTTCGCCAACCGCTTCCCTAGGCGGGCGTCATGCCGAGCTTGCTTATTCGCCCCCGCGGCCTAAGTTAAGGTCGCGGGGCTGCCAGGTGCGTCAGGTAGCTCATCCCCGGGGCCAGTAAGCATCTCCCTCGGGAGCTGGCTCTGTCGGGATCTTGGTCTCGGTATCTGGCGCCCACCTGCACACGCAGGCTCTGGGAGGATGACAAACCAACGGCCATGGTGGCTCCGCACTCTATTGTCCGGCCGGCGTCAGGCCCTTACGACAACCGGCTGGTTGCCATCGCGTTGGGCAACGGGCATCGCGGGGGCTGATTTGCGAATTCTGTTTCTGGGCGACGTATTGGGCCGAACCGGACGGGACACGGTCTGTGAACGACTGCCCGGGCTTCGACGGGATTTGCGGATCGAGCTGGCGGTGGTCAATGCGGAGAACGCGTCGCATGGTTTCGGTCTTGCGCCCGACATGGCGAAGGCTCTGTTCGCGGCCGGCGCGGACGTCATCACGCTGGGTAACCATGCGTGGGACCGCAAGGAGATCATCCCGTTCATCGCGGAAAACCCGCGCCTGATTCGCCCGCTGAACTATCCGCCGGGCACGCCGGGTGCCGGGTCGGTGCTGGTCACTCTGCAGGACGGGCGCAAGGCGCTGGTGTTGCAGGCGATGGGGCGGCTGTTCATGGACCCGATGGATTGCCCGTTCCGCGGCACCGCGGAGGTATTGTCGAAATACCGGCTTGGGCACTCGGTTCAGGCGATCGTGGCTGATATCCATGCCGAGGCCAGCAGCGAGAAGATGGCTTATGCCCACACCTTCGACGGGCAGGTTTCGTTCGTGGTGGGTACCCACACGCATTGCCCGAGTGCGGATGCACAGGTGCTGCCCGGCGGGACGGGGTTCCAGTCCGATGCTGGAATGTGCGGGGACTACGACAGCGTGATCGGTATGGTGAAGGACGGCGCCGCGATGCGGTTCTGGCGCAAGATGCCGGGCGAGAAGCTGGGGCCGGCGGAGGGTCCGGCGACAGTATGCGGCGTGTTCGTGGAAACCGACGACGCCACCGGTCATGCACGCCGGATCGAGCCGGTTCGCGTTGGCGGACGTTTGTCGCAGGCCATGCCGGCGGTTTGATCTTGGCATTGCACGGTTTCGTGTGGCATCAACCATGCAACGATACCTTCGTGGAACCGGATTGGCATGACCGAGCAGGAATACCTCGCCGCGCTGTCTCAGATACTGTCTGACATCCTGGGCGATGACTCGATCGCGCTGACGATGGATACGGTGCGGGAGGATGTCGGGGGCTGGGACTCGTTCAGCTACATCAACTTCATCGTGGCCGTAGAGGCGGAGTTCGGCGTCAAGTTCCGCATCGCCGATGTCGAATCATTTCCCAATGTGGGGGCTATCGTGAAAGCGATTACCGCCGCGCCGCGTCGCTGATCCGCTGCCGCCCCAATGCTTTTCAACTCCTATAGCTTCATCTTCGGGTTTCTGCCGACCGTCGTAATCGGGTTCTACATCCTGGGCGCGCGTCGCCGGGAATGGGGGCTGGCGTGGCTGACGGCGGCTTCGCTGCTGTTCTATGCGTGGTGGCGCCCGATCAATGTGCTGTTGATCGCGCCGTCCATCCTGATCAACTATGGCTTGGCCCGGGCGCTTGAGAAGACCGGGGAGGCGAGGCCGGCGTTTGCCCGGACGATCCTGATCGCGGGGATCGTGTTCAATCTTTGTTTCCTGGGTTACTTCAAATATCTGAATTTTGCCGCGAGCGCGATGAACGACGCGTTCGGCACCGGGTTCGTATTGACCCAGCTGATACTGCCTCTGGGTATATCTTTTATTACGTTTCAGAAGATTGCGTTTCTGGTCGATGTCCAGGCCGGGCGGGTCAGCCGGTTTTCCCTGGCTGACTATGGGCTGTTCGTATTGTTCTTCCCACAGTTGATCGCCGGCCCGATCGTTCATTACCGGGAGATGATGCCGCAGTTCCGCGCGGCACCGTGCCGCTACGACCCCGAGAACGTGGCGGTGGGGATCAGCCTGTTCTTCTTCGGGCTGGCCAAGAAGGTGATTTTGGCCGACCCGATGAGCCCGTTGGTCGCACCTTTGTATGCCCGGGCAGCGGCCGGCGGCGGGCAGTCGATGATCGATGCCTGGATCGCGGCGCTGGGCTTCACGTTGCAAATCTACTTCGATTTCTCCGGCTATTCGGACATGGCGTTGGGGCTCGCCCGGTTCTTCGGGATCAAGCTGCCGGTGAACTTCAACTCGCCATTGCAGGCGACCAGCATCATCGACTTCTGGCTGCGTTGGCACGTCAGCCTGACCCGGTTTCTGACGGCCTATATCTACAACCCGATGACTTTGAGCCTGACGCGCAAGCGAATGGCGGCCGGCAAGCCGATCTTCGGCGGCCGCAACACCAGCCTGCCGGCATTCCTCAGTCTGTTGGCGATGCCGACGATCCTGACCATGCTGGTGTCTGGATTGTGGCATGGTGCGGGGTACACCTACATCGTGTGGGGCCTGCTGCATGGGGTGCTGCTTTGCATCAATCATGGGTGGCGGCTGGCGCGGCCGCGAATTTGGCCGGATACGAAACGGTACAATGTCCGGATGGCGCCGGTTGGGTTCATCCTGACTTTCCTGTCCGTCGTCGCCGCGATGGTGATGTTCCGGGCACCGACGCTGTCCGCCACGCTGATGCTGTGGAAAGGCATGATCGGCGTGTATGGCGTCACTGTGCCGGCGGCGGTGTTTTCGCAACTTGGCGAACTGGCTGGCTGGCTGTCGGCCGTCGGCGTGCAGCCGGCGTGGACCAGCGGTTCGATGCTGCTTACCTCCACGGTTCGGATCGGATGCCTGCTGGTCATCGCCCTGGCGATGCCAAACACCCTGAGGATACTGGCGGCATTCGAGCCGGCGTTGGGCGTGAAGCCCGACCGAACGCCGTCGCGCCTGGTCCAGGTGCTCACATGGGTACCTGACACAGCGTGGGCGGTGGGGCTGGCATTCGTTGCCTTGGCGGGAATGTTGTCGCTGGGGCAATTGAGCGAATTTCTGTACTGGCAGTTCTGATGGCCAGCCCGAACCGCTTCCTTCGCACCTGGACCATGATGCTGTGCGTGCTGGCCGGGCTGGTCGTGGCGCTGAACCTGCTGATCGACCCGTACGACGTGTTCGGGACCCCCCGGATTCCGGGGCTGAGCCTGATGAAGCCGGGACCGAAGAATCACGCTCTGCTGGCCAAAACCTATCAGGAGGCGCGGGCACATCCGGTGACCGTTCTGATCGGGTCCTCTTCCACCCATATCGGGGTGGATGCCGCGGCACCGGAGTGGCCGGAGGCAATGCGGCCGATTTATAACTACGGCATTCCCGGGGGAGCGGGGGTTTCGACGCGGTTGGATACGCTGCGGGAAGCTATTTTCAACGGTGCGATCGAGAACGCGGTCGTATTTTTGGATTTCCAGGACTTTCTTGCCTTTAGTCCGCCAGGCGATGGCATGTCCGAGGATGACCGGCGCTATCATCTTTTGCCGGATGGCAAGCCAAATCCGTACCGTAGGCTTCAGGTTGCCGACGACATGTTCCTGTCGCTGGCCACCATGGGATCGCTGACCGATAGCTTGAAGACCGTTGTGTTTCAGCGGGACCCGACCCTATTGAACCTGGCGCCGGACGGGTCGTCCAACGATGCCGATTTCCGCAATGCGTTCCTCGCGGACGGGATGCACGATTTGTTCGCGCAGAAGGACGACTTTGAGCTGGAGCGAGCGGAGCGCCTGCGGCGATCGATAGCGGAATGGCAGGGCGCGTTGCCCAACGTCGATACCGTTCGGGCGATTGTCGCGCTGACCCGAGCGAACCATGTGAAGCTGACACTGGTGATCACGCCGCATCATGCTGACGCGCTGGAGATTTACTGGCGTATAGGTCTGTGGCCGCGGATCGAGCAGTTGAAGACGGAACTGGCGGCCGTTGCCGATCAGGCTGGCGGCGATGTGGCGTTGTGGGATTTTCTGAATTACGACCAGTTCAATACCGAGGGCGTGCCGGCCGCGGGGGATCGTCACACTCCGACTGTGTGGTTCTGGGAGCCGACGCATTTCAAGAAGCACCTCGGCGCGGTCCTGATACGGCGTATGTTCGGGCGCGATGCACCCCAATATGGGGCGTTGCTGACCGTGGCGAACGTGGACGCCGTCAACCGGCGGATACGCGATCGACGCCGCGAGCGTGTATGTGGACATGATGGGCCTGAGCTGCTGACCGCTTTAGCGGTGAAAATACCGGATGGATGCGCCCTCCCCTGATCGCGGGGCGTTTGCCGTTGCCGGTTTGCGCTGTATGAAGCGGCGAGAGTTCCACCAAGAGACATTGGCGACCCATGGCAGGCCATTCCCAGTTCAAGAACATCATGCACCGCAAGGGCGCGCAGGACGCCAGGCGGGCGCGCCAGTTTGCGCGCATTATCCGGGAAATCACGGTCTCGGCGCGTCACGGGCTGCCGGATCCGGCCTCCAACCCCCGGCTGCGGGCGGCGGTCACGGCGGCTCGGCAGGCCAACATGCCCAAGGATACGGTCGATCGCGCCATCAAGAAGGCAGCCGGGGCCGGTGGCGGCGACGATTATGTGGACGTGCGGTATGAGGGTTACGGGCCGGCGGGCGTGGCGGTGATCGTGGAGGCGCTGACCGACAACCGCAATCGTACTGCCTCCGACGTGCGGACGGCGTTCAACAAGCATGGCGGCGCGCTGGGGGAGACGAATTCGGTCAGCTTTATGTTCAACCGGTTGGGTGCGATCCGCTATCCGGCGTCGGCGGCCAGCGCGGACGATATGCTGGAGGCGGCGATCGAGGCCGGGGCGGATAACGCCGAGAGCGATGAGGAAGGCCATGAGATCACCTGCAAGGTGGAGGATTTCTTCGCCGTGCGCGATGCGCTGGAGGCTCGGTTCGGCGCGCCGGAAAGCGCCAAGCTGGACTGGCGGCCAACCATGACGGTGACGCTGGACGAAGACCGGGCGGCGGGGCTTTTGAAGCTGCTGGACGCCTTGGATGAGAACGACGACGTCCAGAATGTCTATGCCAACTTCGATATCCCCGATGCGGTGATGCAGGCGCTGTCTGGCTGATCGCCTTTACTGGTAGTGGTCGCCGCGCGTGTCGGAGCGATTGATGGCCTCGGGCGGCGGCTGAACGCCGGCGAGTTGGTAATGCACTGCGTGGCGGGTGCGATAGCAAACCGAGGCGTTATCCAGGAATCCCACCGGCGCGCCCGATCCGGCGATCGCCTGCCACACTGCCTGATCCACCACCGCGGCGATATCCTGACTGTTGATGGCCCATGAGATCAGGTGCGGGAAGGCCGGTTTCATGACCAAAAGGCAGCTTGTATCGATATAGGGACGCGCGTTCACCACTTGGCACTTCGCCAGGAGAGAGCCGTCCGGCCGGTGCAGCGTTCGGGCGGAGCAGCAGGCAGCCAGACCGTTCGCCAGGGCGTGGTTCCGCAATGAAGCGAGGTGATCGGGCCGGTACCAGTTGTCGGCATCCAGGAAGGCGATGGCATCGGCGCCCTCGCTGATAGCCCGGTAGCATCCGATCAGGCGCGGCGTGTTGCCGTAGTCGCTGTAGTTGCGCCCAAGCAGGATGTGGGTGCCGTGGAAGTTGTCGATTTCCGCGGGAGCCGAACCGTCACACACCAAAATGTGCCGTGCGGGGGTCGTCTGGGCGAGAACGCTGTGGTGGGCTTGCCGAAGCCATGCCGGATCGGCGTTGAAGTATGGCGTTACGACGCAGATATTCATGGCGATCGCTCATTGGGCCTTGTTCACGGGCGTGGGTTAGCACATCGCGGCAGCGTTACCCATAACCCGACTGGATGTGCAGCGGCATTGGCACCGCTGGCGCCGCCGGCCCGGGTAGCGGGTTGAGATCCCACTCTTTGTGCAACTGATCCAAGCGGTTGAGGAGGGTTCGGGCCTTTTCTTCTTGGACGTCCGTCACGTCTGCCGGGGCCGTTTGGGGCTTTGTTGGCGCGGCCGGCCGCTCGACGGGATTCGCCGCTGCGCGCAGGACATTGAGTGCTGCCCGGCACTGTTCGGCGGAGCGGCTGAGGCTGGCGGCGGATGTGCGGTAGCGCAGGACCCTGGCGTCCGGCATATCGGGGTCGGCAATCGACCGGCGGAGGCTGTCCATCGAGGCGAGACCGAAGCCGACGATTTGGGAGATGAGGTTCAGCTCAATCGTGTCGGCCGGGTTATAGGCGAGGATCATGTCGGCGATGACCGCGCGGGCTTTGTCCGGATTGCCGCTGGATGCAACAATGACGAAACCGATCAGGTTGTCGCAGGCGGCCTCGATGGCCAGGTTCATGCTGGAGGAGTCAGGGTTTGCCATGGCCGTATGTTCATGTTGTGTTCTTTTTCTAGCGTAGGTTGCGGCGTTTTGCAAATACAATCTTTGGCGGGCGGGTGGCGGTGCTGTCGATCGTCGGACGGCGTGGCTGGTTCTGCCGCATGAACGCGACGGTCGCGGCGGATCGTCCGGATTCGGTTGGCGGGCTGACAGCCTTGTCGTTTCAAACTCGCGCGGATAACGAAAAGCCCGAAGGCATGACAAATTATTACTGGCCACGTTGACAGGGTCTGCCATTTGCGACAATTCCGTGTGCATGTCTTTGCCTCTTGAGCAGGAAAGCGCGGCCTGGCAGGCCAGACGTCTGTTGCGGGCGGCACGCGCCGGTTGCCTTGCCACCAGTGCCAAGGGCCAGCCGTTCGCGTCGCTGGTGACCCCGGCGTGTATGCCGGACGGGTCCTTGCTGATGCTGCTGTCGCGGCTGTCGGAGCATACCCGGCACCTGATGGCCGATCCACGCTGTTCGGTCATGGTCAGCGGGGTGGCGGAGACGGCCAATCCGCAAACCTCGCCACGGGTGACTGTTACCGGACTGGCGGCTGTCGTGGACGATCCGGCGTTGAAGGCGCGGTATCTGGCGGTGCATCCCTATGCCTCGCTGTACGCGGACTTTGGCGATTTCGCGACATGGCGGCTGGTGCCACAGGCGGGCATTCTGGTCGGCGGGTTCGCCCGGGCGTATCGGCTGACAGCGGCCGATCTGGCGCCGGATGCCGATGCCATGGCGGCGCTGTTGGCGTCGGAGGCTGGGATTCTCTCGCACTGCAACCGCGACCACGCCGACGCGCTGACGCTGATCGCCGGGTCGCCGGGGGACTGGCGGATGGTGACGGCGGATGTGGACGGTTTCGATTTGGCGCTGGACGAACGGGTGTTGCGGATCGCCTGGTCGGCGCCGGTGCGGGACTCGGGTGATGTGCGGCGGGAGTTGGTGGCGATGGTTAAGGCGGTCAGGGAAGCCTAACGCCGCCGCTCGATTTCCACCCCGGCGGATGTGGCGTCGGCGAAGATGTCCAGCTTTTCCACCCGCACGCGAACGGACAGCACACGAGGATTGGCCAGGCAGCTTTCGGCGATCCGTTCGGCCAGTGTTTCAACCAGCCTTGTATGCCCGGTCGAAACGATCGTGCGCGCCCTGTTGGCGATTTTCTCGTAGTCCACCACGCGGGAAAATTCGTCGGGACCGACTGTGATGCCGGCGCGCGCGGCTTCGTCGGCGACGCCAAGATCGATGTTGATCCGCACCCGTTGCCTGGATTCGTGTTCATGCGGGTAAATCCCGATGCTGGCGACCAGCACCATGTCCCGGACGAAGACGTGGCGGATTCCGTCTTTTGCGCTGGCGATTGTTGGCACCGTCATTCCTCGGGCGCCTGCGAGGCCGGGCCCCATTGCAGGTGTTGGCCACCGTCCAGCGCGATCATCTGGCCGGTCATCGCGGGCAGGCCGAGTATCGCCAGTGCCGCCCGGGCCACTTCGTCGGGGCCGGTGCCGTGGCCCAAAGGCACGGAGGACGACTGCCGGGCGAACTGTTCGTCGGTCTGGCGCGGGCTGGGCATAGCGGGGCCCGGCCCGATGGCGTTGACGCGAATGCGCGGGGCCAGGGCAAGCGCCATCGATCGGGTCAACGCCCAGAGTCCGGCCTTGGACAATGTGTAAGAAACGAAATGCGGCGTCAGCGACCAGACACGCTGGTCCAGCATGTTGATGACGACGCCCTCGGCGGTTGCGGGCAGTGCCGTGGCGAAGGTTTGCATCAGGACGAACGGCGCGCGCAGGTTCGGCCCCATGTGGGCGTCCCAGGACTCGCGGGTGGTGTCTTCAACTTCATCGCGTTCGAACACGGACGCGTTGTTGACCAGCACGCCGATCGGTCCGAGTGCTTCAGTGGCGGCGGCGATCAGGCCGGCGACCTGAGCTTCATCTGTCAGATCGGCTTGCAGCACGACGGCGCGGCGGCCGAGTGCGGCGATGTCGGCGCTGGTTGCGCGAGCGTCTTCGATGGATGTGCCGCAATGGATGGCGATATCGAATCCGTTTCGCGCCAGTTCCAGCGCAATGGCGCGACCGAGCCGGCGGGCGCCCCCGGTTATGAGTGCGGCCCTAGGTATGGAGGTGGGAACGAACATCGTCATGGACTGCGTGGTAGTCCGCGTTGATCCGCGCGTAAACCCTGGTGGTGGCGTGGCGGTTCCGGAGCCTGAGGCTAAACCCTCGGCCGCCGCCGGACCTCCGCCCGCACATGCCGGAAATTCAGCACCGCCGGATCGGCGACCACCGGCCCGGGGGCGATCGCTACGATCGTCCGTTCCGCGATGGGGCCGAAATCCGCCCGGAAGTGAACCGACGACTTCAGTGCGATAATCGGGCAGTCCGCCGGTTCGATGCCGACATGGCGCAGGATCGCCTGGTCCAGCGCCTGCATCTTGCGGGAGGCGATCATCGCACGCACGCCGTCGACATCCACCAGCACGGTATCGCCCAGGTTGCCGGGGTTTCCCGCACCCATCGGGCCGGTCAGCGTGAACACCCCATCGGTGATTTTCAAGACCCGCGCGGAGCAGGCGAACGGCATGCCGTCGGATTTTCCGCCGAGCGATAACTCGACCATCGCGCCCGGTCCTGCCGCGACGCAAGCGGCGACACTGGCCGCATCGTTGATCAGGCAGACGACAGCGCCTTTCGCGCCCTGCCGCACCAGTTCCGCCAGCAGTTCGGTGGTGTCGCCATGCCCACCGCCGCCCGGATTATCCTGCGTGTCGGCCAGCAGCACCGGGCGTCCGGCGCTCGCGGACAGCCGCATAGCCTCGGCGACGGCCTCGGCGGAGGGTAGCGTGTCCTGAACGAATTCTGATTCCCGCGCATTTACGAACGCCAGAAGGGCGTCAGCGGCGGCATCCGCTTGCGCCCTGGTGTCGGCAAAGGCGGCGATCGCCGGGCCGCAGCCGGGAAAGTCGGCGTAGGGAAAGCCAAAGCAGAACGCGAGTTCGACCGCGTCCGACTGTTCAGCCAGTTGTGCCCGTTCGGTCATGACGGTCTGCATCGGCGGCATCAGCGTGCATTGGCTGCCGAGCGGAATCCAGAAATCCAGCGGCCGGAAGGTGCGCGCCCACGGGCGTCCCCGTTCGATGCGGGCCAGTAACAGCCGCATTGCCCGGGCGCCGGCGTCCTTCATGTCCACATGCGGATAGGTGCGGAAGGGCACGACGGCATCCGCCAGGCGCACCATCGTTTCGGTCAGGTTGGCATGGGGGTCCAGGCTGATCGTCAGCGGCAGGTCCGCCCCGACGATCGCCCGCACCCGGCGCAGCAATTCACCCTCCGCGTCGGGGAAGCTGTCCACCACGGCGGCGCCGTGCAGGTCCAGATACACGCCGTCCAGCGGCGCTTCGTCCAATGCCACCGACAGCGGTGCGCAGATACGGGCGGCGATCCGTTCGAAGGCTTCGTCCTCCACCGGCCCGGCGGGGTTGGCGAAGCACCAGGCCAGCGGCACCATTTCCACGCAAGCCGCCTCGGCGACCGCGATGGCACCCGCCAGCGGCACGGATCGCGGCCGGATGGCGTCGATCAGTTCAGCCCCGGCGGAGAACGGCGGCAGCCCGCCCGGTTGCAGGAAATCGGCATACGTCGTGGGTCTGGGCGCGAACGAATGGCTTTCGTGCAGAAAGCCGCCGACCGCGATCCTCATGCTACCTGGTTCCTTGGCGTCCCGCCGGCCAGCAAGGCGCTGATTCCGGCCAGGACGATACGTCCCATCGCATCGCGGGTTTCGGTGGTTGCACTGCCCAAATGCGGCAGAAGCACCGCATTTTCCAGCGCGATGTATTCTGGGTTCAGCTTCGGCTCCCCATTGTAAACATCCAGTCCGGCGGCCGCGATGTGCCCGCTGCGCAGCGCCGCGATCAGAGCCGCGTCATCCACCAGGGTTCCGCGCGCGGCATTTACCACCACCGCGCCTTGCGGCAGCTTCGCGATCCGTTCGTTATTCAGCCAGTGTCGGGTGCCCTCGCCGCCGGGGGCGTTCAGCGACAAAACCTGGCAGACCGGCAGGAAGCTGTCGTCGTTGTCGTGGAAGATCGCGCCCTGCTCCAGTTCCGGCGGCAGGCGGGTCATGTCGCGGTAGTGGATTTCCATGTTGAAGCCGCGCGCCATGCGGGCGATTTCCCGCCCGATCCGCCCCATGCCGAAGATGCCAAGCCGGCGGTCGGAAACCTGGGTGCCCAGCAGTTGAGTCGGTGCCCATCCCGCCCACTTCCCAGAGCGTACCAGCCGTTCGCCCTCGCCGGCCCGCCGGGCGGCGGCCATGATCAGCATCATGGCGCATTCGGCGGTGGCGATGCTCAGGACGTCAGGGGTGTTGCAGACCTTGATTCCGCGCGCCTTGGCCGCGGCGATATCGACATGATCGTAACCGACGCTGAACGTGCCGATGACTTTCACCGACGCGGGCAGCGCGGCAATCGTTGCGGCATCCAATGTGTCGCCCGGACAGCACAGCACCGCGTCTGCCCCGTTCGCTTTTGCCGCCAGACCGGTCATCGCCACGTCCGATGGGGTCAGCCTTGCATCGAACTCCCGCGTGGCCAGTTCCTCGATCGCGGCGGGCAGGCGGCGTGTGACGAACAGGGTTTGCATGTCATTCTCTCCAGAGCGGATCGATGGGCGGTCGGCCGTCCAGGACGGCGGCGATATTGTCCAACGCCTTGTAGCCCATCGCGTCGCGCGTTTCTTTCGATGCGCTGGCGACATGGGGCGCCAGAACCACATTCTCCAAACCCGCGAAACGCAGGTCGAAATCGGGTTCGGCCCGGAAGACATCCAGTCCGGCGGCGAACAGTTTGCCGGAGGTCAGAGCGTCGTACAGTGCGTCTTCGTCGATGACGGTGCCGCGGGCGGCGTTCACCAGCACGGCGCCTTGCGGCAGCAGGGCAAACGCCTGTGCGCCCACCATTTTGTCGGTTGCGGGGCCACCGGGCGCATGGATCGACAGGAAGTCGCAGTGCGGCAGCATCGCGTGGAAATCGGCGAAGTATTCCGCGCCCTGTTCCAGTTCGGGCGGCAGGCGGGTGCGGGCGTGATACATGATTTTCATATCGAAACCGCGTGCCCGCTGGGCGAATGCCCGGCCGATCCGTCCCATTCCCAGGATGCCGACCCGCTTGCCGGTGACGCGCACGCCCAGCAGATCGCCCTGGCCGATGCGGTAGCGCCAGCCCTGGCGCATGATGCGGTCGTATTCGATTCCCCGGCGGGCCGCGGCCAGCATCAGCATCATGCCGAAATCGGCGGTGCATTCGTCCAGTACGCCGGGGGTGTTGGTGATCATCAGCCCGCGAGCCTTGGCTGCGTGGACATCGATATGGTCGTAGCCGACGCTGCTGGTCGCCCCGATCTTGACCGAGGCCGGCAGGCCAGCGATGGCTGGCGCGTCCAGGCGCAGGGAGTTGGTGAACAGGATCGCCTCGGCCCGATGCGCTGCCGCTGCCCGCGTGACCTCGTCCAGGGTCATGTCGCTGGGGCCTTCCACGACCACCGCGTCGAAGTCCGCCTTTGCACGGGCGATCACATCGGTCGTTGTCAGGCAAGCAAGGATCAGGCGCCGCTTCATTGTTTCGTTCCCCTGTTATCGCTACCAACCTTAAATGCAGTTCAGCACAGGCGAAAGGGGCATCAATAAATCGTCGTGCGCAATCGTTCCGGATAGTTCCGGTCGTACTGTTCCCCGCCCACGGTTCCCCCGGTTATATCCGCCAGAATTGTCCCCGTGCTTGGCAGCGACTTGCGGCCGATATGGCGGGCGGGGTTCCAAAGCTCCGATCGCACCAGCGCCTTTGGGCACTGGAAATATACCCGTTCGGCAGTAACAACGATCACCGATTTGGGTAAGGTGCCCCTCAGCGTAAACCTTTGAATCAGATCGGGCGCGGTGGAAATGCACGCCCGTCCGTTGACGCGCAGCGTTTCCCCCACGCCCGGGATCAGGAACAGCAGCGCCACACGGTTATCGTGGAGAATGTTACGCAGGCTGTCCACGCGATTGTTGCCGCGTCGATCCGGGATCAGCACCGTTTTGTCGTCCGGCACCTGGATGAAGGACCTGGCCGGATCGCCGCGCGGGGACGCATCCAAGCCGCCGGGGCCGGAGGTCGCGATCACCATGAACGGCGATGCCTCGATCATCGCTTTGTAATGCGGGTGGATGTAGTCGATTTCCTTGGCGATGGCGCCGATGGGGGATTCGCCATACAGCGCGTTCAGCGCGGCCTCGTCGGTTATCAGGCTGTCGTTGCCGATCGCGTCCATCGTCCGCTCCTGTTCCATCGCCGCCTTGGGCGGTATCCTTGCCCGGGCCGAGAGAGCCGACAAGGAGGAACCCATGTCCGACAAGGAAGAAATTCGCGAACTGCTCGCCCGTTACTGTTTCGCGCTGGATGCCGATGGGTTCGAGGAGATGGCGGCGCTGTTCACCCCGGACGGGGTATGGGAAACGGCGTTCGGCACCGGAACCGGCAGGGCCGGGATCGTTGCGCAGGCCCAAAGCATCGCCATGGGGCCGAGACCGAGGCGGGTGCATCAGACGACCAACATCGCGATCGACCTGGACGGCGACACCGCGACCGCTCGGTCCAACTGGATGCTGTTCCAGAACACCCCGGCGGGACCGGCGATCGGGTCGGGCGGGGCGTATTTCGACACGTTGGTGAAGGTCGATGGCAGGTGGTTCTTCAAGCACCGCACCATCGACCGGTTCATCAAGGCGGATTGAGGCGCGCCTAAGCCGCCTTCGCCATTGCCATCGCGCGCCACACCCGTTCCGGCGTGGCCGGCATGTCGATATGCGTCACACCGTCGGCGCTGAGTGCGTCGATGATGGCGTTGATCACGGCTGGCGGGCTGCCGACCGCGCCCGCCTCACCCGCGCCCTTCACACCCAGCGGGTTGGATGCGCAGGGGACTTCGATCAATTCCACCTCGATATCGGGGAACTCATTGGCGCGCGGCATCGCGTAATCCATGAAACTGCCGGACAGCAACTGGCCGGATACCGGATCGTACACCGTGTGCTCCAGCACTGCCTGGCCGAACCCCTGGGCCACGCCGCCGGCCACCTGGCCGCGCACGATCAGCGGATTGATCGCCTTGCCCACATCGTCGGTGACGCTGTAGCGCACCAGTTCGATGACGCCGGTTTCCGGGTCCACCTCCACCTCCGCGATGTGGCAGCCGTTCGGGAAGGTGTGGGCATCGATCGCCGCTACCTCGGCCGCATCCAGCAATGTCGCCGGTTCGCCGGCCGCGGCCTTCTTGCGCTGCGTCGCCGCCAGCGCAACGATATCGATCGTCCGGTCGGTGCCGACGATGGAGAACGTGCCGTCCGCGAACGCGATGTCGGCGACGGCGGCTTCCAGTTCCTCGGCTGCTGCCTGCTTGCCCTTGGCGATGACGGATTGGGAGGTCAGCAGGATCGCCTGGCCTTCCGAATACAGGCTGCGAGCGCCCCCGGTGCCGCCGCCGACCGGGATCGTGTCGGTGTCGCCCTGCCGGATGCGGATTTTGTCGCCGTCGATGCCCAGGTTGTTGGCGGTTAGCTGCACATAGGCCGTTTCGTGGCCCTGGCCGGTGGACTGGGTGCCGACATAAACATCGACAAACCCGTCGTCAGCGAACCGAATCTCCGCCCGTTCGGTGGGATCGCCGCCGGTGGCTTCCAGGTAATAGGCCAGTCCCAGGCCGCGCCGCTTGCCTGCCGCGGCCGCGGCGGCTTTCCTGGCGGGGAAGCCGGCGTAGTCCATGTGCCTGGTGGCGGCATCCAGCACCACGCGGAAGTCGCCGCTGTCGTAACTTTTGCCCACCGGGGTCGCATGCGGCATCGCATCCGGCAGCACCATGTTGCGTCGGCGCAGTTCCACCGGATCGATATGGAGCTCGCGCGCGGCGGCATCGACCAGCCGTTCCACCAGATAGTTGCTTTCGGGACGCCCGGCACCGCGATAGGCATCGACCGGGACCGTGTTGGTGAATACGCCAAGGACGTTGGCATAAATCGCCTTGAAGCCATAAACGCTGGCCAGGACGCCGGTCCCGGCATAGGTCGGAATATAGGGGGCGAAGGTGGACAGGTACGCGCCCATGTTGGCGATATTGCGGGTCCGCAGCGCGATGAATTTCCCGTCGGCGTCGGTCGCCAACTCACCGAGCGTCACGTTGTCGCGGCCCTGCGTGTCGCACAGGAAAGCCTCGCCGCGTTCGGCGGCCCACTTCACCGGGCGCCCCAGCTTGCGGCTTGCATAGCAGGTCAGGACGTGTTCGGCGTACAGGAACAGCTTCATGCCGAAGCCGCCGCCGACATCGGGGGTGATCACGCGGAACTTCTCGGGTTCGGTGCCGAACAGCGGCCCGATCAGGTTTTTCACCAGCCAGCCGCCCTGGGTGTTGGCATACAGCGTCCACCGCCCGGTCGTTGGATCGAAATCCGCCAGCGCGGCGCGGGCTTCGATGGAGTTCACCACGATCCGGTTGTTGACGATCTTTAGTTTCGTAACGTGCGCGGCCCGGGCAAATTCCGCCTCGGTCGCCGCTTTGTCGCCAATCTCCCAGTCGAACGCCAGATTGTGTTTTATCTCCGGCCAGACCAGCACGCCGCCCTTGTCCATCGCGGTCGGCAGGTCGGTGATGGACGGCAGGATGTCGTAATCCACCGCGATCGCCTCGGCCGCGTCGCGCGCCTGCTTGATGCTGCCGGCGACGACGAAGGCGACCGGGTCGCCGACATGGCGGACGGTGCCGTCGGCCAGCACGGGATGCGGCGGGGCTGCCTGCGGGGAGCCGTCGCGGTTGTTCAGCAGGGCGGCGCACGGCAGGGGGCCGATGCCGTCGGCCTTCAGGTCGGCGGCGGTGTAAATGCCGGCCACGCCCGGCAGTTTGGCCGCTACGGCAGTGTCCAGCCGCGTGATCGCCGCCGCTGCGTGCGGGCTGCGCAGCACCACGCCGAACAGCATGCCCGGCAGCACGATATCGTCGGTGTAGCGGCCGGCGCCTTTTAGCAGCCGGGGGTCCTCCACGCGGCGGACGGGCTGGGCGAGGCCGAACTTCGTTGTTGTCATGGCGATGTTTCCCCGGGGGCTGTCGATGGGTATCGGAATCAGCATGTACGGTGTTGGCGGGAAAGGCCAAGGGGGGCGGATGAGGGACGCTATAATTGTGCGGGATAGCAAGCGGACGCTTGCAGGGCGATGTGGGGCAGCGGCGGCGGCAGTCCCGCCCAGAACGGCGAGGCGATCGTGACCATGTAAAACTGGCTGTAGGTTCCCCCGGTTCCGTAGCACTGCGACGTAGTACTCAGGGTGACGTTGCTTGCGGTGATTGCCCCGGCCACTGTCCAGTTGCCCGCCATCTGGACTGCATAGGCCGCGGGATCGGTGCAGGAACCAAGCGCCATGCATCGGGCGGTCATGGCGGCGGTGACCTGTAGTGCGTTCTTTGCCCACCAGAGCAGTCCGACATCGATTCCGCCGACCACCAGGCTCAGGAATATTCCCGCCGTGATGGCGAATTCGAGGACCACGTTGCCCTGCTGTGCCAGCCGAAAACGGCTGGCGGTTTGTTGGCGGGTCAATACAGCCTCACGACGGCGTTCTCTGTCAGCGCGGTGCTGGAGAGTGTGCTGTAGAACGGCATCATCGGGTTGTAGATATAGGAGGCCGTTATAACCACATACGTTGCCGGAGCCTGACCGTTGGGGCATGCGGCGCCGGCCGTCGCGGCCGTCAGCGTGGCGGCCGGCGGCACGGTGCTGCTGTTGGAAATGCAGTCGAGGCTGGGTCCGGTCACAGTAACCGACACGTTCGGCAGATCGATACTGCTGACTATCTTCGCCTTAACATCGGTGGCGGACACCGCTTGCGCGGTGCCGGACACATTCTGTCCTTGGTTGAAGGCGTAAGCCGCGCCACCCGCCACTGCCGATGCGAGTTGGATACGATCCGAGAAGGCCAGCAGAAAGTCGCTCAATCCCGCGAAGATCGTCAGCAGGACCGGAACCACCAGCGCAAATTCCAGCACCGCGACGCCGTCGCGGCTCAGAACAAATGTTTGTCGGATCGGGTACCTCATTGGGTCAGCCGAGCGATGCTGGGGAGGTCGTAGGTTGTGGGTACGCCGAAGCTGGCACAGCCAGAGGCGGCGAAGCTGCTGCTGCCGGCGAACGTCACCGATTGGGCGACAGAAATGAGGCAGTTGGACAACGATGTTCCGTCGGTGGAATCGTTGGGCCAGTTCGTGCTTCCGGTAATGGTGACCGAACCGTTCGGCATGTAGATCGCGCCGGTCAGGTTCTGAGTGGAATTGCCGTCGAATGCCACGCCGGCTCCCACGGACATCGACCCGAACAACAGTCCCGCCGTCGGGCCGCTGGTCGGGGCGCTGAGGTTCAGGGTTGAGCCGCCGTCGGCCTTTATGCTGCCGGTCGCGATGATGGTTACTCCCGATCCCGAGACCGAGCCGTTGCCGCCGAAGGAAACCGACCCGGCGACGTAATAGATTCCCGGGCTGAGCGTATAGGTGTTCGAGCCGAAGTTGAGCGAGCTGTACACCGAACCGGCGGGCGCTGGCCCAAAGCTGGTGCCGCCTGGCTGGGCGATTGGCGTGCCGCTGACGTTCAACACACCGCCGTAGGCCGATGCAAACGGGTCCGGAACCACTGGCATGGAGGTCGATTGCTGGTCGCAAGGCGTTTGCCCCGCCTGGCAGCTTTGATTGTAACTTCCGCCGATGGTCCCGCTGGCGACGATACTTGGCGTTCCGACCGTTGGCGTTCCGTTGAACTGGATGGAGGCGTCGGAGCGAAGGTTGCATCCGGACATTTGGATATTGGTGTTTTTGCCGCCGCTGATCGTGAGGTTGTCTGTCGTCGTGATGCTGTTGGAACTGCCGTTCAGGGCCAGGGCGCAGGACAGGTTGCCGCTGGCCCGGGGCGAGATCTGTGCCGCGGCGGTCGCGGAAACCGTCTGGGACGATGTCGATAGGAACATGTTAGAAAACATCAGCGAGACGACCCGCTGCGCGGTGACCGCGATCGTTCCGGGGCTGACGAACGAGATCGAGGCGGAATAGTTCCCATAGTTGTCGGTCAGCGTGGTTGTGCCGTTGCCTCCGCGTGTACCGACCGGAAATCCGTTCAGTTCGATGACGTTCGCGGTAGTGCTGAGAGCGGAGGAGGCGCTTGCCGTGGATGCGTATAACCCCGCCCCGGCCAGTGCGGAGATATCCGCGATTCGTTGCAGTTCGGAACGGATGGACGCCCGGTAGCCGATGTCGAACCCTACTGCCATCACTCCGATCATGATCGGCAATATCAGCGCGGTCACGGCCGATATCGTGCCGCGCTGTTCCGATTTGAACCGTGGATAGTGCATGGCTTCGGCAAGACGGAGCAGCGACCTTCTTCCGACGGCCCGGGATGGCGCGGCAACAATACACCCAATCCCGATCGCATCGAGAGACCGGCGCCTCGTGCCCGCTTGCGCCGGGAGAAAGGTTGTCAGCTTGAGCATGGGAGCATTTAGGGAAAACGATTCTGTTGCCGATGTAAATATCTACCACCAGTCCGCGGAAAGCCCAATTGGAGAACGACGATTGCTGTTCCGAAGGGAGCGGTGACACGCCAGAAGAATCGTCCTGCTCCAATTGGTATCCGGCGGCAGCGTCAAAGCCCACATCGAAGGCGCTGGGGGTCCCGCCCGCCCAAAGCCGTTGAAACGGCGCACCGATATACCGGCACGCACCCGCGCTGGTTCCCGGCCCGATCCCAACGTCCATGGCCAAAGCGCGACCGAACCCGCGTTCAACCGCGTTCGCCGTGCAATTCACCCTGGAAAGCCGCGAAAGGTTGCGTAGGATGCGCCATCGCCTTCAGGAGTTCCGCATGCCTTTCGCCACCACAGACGACGGTGTCCGCCTCTACTACGAAGA
>JAJZEV010000316.1:0-14227 GCA_021805665.1 Pseudomonadota bacterium
AGACGGATCGCTTCTTCCTCGGTCTTGAAGCGGAACAGCGGCGCGACCGGGCCGAAGGTTTCCTCGCGGAAGATCAGCGCATCGTGCGGGACGTTCGCCAGCACCGTGGGTTCGTAGAAATTGCCGCCCAGCCGATGCTTCCTGCCGCCAGTCACCACCGTCGCGCCCATCGACAGGGCGTTGGCGACATGCTCCTCCACCTTCGTCACGGCGGCGGCGTTGATCAGCGGGCCTTGCGACACCCCCGGCTCCATGCCGTTGCCGACTTTCATCGCTTCCACGGCCGCCTTCAGCTTGGCGGCGAAGGCGTCGTACACGCCGTCTTGCACCAGGATGCGGTTAGCGCACACACATGTCTGCCCGGTATTGCGGAACTTGCTGCCCATGGCGCCGACCACGGCGGCATCCAGGTCCGCGTCGTCGAACACGATGAAGGGGGCGTTGCCGCCCAGTTCCATGCTGGTCTTCTTGATCGTCGGCGCGCACTGCGCCAGCAGCCTGGCCCCGACCTCGGTGGAGCCGGTGAACGACAGTTTCCGCACCAGCGGGTTGGCTGTCAGCTCCCCGCCCATTGCCGACGATCCCCCGGTCAGCACGTTGCACACGCCCGCCGGCATGCCAGCGCGTTCGGTCAGCACCGCCAAGGCCAGGGCGGAGAACGGGGTTTGCGAGGCCGGCCGGATGACCCCGGTGCAGCCCGCCGCCCAGCCGGGACCGGCCTTGCGCGTGATCATGGCGGCCGGGAAGTTCCAGGGGGTAATCGCGGCGAACACGCCGATGGGCTCTTTCAGCACCAGGATACGGCGGCCCTTGGCATTCTGCGGGATGGTATCGCCGTAGATACGCTTCGCCTCCTCGGCGAACCAGTCGATGAAGCTGGCGGCATAGACGATCTCGCCCTTGCTCTCGGCCAGCGGCTTGCCCTGTTCGGCGGTCATGATCACCGCCAGGTCATCGGCGTTGGCCAGCATCAGGTCGGACAGTTTCCGCAATATGGCGCCGCGTTCCTTCGCCAGCATCGCACGCCAGCCCGGATAGGCGTTGTTAGCGGCCTCTATGGCGCGCCGGGTTTCGGCGGCGCCCATGTTGGGGACTTCGCCGACAGCCTCCCCGGTCGCGGGGTTTTTCACCACGATGGTCTTCCCGTTATCGGCATCCACCCACTTGCCGTCCAGATAGTTTGCCTGACGGAACAGCGTCGGGTCCTTCAGCGGCAGCGGCGAGACTGGGTTCAACATCGATCGGTCCTCCTGTTTCCTGATTGCGGTGAACATAGGACGGTTGGGCTTGCGTGTCAGGGGTGGGGCGGTGGTTCACAAGGCTGCTGGATTACCATCCAATGGGGGCATGACGCGCGAGCCCCTGGCCGATACCAAGAGAACCTTCCGGCTTGTCCTGTATGACGCCCTTGCCAGCGAGGCGATGGCGACCCTGACCACGGGCGTATTTCTGGCCGGGTTCCTGGTTGACCTGGGTGCCAGCAATGTCGCGATCGGCGTGCTGGCCGCGGTGCCGTTCGCGGTGCAGTTCCTGCAGCTGCCGGCCGTGGTGCTGGTGGAACGGCTGCGGACGCGGCGGGCGATCTGCGCGTGGTCGGCCGGGATCGGGCGCTCGTTCCTGTTGGCCGCGGCGATGGCGCCGTTCGTCGCCGGCGATCGGGGTATCGTCCTGCTGATCGGTTCGGTCGCAATCTATCAGGCGCTGGCGGCGATTGCCGGGTGTTCGTGGAATTCCTGGATGCGCGACCTGGTCCCCGAAGCGGAGTTCGGCCGCTTCTTTGGCCGGCGGGCAGCGGCGACCACAGCCCTGGCGACCGGGCTGGCCCTGGTGTGCGGGCTGGGGATCGATCGATGGAAGGCGCTGCTGCCGGATCGCCCGGCTTCTGTCTATTCCGCGATGTTCGTGTTCAGCGCGGCGGTCGGGTTTTTGGGGGTCTGGCTGCTGTCGATCACGCCCGACCAGCCGATGCCGCCCGCCACCCGGCGCGCGCCCGTGCGCGCCATATTCACCGCCCCGTTCGCGGATCGGAATTTTCGCCAGTTGATGCTGTTCCTGGGGTCCTGGAACTTCGCCGCGAACCTGGCCGCGCCGTTCTTCGCCGTCTATATGCTGAAGACCGTCGGCTATTCGATGGGCACGATCATCGTCCTGACCACGGCGAGCCAGCTTAGCAACCTCGCGGCACTCGGGCTTTGGGGCACGTTGATCGATCGGTTCAGCAACAAGGCCGTGCTGGGCATCGCCGCGCCGCTGTTTTTGATGTGTACGTTGGCCTGGAGTTTCACGGGTTTGGCGTGGCTTCAACCGGCGGTATTCTTCGTGCTGCTGGCCATCCATGTGCTGATGGGCATCGCCACGGCCGGCGTGGCGCTGGCGTCGGGCAATATCGCGATGAAATTGTCGCCGCCGGGGCAGGCGACGGCGTATCTGGCGTCAAACA
Source organism: Pseudomonadota bacterium (assembly GCA_021805665.1). Lineage (GTDB taxonomy): Bacteria > Pseudomonadota > Alphaproteobacteria > Acetobacterales > Acetobacteraceae > Rhodopila. The sequence continues at coordinate 2,441 of JAJZEV010000316.1, forward strand.
GTGTCGTCAGCGCGACCTGCGCGGCGATCGCCCCGATCCTGGGCGGGTTGCTCGCGGATTTCTTCGCCGCACGCGACCTGAGCTTCGGCTTCACCTGGAAAGGCACCGAGGACGCGGTGACTCTGCAGGTGCTGGACTTCCACGCCTGGACGTTCCTGTTCGGGCTGTCGGCCGCCGTCGGGCTGTTCTCCCTCCATCGTCTGTCCTTCGTGAACGAGTCCGCCGGCACCACCGACCCGCTGCAGGTGCGCCACCTGCTGATCGAGGCTCGGCGGTCGGTGCAGGGGATTTCCAGTGCAGCCGGATTGCTGCGCGTGGTGCGCGTACCGTCCTGGCTGATTGGCCCGCGCGGCGGAAAGCCACCGCGATAGCGAGTGGGCGATGCCGGAGGCGCGGTTCGCGGTTGGCCGACTCGGGGCAGGTGCTGTCTGTTAGATATATGAGTGCCAGTCGAACGCGCGTTGTCGAATCCGATTTATGGGATCGGTATATCGGCCTGCTGCCCGGCCCCAAGCTGGTTGTGCGGCTGAAGAGCCTTATCGTGCCCGCTATGACCAAGTCCGAGTTCGTGGAGTGCATCCGCGCGACCGGGATAGCGTCGCGGACTGGCCGGCAGTGGTCGCCGCAACTCGTGAATGCCCTGTGCGACGATCTGCGGCGCCAGGGATTGCTGACAGCGGACGATGCGTGCGTGCCTGAACTGCTGCATCGGATCGCCGCCGATGCGGGCGCGTCGCCGGATGCGCTCGCGCTGGCCGGGGCGATCGAGCGGGTAATGCCCGGGGACCGCCCGGCCAGCCAGTATTATTCGTCCAGCCGAATTATCGACTCCAATGCCGTGCGTCGCCTGATCCGGTTGGCGGTCTATACGGACAACGAACCGATCTTCATCCGAAACCGCGATCTGTGCGACACGCGCATGGCTCCCGAACGCTCGGTTATGGTTGTTGCCCGGGCATTCCAGGATGCGCCGATCGACGCCGGCTGGATCGCCAGCCGCTGCCCGGTCATTCAGGCGTCGCTTCTGGAAGCCATGACGACCGGCTTCATTCTGAGCGGCGCGAACGGCCGGGGCATCGGCGAAATACTCGGCCTGGCCAGAAGCCAGCGCGGGAAAGCGGGCTTTGGCGGTGTGGCTGCCCAGCTATGGCGGTGCGATCTACTATCGCTCCGTCTGGACGATCTTCGTGAATCGGCGGGCGCGTGCAACGGGGCGGCGTTCGAGGACGACGTGCAGGCGATGGAGGGCGCACTGGCGTTTCTTCAGGGACGGAACGACGCCGCGCTGACGTATTACCGCAATGCCCTGAAACTGCGCCGCAAACGGCTGGGAAAACGCAAACTGTTCCTGGAGGAGGAGCATCTTATTCTGTTCCCGATGGCGCTGCTGCGCGCCAACGACGCCAGCCTGCATACCGAGATCCAGAATGGGCTGGATGCGGCGATGGCCGGGCAGGCGCCGCTGGACCACGGGGCCGGTTTGCTGGCGATGCAGGCATTGCTGTGGGTCGTCCAGGGCTTGCAAACCCGGGCGCGGGAGCTGGTTGCCGACCTTTCGGCGAAAACCGGGCAGTCGCCATTGTCCGATGCCTGCGTCGCGCTGGCGGCATATGCCCTGGACACCGGATTGTCGCGTGCCAGCCAGGCCGACCTGGCGGCCGGGTTCGAAAGCACCAGGGATACGCAGCCGCTGGTCGCGCGCATCCATGCCGAAATCCTGGCGCGGGTCGCGCCGCACCCCGGACCCTATAAGGCTTTTCTCGCCGGCGCGGATATCGTCGCCTTCACCGGAATCATCCAGATCAAGCAACCCTGGGAGCGTGCCCTGGAAAGCCTGGGTGCATTCCTGGACAAAGGCGACCCGGCAGTGGAAACCGCAAAGGCGCCCCGCAAGGCGAAGCGCCTGGTCTTCTTCGTCGATCCGGATACCGAGGAGGTGACCGCGGCCGAACAATCCGCCAAGGGACGCGACGGCTGGACCGACGGGCGGGCCGTAGCGATGAAGCGGCTGTACGAACAGGACCCAAGGCTGGACTATCTGACGCCACAGGACCGGCTGGCGTTGCGCACCATCCGCAAGCACGCCGCTGACTGGTATGGCGAGGACAGCTATGAATTCGACAGTCCCCGCACACTGCTGGCCCTGGTTGGCCATCCGGCGGTGTTTCATGCGGGGCAGCGGTCCCAGCCGCTGGAACTGGTGCCGTATCCGCTGGAACTGCTGGTGACCCGGACGCGGAACGGATACCGGATCGCGTTGTCCCACACCGCCGACCAGCCGACAGTGTTCCTGGAGCCGGAAACGCCTTCGCGCTATCGCGTGATCGACTTTCCCAAGGCGATGCTGGCGGTGCAGGAAATCCTGAGCGAAAGCGGGCTGACCGTGCCCGCCGCCGCCCGCGACAAAGTGGTGGCGATGGTGCGGCGAAACAGCCCCGCTTTGCCGATCCGGGCGGAAATCGCCGAGGCCGATCAGCCGGGAACCGAGGGGCAGGCAACGCCCGTCGTGCAGTTGGTGCCATATGAGGCCGGGCTGAAGCTGGGGCTGGTGGTCCGCCCGTTCGGTGCCAACGGACCAGCCTATGTCGCGGGCCTGGGCGGCCGGTCGGTGCTGGCGACCGTCGGCGGCCAGCAGCTTCGCGCCAACCGCGACCTGCCGCGCGAACTGGCCGAACGCACCGCGCTGATCGAGGCGTGCCCGACGCTGCGCGATCGCGGCGGTGCGGAGTTGCACGAGTTGGTGGTCGAGGATTTGGATGGCTGCCTGGAACTGCTGCTGGAATTGCGGTCCTACGCCGGGCCGGTCTCGGTGGAGTGGCCGGAAGGCCGCGCGATGCGCGTCAGTGCGGTGTCGGCCGGCAATATGAAGCTGCGCGTCGCTCAGGATCGCGACTGGTTCAATGTCGATGGCACCGTGGCGCTGGACGAGGACCAGGTGCTGGAAATGCGCTTCCTGCTGGAACGCCTCGACAAGGCGCAGGGCCGGTTCGTGCCGCTGGGCGACGGGCGCTTCGTGGCGCTGACCCGGCAGTTGCAGACTCAGTTGCAGCGGCTTGCGTCGGTGTCGGAGCCGTCGAAATCCGGCCGGCGGGTGCATGCGCTGGGCGCGCCGGCCCTGGATGCCGTTCTGGACGATGCCGGCGAGGTGAAGTCCGACGCCGCCTGGAAGAAATTTGTCGCGCGAATCAGAGCGGCTGAGGGGTGGACGCCGGCGCTGCCGCCGACATTGCAGGCGGAGTTGCGGGATTACCAGGTGGACGGCTTTGTCTGGATGTCCCGGCTGGCGCGATGGGGCGCCGGCGCCTGTCTGGCCGACGACATGGGGCTGGGCAAGACGGTGCAGGCCATCGCTGTGATGCTGGACCGGGCGGAGGAGGGGCCGTGCCTGGTCGTCGCCCCCACATCGGTATGCCCGAACTGGGAAGCCGAGATCGCCCGGTTTGCCCCAACCCTGCGCACGCACCGGCTGGCCGGGGCGGGGGACCGAGCCGAACTGGTGGCCGGGCTGGGCGCGCGCGATGTGCTGGTGTGCAGCTATGGCATGCTGGGCGAGTCGCTGGCCGGGCGGGACTGGCAGATGGTGGTGCTGGATGAGGCGCAGGCCATCAAAAACGCCGACACACGGCGGGCGCAGGCGGTGCAGACGCTGCGGGCCGGATTCCGTCTGGCGCTGACCGGAACGCCCGTCGAGAACTACCTGGACGAGCTTTGGAGTCTGTTCGGCTTCGTGAACCCCGGCGTACTCGGATCGCGGGAGGGGTTCCAGAAGCGCTTTGCCCGGCCGATCGAGAAGGACAGGGACCCGCACGCGCGTCAGGCGTTGCGGGCGCTGATCCGGCCGTTCCTGCTGCGCCGGACCAAGGCGGCGGTGCTGAGCGAGCTGCCTCCACGCACCGAACAGACGTTGAATGTGGAAATGCCGGAGGCGGAGCGGGCGTTCTATGAGGCGCTGCGGCAGCGGTCGCTGGAACGGATCGCGGCGCTGGACGCGCCGGAGGGGCGGCGGAAAATCCAGATCCTGGCCGAAATCACCCGGCTGCGGCGGGCGTGCTGCAATCCGGCGCTGATCGACCCGGCGGCGGGCATACCCAGCGGGAAGCTGGCAGCGTTCATGGAACTGGTGGAGGAACTGATCCGCAACCGGCATCGGGCGCTGGTGTTCAGCCAGTTCGTCGGGCACCTGGAACTGGTGCGGGCGGCGCTGGACGGGGAGGGGATTCGGTACGAATACCTGGATGGCAGCACTCCGTCCGCCGAACGGGAGAAGCGGGTGGCATCGTTCCAGGCGGGTGGGGCCGATCTGTTCCTGATCAGCCTGCGGGCCGGCGGGACAGGGCTGAACCTGACGGCGGCGGATTACGTGGTGCATCTGGACCCGTGGTGGAACCCGGCGGTCGAGGATCAGGCATCCGACCGAGCGCACCGGATCGGGCAGGAGCGGCCGGTGACGATCTACCGGCTGATCATGCAGGACAGCATCGAACAGCAGATACTGGGGTTGCACCGGGATAAGCGCGATCTCGCCACCGACCTGCTGGACGGCACGGAAACCACCGCTCGGTTGAGCGAGGAGGCGCTGCTGGATTTGATCCGGGGGTGAATGGACGGGTGGCCAGCATCGCGCGTTGACCCATGTGGGGCTATTGAGATCGAACCATGCCCGCTGCCGCCCCGGCGACCTGATGACCGCCGTGCCAGATCATCGTCAGGGCGACATACAGCACGATCAACAGCCCGATCCAGGCGATCCAGCGGTGACGCTCCAGCAGCCTCGCGATCAGGCCGGCGGCAAGGCCCATCAGGCCAACCGACAGCAGCAGGCCGCACACCAGAACCCAGAACCTGTCGTGCGCAGCCCCGGCGACCGCCAGCACGTTGTCCAGGCTCATGGACACATCCGCCAGGACGATCTGCATCATCGCCTGGCGCAGCGTTTTGGAGCCTTCGGTCGCGGCTGCGCGATGCGGGCGCCGCAGTTCCCGGAACATTTTCCAGCAGACCCACAGCAGCAGGATGCCGCCGGCCAGCAGCAGGCCGATGATCGCCAGCAGTTGCAGCGCGACGGCGCCCATGGCGATGCGGATCGCCGTGGCGCCGCCGATGCCCAGCAGGATCGCCAGCCGCTTCTGCCGCGCTGGAAGGCCGGTTACCGCCAGCCCGACCACGACCGCGTTGTCGCCAGCCAGGGCAACGTCGATCATGACCACCTGGGCCAGTGTCACCAGATCAGTCGTCCAATCCATGCTTGCCTTCCAGGATGCCTCGGTCTAGCTGGCCCTTTCCCCCGCTTCGAACAAGCATATCGGACAAGGCAGCGATGATTCCGCGATACTCCAGACCCGAAATGGCCGCCATCTGGGCGCCGATCAACCGGTACCGCATCTGGTTCGAGGTGGAGGCCCTGGCCGCCGAAGGCATGGCGCGCATCGGTGCCATCCCACAGGAGGCCGCCCGCGCCATCCGCGAGAAGGGTGCGCCCAAGCTGGCCGCGATGAACGAAGCGGATGTCGAGCGCATCGACGCGATCGAGCGGGAAACCCGTCATGACGTCATCGCCTTTCTAACCTGGCTGGCCGAGGCGGTGGGGCCGGACTCGCGGTTCGTGCATCAGGGGATGACCAGTTCCGACGTGCTGGACACCACGCTGTCGGTGCAGTTGACGCAGGCGGCGGACATTCTGCTGGCCGACATCGATGCGGTGATGGCGGCGCTGAAGACCCGGGCGATGGAGCACAAATACACCCTGACCATCGGCCGCAGCCATGGCATCCACGCCGAACCGACGACGTTCGGCCTGAAGCTGGCCGGCCACTACGCGGAATTCGCCCGCAACCGCGCGCGTCTGGTCGCGGCGCGCGCCGAAATCACCGTCGCGGCGGTCAGCGGTGCCGTTGGCACGTTCGCGCATCTGGACCCCAGCGTCGAGGAATACGTGGCGGAAAAGCTGGGACTAAGCGCCGAAGCGGTGTCCACTCAGGTGATCCCGCGCGACCGGCACGCGGCGTTCTTCTGCACGCTGGGCGTCATTGCCAGCGCGATCGAGCGGCTGGCCACCGAGGTGCGCCACCTGCAACGGTCCGAAGTGCGGGAAGCCGAGGAGTTCTTCCATCCCGGTCAGAAGGGTTCCTCCGCCATGCCGCACAAGCGGAACCCGGTGTTGAGCGAGAATCTGTGCGGGCTGGCCCGGATCGTGCGGTCCGCCGTGGTGCCGGCGCTGGAGAACGTGACGCTGTGGCATGAGCGCGACATCAGCCATTCCTCGGTGGAGCGGGCGATCGGCCCGGATGCGACGGTAACGCTGGATTTCGCGCTGATGCGGCTGGCGGGGATGATGGAAAAGCTGCTGATCTATCCGCGGCGTATGCTGGCGAACCTGGAAAGCCTGGGCGGGGTGGTTCATTCGGGGGAAGTGCTGCTGGGGCTGACCAAGGCTGGCATCCTGCGGGAGGACGCCTATCGGATCGTGCAAAGCTGCGCGATGGCGACCTGGACGAAGCTGGGCACGCCGGAGGGGCGGTCTTTCCGCACGAACCTGGAAGCCGATCCGGATGTCGCCGCCCGGGTTTCCGCCGAACAACTGGACGCGGCTATGGACCCCGCGCTGCACCTGCGGGCGGTGGACCGTATTTTCGAACGCGTGTTCGGGTAGGATTCGGGCGCCGAACCGATCGCCGGCTGGCGTTAACGATTTCCTAACCTTCTCCCCCTGCCGTCGGGTGCCAGTGGCCTTCCGATGGCAGGGAAAACTTTATGGTTAAATTTGCTATCGGCGCATTGAGATTGACAGAGAGTCGCTTGAAAGCGACATTTCTGGTCATCCAGTTGCTTCGCTGTCAGCAGGAAGACGGACGCGAACCCTTCACCGAATGGATAACAGGCCTGCGCGACAAGTCGCTGCCGCGCGCATTCGCGTTCGTCTGCATCGGATCGGGGCTGGTAATTTCGGTGGCAGCAAATCCGTCGGCGGAGGTGTCGCGGAACTGGTTGCCGACCATGATCTGACCGTCGCTTATCTGACGGCCGCGATGGAAACCCTGGACGATCCGAACGATCAGGCGGGCGGGATGTTGGCGCTTCGTACCGTGGCGGAGGCCCATGGCAGTCTTGGTGCCGTCGCCGCGCGGGCGGGTATCAGCCGCGAATCGCTGTATCGCACGGTGTCGCCGACGGGGAACCCGACCTTGAAGACGCTGGTGGCGGTGCTGAAAACCGTCGGTATGCGGCTGCCCGTCGAACCGGCGCATGCCGCGGCGGAGTGACCGTGGCTTCGGTCTGGCTGTGCTGAACGCCGGGCATTGCAACGTCATCGCCGCGCGGGCCGCAGTCTGTCCAGGCCAGCGACTTTGGCCAACCCGGCGATCTTGTCGTTGGAATACAGCCCGATCATGCTGCCCAATGCGCGCAATGACCCACTGTGGCGGCGAAGGGGCACCTGAAGCCGCCGCCGCTCGGGCGCAGCGCAATCAAGGCCCGGCTGTCGATCGTGCGGCCGGGTTCAACGCCGCCGCCGAATAGCCGGCGGTTCGGACAGGCGCGCCACGGCGGCCAGCCGCACAAGTTTGCGTCTCCCCGGATTCGGCCCATATCGTGGCGCGAACCATACCAGCGAGACACCCAATGCCCGGCCCACTGTCCGGTTACCGGATCATCGACTTGACCTCCATGATCTCCGGCCCGCTGGCGACCATGATCCTGGCCGACCAGGGCGCCGACGTGATCAAGGTCGAAAACCCCGCAACCGGCGGCGACCACACACGGCTGGCGAACAACCGACGCAACGGGTTTTCCGCCTCCTTCCTGAACAACAACCGCAACAAACGCTCGCTGGCGCTGGACCTGAAGAACCCGAAAGCCCGCGATGCGCTGCTGCGTCTGGCCGAAACCGCGGACGTGTTCGTGCAGAATTTCCGCCCCGGTGTCGCCGACCGCATGGGCCTGGGCGAGGCCGCGGTACGCGCGGTGAAACCGGACATCGTCTATGTCTCGATCAGCGGATTTGGCGACACCGGCCCGTATGCGCAAAAGCCGGTCTATGACCCGCTGATCCAGGCGGTGTCCGGGCTTGCCAGCATTCAGGCCGGGTCCGACACCGAACGGCCCAGGCTGGTCCGCACCATCGTTCCCGACAAGCTGACCGCCTACAACGCCGCCCAGGCGATCACCGCGGCCCTGCTGCACCGCGAACGCACCGGCCAGGGGCAGCACATCCAACTGTCCATGCTGGATGCGATCATTGCGTTTCTATGGGCATCCGACATGGGCAGCCAGACCTTTGTGGGCGAGGATATTCCGCAGCAGGAAGCCGCCAGCTTCATCGATCTGATCTACGAAACCGCCACCACGCCGATCAGTGCGGCCGTGCAGTCCAACCGCGAATGGCTGGCGCTGACCAAGGCGCTGGATAAGCTGGAATGGCTGGACGACCCGCGCTTCGCCACCGTCGCCCTGCGCCAGCGCCACATCGACGATCGCCTGATCCTGACCCAGGAAGCGCTGCGGACCCGCCCCGCCGAGGAATGGCTGGAACGTCTGACCCGGGAAGGCGTGCCCTGCGCCCCGGTGCTGACCCGCACCCAAATGATCTCCAACGCGCAGGTCCAGGCCAACGGCATCGTGGTAGAAACCGATCATCCCGAAGCCGGGCGCATCCGGCAGGCCCGCCCCGCCGTTCGGTTTTCCGAAACCCCGGCGGCGATGCGGCACGGGGGCGCGGCGCTGGGTCAGCACACCGCCGAAATTCTTGCCGAGATAGGCTGTACCGAAGCAGACCTGAAGGACGATGCCGCATGATCGATTTCTATTACTGGCCCACGCCGAACGGCTGGAAGATCTCCATCATGCTGGAGGAAACCGGCCTTCCCTACACCGTGAAGCCCCTCGACATCGGCGCAGGGGATCAGTTCGCACCCGGATTCCTGGCGATCAGCCCCAACGCCCGGATGCCGGCGATCGTGGACCACGACACGCCCGACGGCCCGATGCCGATTTTCGAGTCCGGCCCGATCCTGCTGCATCTCGCGGAGAAATCCGGCCAGTTCATGCCGAAAACCGCCATCGGCCGGAAAGAGTGCCTGGAATGGCTGTTCTGGCAGGTCGGCAACCTCGGCCCGATGGCTGGCCAGCTCAGCCATTTCGTGAACTACGCGAAAAGCGTGCAGGCGGGCGACCACGACTACGCCCACAAACGCTATGCAGGCGAATACAATCGTTGCCTGGGCGTGCTGGAACGAAGGCTGCGAGGCAATGACTTTATCCTGGACGAATATTCCATCGCCGACATGATATCCTGGCCGTGGGTCCTGATAGCCAAGCCGCTGGGGCAGCCGCTGGACGAATTTCCGAATGTTTCGGCATGGCGGGACCGGATCAAATCACGCCCCGCCGTGCAGCGCGGCGTGGACCTGGGCAAGGACATGCGCCGAACCGGCCAGCACACCGAGGAAGCGCGCAAAATCCTGTTTGGACAAACGGCCAAGTCGCTCCGGGCGTGAATCCCGGAACCAGTATCGCGGGCTAGTTCTTCGCGTCGCTCCATGGCGGCGGCCCCAGGTCCAGGTGCTTTTCCGGCAACGCCGCGCCGGTCAAAGCCCCGGCTCCGCCGCCGATCAATGCACCTGCCACCACCCCGATCGGACCGCCCAGCAATCCAATCGCCGCCCCGGTTCCAGCACCGGTCGCTGCCCCGCCGCTGGCGCGATCGGCGGTGGTATCGCCGCATCCGCCCAGGCAGCCGGCCAATAACAACAACACAGGCAAGTGTCGCATTGTTTGCCACCCCGTTAGAAAGCCCCGCCCCGATTCGGGCACCTGACATTGAGCGACGCGAAGGTGCCGGCGCGCAAGACACGGATCGTCCAGTGCGGCGGTTTCGATGGCCGTGGCTCCAGACGGGGCTGGCGAGGCGCCGGATCCGCCGCTGCCGGTTAGTATCCCTGAGGCGGAGGCTGATAACCCGGCTGCTGCTGCTGATAGCCCGGGGGTGGCTGCTGATAACCCGGCTGCTGCTGATAGCCCGCTGGCGGCTGCTGATAACCCGGGGGCGGGGCATAACCGGCCGGGGCTTGTTGATAACGCGGCGGCGGGGCTTGCTGATATCCCGACGGCGGCGCCTGCTGATAGCCAGGCACCTGATTGCCGCGCGAATACATGCACTGTGCGTAAGCCATGTCGTAGCGCTGCTGCAGGCTGTATTGCGCTTGCTGACCACCGCCAGCCCCGATCGCCGTGCCACCCAATGCGCCGACACCTGCACCCATCGCCGCGCCGCGCCCACCGCCCAGCGCCGCGCCAAGGCCGGCGCCCAGCAGCGTGCCGAGCACCGCCGTACCGACCTGCTGGTCGTTGGACTGCTGCGCGCCGCCTTGCACCTGGTCCGCGGCGAACTGCTTGCAAAGCGCCTGATCGCCCTGGAACACATCGAACGGCTTATTCGGCGCGGGCATCACAGGGATGGTCGGCCCCAGAGGTTCGCTGGAGCAGGCGCTCAACAGCAGAACGGGTGCCAGCAAGGCGGTGGTCAATCGAATCGATCTCATACAGCGGGTTCCTGATCTCAACGCTCGTGGTGGCCGGTCCATTATTGCCGACCGGAATCGAAGTCAAAATATGGTTCGCGGCTTGCCTTATTGTAACAAATCTAAACGCTCCATGATTCAGCGCCTTGCGAGGTCAGATGCACCCCGCTCGCAGTGCCTCCGGCGGCGTTCAAGGCCCGGATAACGCCGATCCGCCGTACCGGCGGGACGAAAAACATCATGAACCCGCCGCCACCGGCCCCGGAGACCTTGCCGCCGATTGCCCCGTTGGCAAATGCCAGATCGTACAGCGCCTCGATCCGGCCGGTGCTGACGCCGGATGCCGTCCGCTTCTTCGCCTCCCAGGACCGGTTCAAAACCGACGCCATACGCGGAATTTCGCCGCGCAGCAGCGCCTCTTTCATCTCCATCGCGTCGCGTTTCAACTGGTGCAGGCTGTCCATGACATCGCCGTCCTGCCCGACCCCGGCCATCCCGCGCTGCTGTTCGGCGATGATTTCCTCCGACCTCCGGCTGACCCCGGTGAAACACACCACCATGGAGGTTTCCAATTCGTTCAGCACCGACGGCGACACCCGCAGTGGATTGACGATCACCCGGTCCCCTGCGTGGAACTCGATGAAGTTGGTGCCACCGAAGGTAGCCGCGTACTGGTCCTGCTTTCCGCCCGCCAGCCCCAGATCGATCCGCTCGATCTCGAACGCCACATGCGCCACATCGTATGGACCCAGCGGTGCGGCCAGCAGCGCGGTGAACGCTTCCACCAGCGCCACCACCAGCGCGGAGGACGATCCCAACCCCGACCCTGGCGGTGCATCGACATACGACGTGACCCGCATTGGCGCGATCCGTCCGCCGCCGAACTGCGTCAGCATCCGTTTCGCCACACCGGCATGCAGCCCCAGCCGGCATTCGGCCAAAGCGTCCATGTCAGGCGGAAACGACTCCTCGATTTCCACATCCGGGGCCGCGAAATGCACCAGACCGTCGTCGGAGGGTTCGATGAACGCGTACGCATAGCGGTCGATCGTGGTATTCAGCACCGCCCCGCCGAATTCGTCGCAATACGGGCTAAGATCGGTTCCGCCGCCGGCCAAACCCAGGCGCAGCGGGACGCGGGCGCGAATGGTGGCTTGCCGGGACCGCAACGGCCGCTCCTGAAACTGTGTTCAGTCGGGCTTATCCAGGATCGGCCGCAGGAAGGAAAGCAAATTCCCGCCCCGGAACAAGTGTCCGGTCACGCCCGCCGCCG
>JAJZEV010000316.1:15078-18329 GCA_021805665.1 Pseudomonadota bacterium
ACCGCCCCGCCGGTGCCTGCCCTGATCGGTTCCTCGGACAGCGTAATCCGCACCGGCCGTGGCAGAGCGGCCTGGATATCGGCCGCCGCTTTCTCGATCTCCGCCGACAAATGCCCGGTCAGCAGCAGGAAGTCCGTCACCCCGAACCGCACGAACTCGCGCAGCAGCCAGGCCAGGAACGGACGGTCGCCGCATGGCAGGATCGGCTTCGGCGTGGCCGCCGTCAGCGCCCCCAGCCTGGTCCCCAGCCCGCCGACCAGCACCGCGCACTGGGTAACAGTCGCCCTCATTGCGCGGCCTCGGCTTCGGCGGCCGGCTCCCGCCCGGCCAGCACCCGGTCCACGCGCCGCCCGTCCATCGCCAGCACCTCGAACCGCCAGCCGCCGAAAACGATCCGGTCCCCGACCCGCGGCACCCGCCGCAGCAGCGCCAGCAGCAGCCCGGCCAATGTGTGGTAACTGCCCTCCGCCGGCAGGTCCGGCAGTCTGAGCCTGGCTTTCAGCTCATCGACCGGCGTCATGCCGTCCAGGGTCATCGCGGCATCGCCCTCCGGCCCCGGCACGCCCTCTTGATGCTCCGGCCCGGTCCCATCGCCGACGATCGCCTGCAAAACGTCCGCCGCCGTCACCACGCCCTCGAAGCTGCCGTATTCGTCCATCACCAGCGCGAGGCCCAACGAGTCGGACTTCAGCCGCTCCAGCGCGTCCAGTGCGCTGATCGTGTCGGGAACGATCATCGGCTGCTTCAGGCTGGCGCCGACCGACAGTTCCCCGCCGCTGAGAATCCGGTCCAGCAGGTCCTTCGCCCGCACCACGCCCACCACGTTGTCGATCGACCGGTCGCACACCACGAACCGCGAGTGCGGCGCCGCCTTCAACGCCGCGGCAATGACCTTCGCCGGATGGGTCCGGTCGATCCACGCCAGTTCCGTCCGCGGAGTCATGATAGCCCGCACCGGCTTGTCCGCCAGTCGCAGCACGCGTTCGATCATGTCGCGCTCTTCCATTTCCAGCACACCGGTCTGCGCGCCCTCGATCAGCAGTGCCTTCAGTTCCTCTTCCGTCACCGACTGCCGCGACGCCCGGTGCAGGCCGAACAGCCGCAGGATGAAGCCCGACGACACCCCCAGCAGCCACACCGCCGGCCCGCCGGCCCGCGACAGCACCGCGATCGGTCCCGCCACCCGGATCGCCATCAATTCCGGCGCCCGCAGCGCGAGCTGCTTGGGCACCAGTTCCCCCAGCACCAGCGTCAGATAGGTCGTCACCACCACCACGATCGCCAGCGCGATACCCTCCGCCCACTGCGTCACTGCCGGGATCGTCGTCAGCCATGCCTGAAGGTGGGAGGCAATCCGGGCGCCGCCGAACACCCCGGTGAGGACGCTGACCAGGGTGATGCCGACCTGAACCGTGGGCAGGAACCGTTGCGGGTCGTCGGCCAGCAACCGAGCCGCCGCGGCCCCTTTGACGCCTTTGCGCTCCAGTACGGCCAGCCGGGCCCGGCGCACCGACACCAGCGCCAGTTCGCTGAGCGAGAACAGGCCGTTCAGCACGATCAAAAGCAGGATGACGGCGACTTCGAGACCGATGGTCATGGGGATTCCGGATGGATCGAGGCGATGTGTAGCTATCTACCACACGTTCGCCATGTTCATGAGAGCCTGAGAAACGCGTCCATCCACCGGAGTTACCATGCCCGCCATCGCCATCCCCCTCTCCCTGCTCGGTTTGGTTCCCTTCGTCCTGTGCGCGTTTGGCGCCGTCGTCGCCGACCTTGCTTCGGCGGGTCATTTGCTGCTGGCCCTGACCGACTATGCGGCCCTGGTTCTGGGCTTTGCCGGCGGCGTGCATTGGGGCCTGGCGCTGCCGCCCGGGTCGGTGCGCGCGAACCTGCGCTTCAGTGCCGGCGTCCTGCCGCTGATCGCCGCCTGGATCGCACTGGTGCTGGCACAGACCATGGCCCCCCGGGTCGCGCTGGTGCTGCTGATCGCGGGCTATCTGGCAACGGTGTTGACGGAGCATCGGGCGCTTCGGCGGCTGCTGCTGCCGCCGGGCTATGTCTGGATGCGGTGGGGTTTCACGATCGTCGCGGTGGTATCGATGCTGACGGTTCTGATGGTGCTGACGGTGCGCGGCGTCGGTCAGACCATTGTATTCTAACAATTTGTGGCGTGGATCGGGCGTTCATGATTTATTAACCACTGCCTGATTTTTGACCGGAACGCCCGCCATGACCAGTCCGACCACCGCAGCCTCCATCCCCGCCACGGCGGATTGCCCAACGGCGGACATCATCCGGTTTCCCGTTCGGGACAAGCCCGCCGATCCGGGGCCGGAGGAGCGGCTGGCCAAGGCCCTCGACTCGCTGAACGCCGCGATAGCCGACCAGCGGGCCGCCGTCGCCGCGTGGCGTTCGGTGCTGGGCGAACTGAAGGCAACCACCACGGGTCTGGACGAGAGCCTGACACGCTACCGCGGCAATCTGCGCGCGCTGAGCACCAGCGTGTCGTCCCTGCGTGCCAAGGCGAAGTCGCTGGAAGAATGGGCCGACAACGCGGCGGAGGAATAGGGGCGGGGGCTTCGTTGCCCGCTATGTTGGTGCGACACTGTCCGAACCTTGCCGGGCGGTTGGAGGGCTTCCATGGACGGGCGGCGGGCCTGCGTTAATCCATTGGTGAGATCGCCACCGCCGCTTCGTGCGGGGCGAACCGCTTCTCCATCTTAGCGCAGGGATCGTTCGGTGCGACGACCTCGATCTCGTGTCCATGGCGCTGAGCCTTCATCTCCACGCGGTCCAGCGCGCCGATCGCTGAGATGTCCCAATGTGAGATCGACGACGATCCGCCACACGGGATCCGCGCCCGGGCGACGGCGATGACCGTCAGGATATGCATTCGGCATTGCCTGATAGCGGTTCGTCGTGGACGCAGGCCTCTTCCCGTGAGCGACGATCATCGCGCCCGACCAGGCAGGCGGCGGAATGTTCGCCCGGGGTTGTCCTGGTCGGCGCCGCCGCCGGTCAACACGGGCTTAACGCAGGGTGCGAAACGCCCGCAATGTTCCGGCCATCCAGCCGAACTGCGGTCACTCGTTGAGTGCCGCACCAAAACTCTTTGAGTTTGTTTGGTGAGCCCGGTGGGAATCGAACCCACGACCCCAAGATTAAAAGTCTCGTGCTCTACCGACTGAGCTACAGGCTCTCCGTGGCGCTTTGAACGCCATACACGTTCGCGGGTCAAGCGTCTCCCG
>JAJZEV010000008.1 GCA_021805665.1 Pseudomonadota bacterium
GCCGCCCGGTTACGCCTTTGTCCGGTCCCGTCCGATCAGCGCCAGGCCCTCGGCCACCGATACGAATTCGCCGCCGCCGGTGATGCGTTCCGCCCCGAAGCGGGCAGTGAACACCTCCCGCACCGCCGGCACCAGCGACGTGCCGCCGGTCAGGAACACCCGGTCGATCCCATCCTCCGCGATGCCGGCCCCGGCCAGGGCCAGATCGACGGTCGCGCCGATGCGGGCGATATCCGGTGCGATCCACTCCTCGAAATCCCGCCGGGAAATCGTCTCCTGGATCGTGAAATCCTCATGCTCGAAGCTCAGCATGGCCGTCTCGGCACCCGACAATGCGGCCTTCACGCCGGATACGGCGCGGTACAGTTCATACCCCAGTTCGTCGCGAATCAGCTTCAGCAGCGCGTGCAACCGGTCAGGGTGGCGGGCGGATCTGGCCACGGCCTCGATATCGCGCATGGTCTTTGGCGCGCGCATCAGCGACAGGCGGTGCCAGCGGGCAAAGCTGGAGTAATACTCGGGCGGCACCGGCAGATCGGTTCCGCCCGGCCGGTAGGTCGTGCCCTTGCCCAGCCGCGGCGACACCACATGATCCATGATCCGGAAATCGAACGTGTCCCCGGCGATGCCGACGCCGGCATGCCCCAGCGCCTGCACCGGCCGGTTGCTCCCTGGTTCGAACCGCATCACCGAAAAATCGCTGGTGCCGCCGCCGAAATCGCCGATCAGCACCGTGGCGGGTGCCGTCAATCCGCGCGCAAACCGATAGCCCGCCGCCTCCGGTTCCAGCGCCGTCTGGATCGTGCGCCAGCCGGCGGCGGCGTACGATCCGTGCAGGCGCGCCTCGCCCAGATCGTCATCGGGCGCATCGCCGGCAAATTTCACCGGCCGCCCGGCAACCAGCACCGCGCCCGTCGGCGTTGGCAGGATGTCCCGCAGAAACAGGCCGATCAGGTTTTCCAGCGTGAACGGCTTTCCGAACACCCGCGTCTCGGTGAAGCTGCGCTGTGCCAGATAGCTTTTCAGCGACATCATCAGCCGGCTTTCCAGCGGATCGTCCAGATAGGCCTCGATCGCACCCGGCCCGACCGCGTGACGCATCGCGACCTGGTTGCGCGCACCGTCGTTCCAGAAACACAGGACTGAACGGATCACGTCGATCTCTGCCAGACCGAACGCGTGCCGCACTGTTTCGACCGATCCGTCGGCATTCAGGCGCGTGACCACGCTGTTGGTCGTGCCGAAATCGACCCCGATGACTGTCATGGCTTAATCGATCGTCCTTGCGTCATCGTTCGTTTTTGGGGCGGCGGCGAACCGCACGCCCCCGGGCGCGGAATCCTACCGGAAGCCGCCGCCGCCGTTCACATACACTGTGTTGGCGGTCATGTATTCGCAGGCGTCGGAGCACATGAACAGCACCAGTTCCGCGATCTCCTCCGGTTCGCCCAGACGCTTCATTGGCACATCGGCCACCGCGCGCGCCAGAAAATCCGGCGGCGAGTTGGATGCCGCCTGGAAGTTGGTGTTGATCGGGCCGGGGGAGACGGACAGGCAGCGAATGTTGCGGTCCGCGAACTCCCGCGCCACGCCCAGCGTCATGGAATCGATCGCGCCTTTCGCGGCGGCATAGTGGATAGATGCGCCAGGGCCGCCGCGCCGAGCGGTCATCGAGCAGACGTTGACGATCACGCCACCGCCCTGCTCGATCATGTGTGGGATCACCGCTTGCATGCCGTAGAATGTGCCGTGCAGGTTGATCGCCATGGTCTTGTTCAGCAGCGCATCGTCGATCTCCAGGAACTTGACCCGGTTGACCGCGGCGCCGGCCGAGTTGAACAGGAAGTTCACCCGGCCGAACCGGCCGATCGCCGACGCGATTGCGGCATCGATCTGCGCGCGGGAGGTTACGTCCGCCTGTACCGCCAGGGCTTGCCGGCCACTTTGCTGAATGGTTTCCGCGACCCGGCGGGCGGCGTCGCCGTCGATGTCGGTTACCACGACATTGGCGCCCTCACGCGCGAAAATCAGCGCCGCCGCCCGGCCGATTCCGCCGCCGGCGCCAGTGATGACAATGGTCTTGCCAACGAAATAGTCAGGGGTCTTGGGCATCGCCTGGGGTTCCTCGCCGGATGAGAATCGCTTGATGGCGCGCGCTTGGCCGTCGTGCAAGCGTGCGGCGGGCGGTGTCAGCCGATACCGGTCAGCTCGCGCACCACGCGGGTCCAGACCGCATCGGTTTCCGGCGTCCAGTCCGCGCCCAGGATGTCGCGGAACGTATCCACCAGAATCAGGTAGAACCGGTCGAAAACCTTGGTTTCGACGCCCAGGCCTTGGTGGTTCATGCGCTCGATCTGTATCAGGCTGGCGCCATAGGACCGGTCGCCGAGGAAATCCAGCAGGCTTTCGACCGTGACCTGAAACATCTGGCCGCGCACCAGGGCGTCCTTGTCCTGGACGAACAGCGCCTCGACCTCTGGCATTTCGCTAAACAGGCGCTGGAAGACCAGCTTCATGGGATCGCCCACCCGTTCGACGACCTGGTCCAGCGTTTGGGTGATGACGGCGATGTCGTCGGTCATGGTTCCCCCCCCCCGAGGGTTGTCCTGGTGCTTAGGAGACGCGGCGAAATAACCGCTTCGATTGAGGCACGTTCCATAGAGCCCGCCATGACCATGACAGGCCAGATATCTCCGCCTGGCGCCTCGTTTACTGAGCCGCGTCGCCTTAATTGGTACTCGCCAGACCACGATATCCTAGCCCGCACCGGAAGAAAGGGCGTGCATGGATTTCTCGGCTACCGTCAACGACCTTGCCGCGCCGCCCGGTTGCCGGTGGAGGAGACGCAAGCGTTCCCCAACCTGGAAGCGGGCAAACGCGCATATGGCCGCCGCGGCCTGTCCGGTGCTGGCACTTATTCCGCGGGGAAAACATGAACGCCTCCGGCGGGACTTCGCCCTGGCATGCCGTGATTCGGGTCATTTGCGAAGCCCAACAAACCAGGAATGTGACCTTCAGCCCGCGGGAGCCACCGACAGCCCGGTGACTTTGTGCTGTGCGATAAACCTCGCGACCAGTCCCGACGCCTTGGCCTGCTCGACGAACGTGTGCAGCCAGACCGCCGCCGCGCCATTCTTCCGCGGCGTCCCAACTGCCTGTTGCACCGCCGTAAACTGCCCGTCCAGGATCACCGCGCCCGGCATCTTTTGCACGTCCGACAGCAGCTTCGGGCGCAGCCCGGCCAAGGCTTCCAGCTTTTCAGCCGCGAACTGTTCGTATGCCGCATCCAGGCTGCTGGACCGTACCAGCGTTGCGTTGCGGATGTTCCGTTCCAGCCACAGGTCGTACGCCGCCCTGGCGGTGACCGCGATCCGCACGCCCGCTGCGTCCACCTCCGCGATCGTCTTCAGCTTGGAGCCGGGGGGCACCATGTAGGTTGCCTCGATCTCCGCATACGCCGCGGTGAACGCGATCTTTTCGGCCCTGGCCGGCTCCGCGCCGATCAGCCCGATGTCCCACACGTCGTTTTCCGCCTGGTCCGCCAACTCGCCGGGCTTCGGGAACGGCACGTATTTGACTGGAACGCTCAGCGCGTCGGCGATCGCCCGAGCCATCGAGGGCGAGACGCCCTCGGGGTCGCCGGATGGGGTGCGGCCCGTCACCAGCAGGAAATTGGACATGTTCACCCCGGCGCGCAGCACGCCATGCGGTGCCAGTTGGGCTTTGATTTCAGGGGTCATCGGGACGTTTCCATGGTTGGCTTCGCGGCGATGCTAAGCCCGGCCGCGGCGATCGGGCAACACGGCCTTGGCCATAGACCGCGCGGCGACCCGCCAATCGACCTGCACGCGGGGTGGGCACGGTTCAAAATGGGGTTTCAGCGGCCTGCAGATGCAAGAAGCGCGACAGCCCATGCGGATGTGTACCCGGCGAACGCAATGAGCGGAGCCCGCTATCGCATTCGCGCATCCACAACGCCCTGCATTCCGCGAGCGGTCATCTCGACGGAGCCCCCTTCGCCAGGAGCTTGTATTGGGAGTTCTCATAGAGCGTGACATTGAATTGGGCGCGCCACTCTTGAACGAGGCGGTCATCTCGACGGAGCCCCCTTGGCCAGGAGCTTGTACTGGGAGTTCTCATAGAGCGTGACATTGAATTGGGCGCGCCACTCTCGAACGAGGTCCGCCATGAACGGGGCAGGATCGTCGTTCGGCGTTTGGAGCGTCACGAGATAGCTCGGCGGCGACGATTCAAGAGACATACGGTTTTGCTGAAGCCAGACCGGACCTGAGAACATACCCTTCTCATAGACAGGAAAGATGCCTGCCTGAATGCGCTGAGCGAAAAACAGCAAGGGCATTTCTGTGGGTGTCATCACCAGAAAGATCTTCGCATCGCTGGGGGTCAGGCGCTGAAGCGCTTCCGCCATATCGGCAATCGCATTTCCTGTCCGCGAGGCCGGAAGGTTGGCCAACAAACGCCATTGCTGTACAGGATCGCGTGACATGGAACCAAGGTCCGATGCCGCGCCGGGGACCAGCCTTAGCATGATGGCGATGGCTGCGACGATAGCCGTCCCGCCGCCAACCCGGAAGCGCCAGGTCAGCGCCCGGATATTTA
>JAJZEV010000200.1 GCA_021805665.1 Pseudomonadota bacterium
GTAGATCAAAAGAAGGTCGGGCCGCACGTGGCATTCCCGATATCCCGACCAGTTGCCGGACAAGGTGTGATCGCGGTTTTGCGGTGGCAAAGGCCGATCGGATGCCAGCAAGTCCAAAATCGAAGCTAGTAGAGCTTCAACATCCCTGTGCCGCGGCGTTGACCGGACCTTCCGAAAATCGCGCCTGAAGGCTGTTGAGGGTCTAATCGTCCTCATTCAGGTCAGCCATTAAGTCCGCAACAGTGCCGAACGTCTTGCCGCCGTCCGCCTCCAATTCCCGCATAGCCGCACGGGTTTCATCGTTGGGGATGCGGACATCGAACGGCAGCGTTTTCTCCCGCGCGATGCGGATCATCAGCATCCGGATCGCGTCCGATACAGACAAGCCCATTTTGCCCAGAACGTCGGTTGCTTCCTCTTTTACAAGCCCATCGATGCGCGCGCGCACCACAGTATCGATGGCCATGACATGAGCTCCTTCGCGACCCAATGTAGCTACAACAGGCTACAATGTCAATGACGCCCCACAAATGTCCAGAAACCTCGTATGGCGCCTCCCGGGTCACCCCTCGATCGACACCCGGAAACTCTCGATCACCGTATTCGCCAGCAGCTTGCGGGCCATCTCCTCGGCGGCGGCCTTGGCTTTCGCCGGGTCTGTCTCCGCCAGTTCGATCTCCAGAACCTTCCCGGCGCGCACGTCCTCTACGCCGGTGAAGCCCAGCGTTCCCAGCGCGTGGGCGATGGCCTTGCCCTGCGGGTCCAGCACGCCGGACTTCAGCATCACGGTCACGGTCGCTTTCATTGCATCAACTCCGGCCCCTTGAGGTCTCGTGTGCCGGCTTCGGGTAGAATGCCGAGACGGCGGGCGACTTCCTGGTAGCCTTCCTCGACTTTGCCCAGGTCGCGGCGGAAGCGGTCTTTGTCCATTTTCTCGTTGGTCTTGCTGTCCCACAGGCGGCAGTTATCCGGGCTGATCTCGTCGGCCAGGATGATCCGCATTTCGTCGTTTTCCCACAGCCGGCCGAATTCCAGCTTGAAATCGACCAGCGTGATGCCGACGCCCAGCAGCAGGCCGGACAGGAAATCGTTGATCCGCAGGGTCAGCGCGACGATGTCGTCCAGGTCGGCGGTATTGGCCCAGCCGAAGCAGGTGATGTGTTCCTCGCTCACCATCGGGTCGTTCAGGGCGTCGTTCTTATAGTAGTACTCGATGATCGACCGGGGCAGGCGGGTGCCCTCCACGATCCCGAGCCGGGTCGCGAGGCTGCCGGCGGCGACATTGCGGACCACCACTTCCAGCGGGATGATCTCGACTTCGCGAATCAGTTGCTCGCGCATGTTCAGGCGGCGGACGAAATGGGTGGGGACGCCGATCTCGTGCAGCCGCATCATCAGGTATTCGCTGATGCGGTTGTTCAGCACGCCCTTGCCGGTGATGATGCCCTTTTTGGCGCCATTGCCGGCGGTGGCGTCATCCTTGAAGTACTGGACAAGCGTGCCCGGTTCCGGTCCTTCGAACAGGATTTTGGCTTTGCCCTCGTAGAGCTGTCGGCGGCGGGCCATCGCTTGGTTCCTTAGGTGGTCGTCGCGTCATGCGGACGCGTATGGGTCGGCGGAGGGGCGGGTATAGCAGCGGTATCCCCGGTACAAAAGACCGGCTTAAAATCGGCCCGATCAGGCGACCCGGCCGCGAACAGCCATATGGGTTGGCCCGTTGCCGGAAGCGAGACAAAAGACGCGCAGACCGTGCCGAAACCGCCCCGCGGCACGACGTCGATCTGTTCCGCCGAGTCGCCGAGCCGGTCGGCCAGGATTGTGTGCCATGCGGCGATATCGTCGTCGGCGGCGGGTTCGGTTGCCTCGAATCGGGCCACATGGTGGGCGGTGCGGTCGCGCCCGGCGACGGTGTGCGGGCGGTCTGGCCAATACGCGGCGTGGGGATCCCATGGACGGTCCAGACGCTCATCGCTGTTGGCGGCGAGAACCAGATGGGTAGGGCGGACAAGAACGGCGACGGTACACACTGACGGAGGATGACTCATGGACGCTGAAATGCTTGGTGTTACGGTTGTCGCCGTCGGCTTGCCGGGGCGAGACGCCACGGGCACCGCCCAAGAACCGGACGTGGCCGGTTTCTACATGGTTGGAGGTGCGGGAGACGCGGGATCGTCGGCTTGGCATCTATCCATGATAGTAAGTGTGAGCGCCTTGAAGTCCGTGTAGCAAGTTTTGACCGCTGCTTGATGGCCGCCGAACGCCCCATCCGCCGGCCGCAACAGGAACATCGGTTTGCGGACTTCCTGCGCCATGGGCATCAACGAACGATAGTCCTTGAGTTGGGCCAGGCAGTTCGGGTCGCTCGATACGTCCTCCGGCCCATCATTTGGCGTGTTCAACACATACTTCCGATACTCATCCGGCACGCGTGCGATCCAGCGGCTGTAGGCTCGGGCGGGGCGTCCGGCGGTCACAGAATGCCGCATGACGATGTAGCCCAGTGGCCACATGCCCCCCTCCGGCAGTCCGATGGAGGCGTCGGGGCTCTTTGCCTTTCGGTCGTGCCAGGCCTCTCGCCAACCGCGCACGGTCGGGCCCATGTTGCGTAAGCCTTGGAGCGACAGCAGATCGGCCCCCAGGGGTACCACCACGAAGTCGCACGCCAGCAGCGCGGCTCGGTTCAGCGGTCCCAGATTCGGTCCTACGTCAACCAGTGCGACCTCGGCACTGAATTCCGCCCCGGCCATTTCTATCGCTCGCGCGAATGCACTGATGACCCTGAATGACCGTTCGTCCCCGTCCTGGCACTTCGGCCAAGCATAGGACAGATCGTCCTCCAGCCTGGAAAGTTCGAGGTCACCCGCCAGCAGGCCAATGCGATCGCCGATCAGCTCGATGACTGGTAACCGAACATCGCCGACGCCGCGAAATTGCGGCGATACCGCACCATACAAGGTTGGCCGCGGAGACATTTCAAACAACGTGTCGAGACGGTCCTCGGTCAAAAAGAGCGACGTCAGATTGGCCTGCGGGTCCAGATCGGCGGCAATCACCCTGGTTCCGAGCTGATCCATCATATGGGCGATGTGATAGACCAGAGAGGTCTTACCCACGCCGCCTTTGTTGTTGAAAAAGCCGATGGTCTTCATTGAACAGCTCGTATCGTGACATTCACGAAATTGGGTTCGGTAAGGAATTCCGCCGGCGCATTGCCGTTTGCCCGAAGCGCTGCCGCGGCGCGAGGGATGCCGGAGCCGAACCGCTGTACGAAGCCCATGGCTTTCGCCGCGCTAGCCAGGGCAGGATTCCTGGCGTCGGTCAGGCCGGGTTGCCCAAATGTTTCGGCTGTAACCACACCGTACGGTCCGCCTGGACTCGTTATCTCAACCCGGTCGGCGTACCAGGTCAGCATGACTGGCGAGGCTGTCGCCTCATAGTTTCGATGGATGACCGCGTTGCGAATGAGTTCCTGCAAAGCGATGATCGGGTAGGATGGCTTGTTCTGCTGCGTGGTCCCGCTTAGGTTCGCCGGCTGGACGATATTGGTCGCAATGACTTCATCCAGGCGCCTAATCATCTCGGCCAGCGGCCCGTCGATCTCTTTATGGTCCTGGATGATGTCACCGATTTCGATGCCGGGGTACCGCACAAACTGCACATAGCCGCCCGGTATCCAGGCTCGGGGGATCTTGCCGCAGAGCAGCAGGCCAAGCACCGTCGGCTGCTGTTCCCGCCCCAACAGCCCCAGCGCGCGCATTTGCTGATCTGTGCCGCGATGATTTTCGGCCAGTACGTCAGGATGCACGGCAACCGGGAGGTATTCTTCGCGGAATCGCAGACTATCCAGGTCCTCTGCTGTCGCCCCCGGCATGGGCTGCTGATCGAACGGGAGCGCACCCCAGCGCCGTTTCTCGATAAGTCGGCGTTCCTCCTCCGATGTGGCAAAGCCACGGCGCGGGCCGATCCGGATACAGACGCGGCCATCGAATTTGATCGGAGGATTGTCCGACGGCGTCACCTCGACGATCGCCATTGTGCAGCCGTCAAGGACAAGGCGGCGCACGGTCATCAGCGGAGGCGGCAAAATCGTGCCGTCGGTTCGGAAGCCCATCAGGGTCTGTAGAAGTTGCTCCTCGATCGCAACATTCGCGCAATCGCCGTTGTCTTTTACGCCGACGAATAGGACCCCGATTCGACGCCTGTCGGGAAGATCGTTGGCGAACGCACAAATAGCCTCGCCGAATTTGCGACGATCATTAATGCTGACTGTTCGCTCGACATGGTCGGCTTCCCCCGTCCGAACGAGCCGGCGAAGATCGTCATCGGACAGCATGGGTTGTATCTCTCCTGTCCAAGATATGCCCGATATATCGGTGTCTGTCGAAGCAAGAACCGCCAACTATCTGGCTGGACCCTGTCCGAGGGCTGAAAAATGGCAAACCACGGCGCGCGCCCGCCGTATCCTATTCCGCCGCCTTGGCCAGATCGGTCGTTCGGGTGCGGGTACGCAGGGTCACGAACTCCTCCGCCGCCGTGGGGTGAATACCGATGGTGCGATCGAAATCCGCCTTTGTCGCACCCA
>JAJZEV010000081.1 GCA_021805665.1 Pseudomonadota bacterium
CCGGCCATGACCGCGTTGACCGCCAGCTTCTCGGCGGTAACCGGCATGGCGCGCACCGGTTCGATTCCGATCAGGGTTTCGGGCGGGGTCATGGCCCATTCCAGGCAGGCTTCCACCGCGTCGCGGGTCGGCGGCACGATGGGCAAGCCGTCGGTCCATCCGTTGGCGTGATACAGTTCCTGCACCGCGCCGATGTCGGGGGATTCGTGGATTTTGGAGGCGAGGCGCATGGGATTTATCCATTGCGGACTGTACTGGCACGCAGATTGACCGCGCTGCCGCCGAAACACCAGGGCCGGCGGTCAGGCCGCCTTCTCGTCGATCAACCGAGCGACGCGGCGCAGCGCGAGCTGATAGCCCTGGGTCCCGAGGCCGGCGATCACGCCGTCCGCGCGCAGGGAGACGAACGAACGGTGGCGGAATTCCTCGCGCTTATGCACGTTGGAGATATGGACCTCGATCACCGGGGCATCGAACGTGTTCAAGGCGTCCAGGATCGCCACCGAGGTATGGGTGAACGCCGCCGGATTGATCACGATCCCGCCGGCGGTTTCCCTGGCCTCATGAATCCAGTCGATGATTTCGTATTCGCGGTTCGATTGATGGAAGCGGATGTGCAGGCCCAGTTCGGTGGCCAGCGCCTGACAATCGCGCTCGACATCGGCCAGCGTCTCGTGCCCATAGATATGCGGCTGGCGCTTGCCCAGCAGGTTCAGGTTCGGGCCGTTCAGCACATAGACAAGGCGGCTCATGAGGACATTCCTTTCCGATCGTTTCCCTTCGATAAGACGACTATCCACCAACTGAAAGTCCGTGTCCCTGCTGAATCCCCGATCGCCGCTGGCCCGCCTGCTGAATGGCCCGATCCGGCCCGGAACCGTGGCATGGATCGGTGTGCGCGCGGAGCGCAGGCAGCCGGTCATCCCGGTCGCGCTGGCGGAACTGGAGGCTGGCCGCGGCATTCGCGGCGATCATGCCCGCGGCCGCACCCGTCAGGTCACGCTGATGCAGGCCGAACACCTGATGGCCATCGCCGCGCATCTCGGCCGCCCGGCGTTGGACCCCGCGCTGTTGCGCCGCAACATCCTGGTGCGCGGCGTCAACCTGCTGGCGTTGAAGAACCGGACTTTTCGGCTGGGCACCGCGATCCTGCGGACCACGGGCGAGTGCCATCCGTGCTCGCGGATGGAGGAGGTCCTCGGTCCCGGCGGATACAACGCCGTTCGCGGTCTGGGCGGAATTACCGCCAGCGTGGTGACGGGAGGATCGGTGCGGGTGGACGATGTACTCGACGTGATCGCCGATCCCGCCCTACCCTGATCGAATGGACATGCCGCCCGCCCTTGCCGCGATTTTCCCGACGATCTTCGCGGCCTTTCTGGGTGCGATCATCGGGGCGGAGCGGGAATGGCGCCGCCACCCCGGGGGATTGCGTTCGGCCGCCCTGGTCAGCGGGGCGGCCAGCGTGTTCGCGCAGATGGCGCTGACCTATGCACCCGGCAGCCAGGGCGCGGCGCTGGGGGCGGTGGCCACCGGCATCGGCTTCCTGGGTGCCGGGGTCATCGTGCGCCAGGGCGATCATGTCCGTGGTTTATCCACCGCCGCGACGTACTGGGCGGTTGCCGCGATCGGCAGCGCCGCCGGGGCGCAGGCATACGCGAAGGCGATTGCCCTGGCGGTGGTGGTGGTGTTCGCCCATGTCGTATTGCGGCCGCTGTCGGCCTGGATCGAGACCAAGGCCCCGCCCGAGGACCCCGGACCGCGTTAAATCAGCCCCTTGATCCGCAGCAGACCGAAGGCCGCGATGGTCATTGCCTCTTTCACCGTACCGTCGCGGATCATCGCCTCGAACGCGGCCAAGGAAAAATCCTGGCAAATCATATCCTGCTCGCTGGCCTCGCGGTCGGTTTCGCCCTGGACCAGATCGGTCGCCAGGAACACGTGGCCGCGCTGATTGCAATAGCCGGGTCCCTGGAACATCTCCCCGGCGTAGATCGTGCGGCCGGCGATCAGGCCGGTTTCCTCTTTCAGCTCGGCCGCGGCCAGGACGGCGGGGTCGGTGCCGGGCGCGTGTTCCCACATGCCCATCGGGAACTCCCAGATCCTGGCCTGGACGGGATAGCGGTATTGTTCGACCAGGGTCAGCCGGCCCTGGTGCCAGGGGGCGACGATAACGAAGTCCGACCGTTCCACCACGCCGTACAGGCCCGGTGAGCCATCGGCATGCAGGATTCGATCCTCCCGGACCCGGGTCCATCGGTTCTGGTAAGCGATGCGGCTGGTCAGCGTGGTGTATGGACTGGTCATCGACCGAAATTGCACCGGTTCGCCCGCGCGGGCCAGGGCCGGGCCAGGGCCGGGCGAGAGACGAACAGACGCCGGATCAGGATCGCCGGAATACCGGAGGTCGGCGGCCATCTCTGGCCCGGGTCGCCGCGATCACGATTTCCCCGGGTCTCGCAAGCCAACGATATAGGCAGACAAATCGTCGATTTCGTCGTGGCTGAGGTGCAAGTCCGGCATCCGGTCGTGCGGCGTTTGCAGGAAGACGCGCAAAGCCATCGGCGTCATGGATTTTTGCGCGGCAATGTCGCGGAAGCTGGGCGCCCCGGTGCTGGTCGCCCGTTCCTGGCCAGGGGCGACGACGTGGCAGTTGACGCACCATTTTTCAGCCAGCCGATGGCCCGCGTCGGGGTCTTGCGCGCGTCCGGCCGACGCCGAAGCACCTACCAGCAGAAGCCCCGCCGTCAATATTCTTACGATCATTCGAATGTCCCCGCCGACAATGCAAGGTCCTGTATAGATGCATATTGAAATTGCGCATTGATCGCGGTCAATATGGGATTATGTTGTTTTAACGAAGCATTTTCTTGACCCACGTCAATGCACCCCTGCCCGGGTGCGCGTCCCTTGCGCCCAAAATCGGGACGGAAGGGCGATTCCATGACGAACGCATCCGACTATCTCCGGTGGTTCAAGGATCTCCGGTTGGACGACGTGCCGCTTGTCGGCGGTAAGAACGCATCCCTGGGCGAAATGTACCGCGATCTCAGCAGCCAGGGTGTTCATGTGCCCAACGGCTTCGCACTGACGGTTCGCGCCTACCGCGAAGCGATCCAGGACGCCGAGGCCGGACCCCAACTGCATGCGCTGCTGGACAAACTGGATATCGCCGATGTCGCGACACTGGCTACCAACGCCGCCGAGGCTCGGCGGCTGGTCCATGCCGCCACCGGCGGCGCTGCCCTGCGCGCGCGGATCGCCGAGGCTTACCGGATGCTGGAGGACGAATACGGCGCCAATGTCGCGGTCGCGGTGCGCAGTTCCGCCACCGCCGAGGATCTGCCCACCGCCAGCTTCGCCGGCCAGCACGAAAGCTTCCTGAACGTCACCGGCATCGATGACCTGGTAGAGGCGTGCCGCGAATGCTTCGCGTCGCTGTTCACCGACCGGGCGATCGTTTACCGGGTGAACAACGGTTTCGACCATTTCAAGGTCGGTCTGTCGGTCGGGGTGATGAAAATGGTCCGCTCCGATCGGGCATCGAGCGGGGTGATCTTCACACTCGACACCGAATCCGGTTTTCGCGACGTCGTGCTGATCACCGGGTCTTACGGGCTGGGTGAGAATATCGTTCAGGGCAAGGTCGATCCCGACGAATACTTCGTTCACAAACCGACATTCGCACTGGGACACCGGGCGGTGCTGCGGCGCATCCCGGGCCGTAAGCAACTGACCATGGTGCTGGCGGACGGGCACATCGGATCGACCACCAGGGATGAGGTAACGCCCGCGGACAAGCAGGGGCGGTTTTGCCTGACGGATGGCGAGGTCATTACCCTTGCCGCACATGCCATCGCGATCGAACAGCACTATTCCCAAAGAGCCGGCCATGCCGTGCCGATGGATATCGAGTGGGCAAAGGATGGCGATACCGGGCGGCTGTATATCGTGCAGGCCCGCCCCGAAACCGTGGTGTCGCGCAAATCCGCGACGATGCTGGAGAGTTATGCCATGACCGGCAGCGGTCCGGTGCTGGCGACCGGCAAAGCCGTCGGCGAGAAGGTCGGGTCCGGTATCGTCCATGTGGTCAATTCGGCGGAAGACCTGAAGACATTCAAACCCGGCGAGGTGCTGGTCGCACGCTCCACCAGCCCGGACTGGGAACCGGTGATGAAAACCGCCGGCGCGATCGTCACCGACCACGGCGGACGCACCT
Source organism: Pseudomonadota bacterium (assembly GCA_021805665.1). Lineage (GTDB taxonomy): Bacteria > Pseudomonadota > Alphaproteobacteria > Acetobacterales > Acetobacteraceae > Rhodopila. Next base: position 4,220 of record JAJZEV010000081.1, read on the forward strand.
GCCATGCGGCGATCGTCGCCCGCGAACTGGGTGTGCCGGCGGTGGTGGGCGCGGCGAACGCCACCACCGCGCTGCAAACCGGCGCCCTGGTCACGATTTCCTGCGCCGGGGGTGAAAACGGCGTCGTTTATGCGGGCGACATTCCGTTCGAGGTGACGCGAACCGATGTCGGCGCGCTGACGATGCCGAGGACGCACATCATGGTGAACCTGGGCAATCCCGACCAGGCGTTCCGCACCGCGATGATCCCCAATGCCGGCGTCGGCCTGGCCCGGATGGAGTTCATCATCAACGAGCATATCGGCATTCATCCGATGGCGCTGGTACATCCGGAGCGAGTCCCCGAACGGGAACGCGTTCGGATTTTCGAACGGGTCGCCGGCTATGTGTCGCCGGGGGAGTATTTCGTCCGCAACCTCGCCGAAGGCGTTGGCACGATCGCGGCGGCGTTCTATCCAAAACCGGTGATCGTCCGCTTGTCCGACTTCAAAACCAACGAATACGCCGAACTTCTGGGCGGCACGACGTTCGAACCGCGGGAATCCAACCCGATGCTGGGTTTCCGTGGTGCCTCACGCTACGCTCACCCCGCCTATGCCGAGGGGTTCGCCCTGGAATGCGAGGCTTTGAAGCGCGTGCGCGACGAAATGGGGATGACCAACCTGATCGTCATGGTACCATTCTGCCGCCGCGTGCCGGAGGCGGAACGCGTGCTGTCCGAAATGGCACGCCACGGGCTGGCGCGCGGAGCCAACGGGCTGGAGGTCTATGTGATGTGCGAGATACCCAACAACGTGATCCAGGCGGACGCATTCGCCGGGGTGTTCGATGGATTTTCCATCGGATCGAACGACCTGACCCAACTGACGCTGGGCGTGGATCGCGATTCGGAAATCGTTGCATTCGATTTCGACGAACGCGACCCCGGGATGTTCGAGATGATGCGAATGGCCGTGACAGGGGCGCACCGCAACGGCCGCAAGGTCGGCATCTGCGGGGAGGCCCCCGCCAACTACCCCGAGGTCGCCCGGTTCCTGGCCGATACCGGGATCGATTCGATCAGCGTGAACCCATCCAGCCTGCTGCGCACGATCGCGATCGTGAACGGCGCCGAGGCAGCGAAGGCCGCGCGCTGAGATGCCGCGGATCGTTACACTCACGATGAATCCGGCCATCGATGTGGCCTGCGTGGCGCCCTATGTGCGGCCGACGCATAAGATACGTTCGTCGGAGGAGCAACTGGATGCGGGCGGCGGCGGAATCAACGTCGCACGGGTGATCGACGGCCTGGGCGGGGACACGCTGGCGCTGGTCATGACGGGCGGCGCGACCGGCACGCTGCTGGAAACGCTGCTGACTGAATCGGGTGTGCCGTGGCAGGCGCTTCCGATCGCCGGCCGGAACCGGATCAGCATGAACGTCCAGGACCGCGAAAGCGGCCTGGAATACCGGTTCGTGCCGGAAGGCCCGGCGGTGCGGCCGGATGAATGGGCCGCGGCCTTGACCGTGCTGGAAACCATCGAAGCGGACTGGATCGTCGCCAGCGGCAGCCTGCCGCCCGGCGTGCCGGAGGACTTCTATGCCCGGGCGGCGGGGATCGCCGCCGGACGCGGGCAGCACTTCGCCCTGGATACCTCCGGCGCCGCATTGCGGGCCGCGGTGTCGGCGCCGATCCATCTGTTGAAAGCAAGCCTGGGGGAACTGACGTTTCTGGCCGGCCGGCCGCTGGACGACCCGCGTGCCCGGGACGAGGAGATCGCCGAGCTGCTGCGCGCGGGGACTATCCGCAATGTGGCGATCAGCCTGGGCGCAGATGGCGCGATACTGGGCGGGACCGGCGGCATTATCCACTCGCCGGCCATACCGGTGGACGAACGCGGGGCGGTCGGGGCTGGCGACAGCTTTCTGGCCGGGCTGGTGCTGGGATTGACCCGGGGATTATCGGATCGAAATGCCCTGGCGTTCGCCACCGCTGCCGGCGCCGTGGCGGTCGCGACCTATGGCACCGCCCGGGTGGACCGCCAGCATGTCGAAAGCCTGTACCGGACGTGCCTGAAAACCGTGGTCTAATGCCCTAGCCACGCATCGAACCGCTGCCGCAGCTTCGGCAGATTATCGTGCCAAAACCCCGCATCGAGCCGCAAACCCGCCGCGATATTGGCCGGCGCACTCGGGGACACCGCTGCCAGTTCCGGCGCCAAACCGTCGTGCAGGCCCTTCGCGAGGCCGCCATCGCCGCTGTTTTGCAACAACCTTTGTTCCACCGCCGGCATGCCGGTGAAATACAGGAACTGCATCGCCATCCTGGCGGACGGGCTGCCTTTCATGATCGCCCAACTCTCAAGCTCGAACAGGCTGCCGGCGAATTGCAGGCCGAAATTCTTGTGTTCCCGATCCGCCATGGTGGCGATCTGACTGCTGGGCGCGCTGGTCATCAGCACGTCGCCGGAAGCCAGGATGCGGGCAGCCTCGGCCTCGGTGGACCACCATTCGATATAGGGCTTCAACTGATCGAGCTTGCGGAACGCCCGCTCCACACCGTCCGATGTGGATAACGTCTTGTAAACGTCGCCGGGGGCGACACCGTCGGCCATCAGCGCGAATTCCAGGTTGCCGCGCACGCCTTTGTGCAGGCCACGCTTGCCGGGATACTTGGCCACGTCCCAGAAATCCGCCCACGACGGCGCGACGGGCAGCTTATCCTTGTCCCAGGCCAGAACGATGGTGCTGACCACGGCGCCGAGGCCGCAATCGCTGACCGCCTGTGCCGCGTAATGGTCTTTGCCGCCGACCGCCGCCCAGTCCAGTTTTTCGAACAGGCCCTCGCCGCACCCGACCGACAGTTCGTCGGCATCGACCATCACCAGATCCCACTGGTTTTCGGTCGCCTTGGCCTGGGTGCGCAACATGTCGATGCCGCCTTCCCACACCGCCTGCTGAACGGGAGTGGCAGTCAACGCCGTGAATGGCTGCACATAGGCGACCTCGATCGCCTGCTGCACGGACGCGTCGCGCGTGACAATCGTCAGATCGTTAGGGCTGGCATGGGCCAAGGGCGAGGCCGCTGCCGGGACAGCGAACAGCACCACGGCGGCCAGAAGCGTGCGGACGGACATGAACAGGCGGATTTCCGGCTTCCTGAGGTTGGATGGAGGCTACAGGCCGGTGCCTGTTTGAGCAACGACCCTCCTGGAAACAAGTGTGTGCCACAATCCGTTGCCACGCCAAACCGGCTAACCGGGCGAAACCGCATTTTTGTCCAACGGCCGAACGGGTCAGGCGGCGGGCGTCAGGAGTTCGTCGATAACCCTGGCATTGCCGCAGAACTCATGGCTCCGCTCCGCCGCCGTGCCGGCTGCCAGTGCGCGCCTGCAGATCCGGGAATCGCCGCATCTGGCACACGTCACCTCCATATCGCGCATCACGGGCGCAAGCGCGCGGCGCAGTTGCACCGGATCCAGCCCGCGCGCGCGAATCATCCGGTCCATCAACTCACTGTGGTCGGCGATCCGCGGCACGACATCGCGCAAATCGGAGTCGGTGACGCCAATGTCGGCGGCGAGGCGTTCCAGGTCGGAATGCGACAATGACGCCAGTTCATTGTCACGGCTCACGCGGGCCTTGATCCAGTCGAACGTCCTGCTCAACAGGGTCGGTGTTTCGGATGTGGGCATGTGTTGGGTCTCCCTGACGGGTTATTCAGGAGACGCTGGCACATTTCCCTGGCCGGCGGTTTGATGTGCGTCAAGATTCCCACCGAACCGGCCGGGGAGCGCCGATTCCTAGCCGCCGAGGATGGTCCCAACCTCCAGCCCGGCTTCCGCGGCGGCGATTTTCTTGCCGCCGTCCCAGCGCACACGGTGAACCTCGATAAAGCCGCCCTGGCCATGGATTGTCAGACTGGAACCGGATTGCGCCACGATCTGGCCGATTTTCCTGCCCTTGACCTCGCCGAAGGTGCGGGCGATGCGCTTGGTGCTTTCGAACAGGAACAGCTTCCTGCCCTCGTGCGTGGTCCAGGCGCCGGGGGCGGGATTGCAGCCGCGGATCAGGTTGAACGTCTGGTCCACATGGGTCGCCCAGTGGATCCGGGACTCGGCTTCCCGGATGATGCCTTCGTATCCGGCGTTGGGTTCGTATTGGGCGATGGCCGGGGCCTTGCCGGCCACCGCCAGATCGGCGACCTCGATCAGGCCGGCGACGCCCATGGGGAAGATCTTACCGAAATAGAGGCTGCCGAGGGTATCCTCCGGTTCGATCGGGACCGCTCGCGTCAGGATCACCGCCCCTTCATCCAGGCCGTCGTTCGGGCGGAAGATACTGAAGCCGGTTTCCGAACGGCCGAGAATGATCGACCAGCTCATGGACGATGCGCCGCGATGCAGCGGCAGCAGGCTGGGGTGGAACTGGATCGTGCCGAATTTGGGGATGGCACAGAAATCCCCTGGCACGAACTGGGTGACATAAGCCATCACCCCTATATCGGCCTTCGCGGCACGCAGCGCTTCCAGCGCCCGCGGATCGGTCAGTTTCGGGAACTGGTGGGTGGGGATGCCAGCCGCTTCGCCGGCCAGGCGCAGCGGATCGGGGCGCCCTTTTTCCGGGGCGCAGAACACCGCAACGACATCGTCGCCGCGCGCCAGGAACGCCTCCAGCGTTGCCTTGCCGAAATCCTGCTGCCCGATAATGGCGACGCGCATACCGTTCCTCCGCTGCTTCCCGGCCCATCATGCGATTTGGACGGGGATGCTGTCGAGGGCGCGCGGCCGCCGCCCTTGGCACCGAGCGATCCGCCGGGTAACAGGGCTGCCAATCCGGGAGACAATGCCGCATGACCATCGAAGACACCGTTTTGACCAGCCGCGACGGACGCATCGGACGCATCGTGCTGAACCGTCCCAAGGCGTTGAACGCGCTGGACCTGACCATGCTGCGGGCCTGCGCGGCGATCCTGGAAACCTGGCGGCACGATCCGCACATCGATGCCGTGGTGATCGAGGGCGCCGGAGACCGGGCGTTCTGCGCCGGGGGCGATATCCGCTTTCTGCGCGACGGGCAGTTGTCCGGCGATCGCACCGAGGTCGATCGGTTCTTTACCGAGGAATACGACCTGAACATGACCATCGCGACCTACCCCAAGCCGTATATCGCGCTGATCGACGGTATCTGCATGGGCGGCGGCATCGGCATGTCGGTGCATGGCCATTACCGCGTCGCCACCGAACATGCCGGTTTCGGCATGCCAGAGACGATTATCGGCTTTTTCCCCGACATCGGCGGCACTTTCCTGCTGCCCCGCCTGCCGGGCGAGCTGGGCATGTACCTCGGCCTGACCGGCCAGCGCATCAACGGCGCCGACGCGGTGCATGCCGGTCTGGCCACCCATTTCACCCCGCGCGCCCGACTGAAAGACCTGTCCGCCGCCCTGGCGCGCGACGGAATCGCCGCACTGGCCGCGTTCAACGAGACACTGCCGCCATTCTCGCTGGCGGACTGGCGCGCGTCCATCGACCATTGCTTTTCCGCCCCGACGGTGCCGGAGATCGTGGCGCGGCTGGAAGCCGATGGGTCGGCCCGGGCGCATGAGGCGCTGAAGGCGCTGCGCCACGTCTCCCCGTCCGCGCTGTACTGGACGCTGCTGGCGCTGCGCCGCGGCCGCGGCCTGAACCTGCGGGACGCGCTGGACGCGGAGTTCGCGTTGACCAAAACCACCATGGCGCATCCGGATTTCGCCGAGGGCGTGCGCGCCATGGTGGTGGACAAGGACCGCAAACCAGCCTGGCAGCCCGCCCGGATCGAGGAGGTCGATCCCGCCAGGATCGCCGCTCTGTTCGGCCCCTGAAACCGGTTGTGCGGTGCACATATCTCCTGTTCGATGGCATTGACCGTTTCCGAAGGAGCGTGCCCGCATGCCGGCGTTCATCTGCACCACCTGCGGCTGCCAGTATCCCCATAGCGAGGCGCCGCCGGCCGGGTGCCTGATCTGCCAGGACGACAGGCAGTACGTCGATCCGGCGGGTCAGGCGTGGACCACGTTGCCGGCGATGCGGAAAACCCACTTCAACGCGTTCCGCCGCCTGGATGCGGGCCTGATGGGGGTCGGCACGTTTCCCGGCTTCGCGATCGGGCAGCGCGCCCTGATGGTGCGGGCGCCGACCGGAACCATCCTGTGGGACTGCATCGGTTTCCTGGACGACACCACCGTTACGTTGGTCAAGGCGCTGGGCGGCCTGACGGCGATCGCATGCTCCCACCCGCATTTCCTGGGGTCGGTGGTGGAATGGAGCCATGCGTTCGACAGTATTCCGGTGTATCTACACGCGATGGATCGCAAATATGTCACCCGGTCCGATCCGGTGATTACTTTCTGGGAGGGCGATCACCTGGAACTGGCGGAGGGCTTAACCTTGATCCGCTGCGGCGGTCATTTCCCTGGCAGTTCGGTCCTGCACTGGGCGCAGGGGGCCGATGGCAACGGCGTCCTGCTGACCGGGGACACGGTGCAGGTGCGTCCCGACAAGGGGCTGACGTTCATGCACAGCTATCCGAACCAGATACCGCTGGACGCCGGCCGCGTCCTGCATATCGCCGAAACGCTGAAACCATGGCCATTCGAAGCCATCTACGGCGGCTGGTGGGACCGGGTCATCCCGGCCAATGCCAAAGCGGTCATGGCGGCCTCGGTCGAACAGTATGTCGATGCGGTCACCGGGTCGCTGGAGATGTTTTAGCCGCCAACCGAGCGGGTGGACGGATGGAAGCGGCGGGTGGCGGCTTGACGGGTGCGGCCTAGCCGGATCGCACCATTCCTCCGTCGATCGCGATCACCTGTCCGGTGACGTAGTCGGACAAATCCGTCACCAGGAATTCCACCACCTTGGCGCAATCCTCCACCGACCCCAGCCGGCGCAGCGCCATCTGCTCCGACCGGTCGCGGTTGGCGTTGATGCTGCCGGGCACTACCGTTGCCATGATCCGCCCCGTGGCGATCACGCCCGGCGCGATGCAGTTGGCGTTGATCCCGAACGGCCCCAGGTCCTGCGCCAGATAACGTGTGTAATGCGCGATCGCGGCCTTGGCCGCCCCGTAATGCGCATAGCCGCCATCCGGCGACGGACCCAGGCCGGCTATGGAACCGACCGTCACGATCCGCCCCGACCGCTGCTCTTTCATCACCGGGGCCACCGCGTTTACGCAATACACCGTTCCATACAGGTTCATTTCGGTCACCAGGTGCAACAGCCCGGAATCGAGCGTGCTGGCCTTGGTGTCCATCGGCCGCCCTCGCCCGCCGCCGGCATTGGCCACCAGGATATCCACCCGCCCCCAGGTCCGAACCACCCGGTCGACCATCGCCTGGACTGCTGCTTCATCTGTCACGTCGGTTTCGATGCCGATCGCTTCACGGCCCATGGCGAGGATTTCATCCGTTGTGCTGTCGGCGGTCATGGCTTTGGCCTCGGCCTCGAACTCCGCATACGATTTCAGGTTCAGGTCGCTGACCGCCACTTTCGCGCCCAAACCCGCCAATCGCAGCGCATAGGCTCGGCCCAGCCCGCGGGCGGCGCCAGTAACGATGGCGACTTTGCCTTGCAGTTTGTTCATGGTGTTGCTCCCTTTCGATGCCAGTTGTACGCAGCGTCGTTGACCCGGTAACCGGGGTCAAGCACGGCCGGGGCAAAGGAGGACGCATATGGCGATCGAGGTGCGCGAGATCGGCAGTTTCCACATCGGCGGCCATGCCGTGTCGCTGAGCGGTCTGCCATCCAGGCCGATGGTGCTGACGCAAGGCGCCGCACCGCGGGTTTTCTCCGCCGACGGCGACTTCGAAACCGGCCAGATGTACGCCCAGTATGTCCGGCTGAAGGCGCCCACCGCCCGGTATCCGCTGCTGATGTGGCACGGCGGCGGCATGACCGGCGCGACGTGGGAGACCAAGCCGGATGGCGCGCCCGGCTGGCAATCCTGGTTCCTGAACGCGGGACACGATGTGTTCGTGTCCGACGCGGTGGAGCGTGGACGGGCGTCCTGGTCGCGGTTTCCCGAAATCTATCCGGATGAGCCGCATTTCCGGTCGAAGCAGGAATGCTGGGAGATATTCCGCTTCGGCCCGCCGGGTTCGTACGCGACGCGGACGCCGTACCCGGGGACGCTGTTTCCGGTGGACTGCTTCGACCAGTTCGCCAAGCAGGTCGTGCCGCGCTGGGGCGGCAACGATGCGCCGACCCGGGCGGCCTATGGCGCGCTGGTCCGCAAAGTTGGGCCGTCGGTGGTGATGACCCACAGCCAAGGCGGTGCGTTCGGCTTCTTCGCGGCGCTGGATGCGCCGGATACGGTGCGCGCGGTGATCGGGATCGAACCGTCCGGCGCCCCCGACCCGTCCGGGCTGGACCTGACGGTGCTGCGGGGGGTGCCGCATTTGGTGGTGGTCGGCGACTACATCGCCAACGACCCGATGTGGCCAGAGATGCTGGCCCGGGTGAAGCGGTATCTGGGTGCGTTGCGCGAGGCCGGGGGCGTCGCGGAGGTACTCGATCTGCCCGCCGCCGGAATCGCCGGGAACTCGCATTTTCCGATGATGGACCGGAACTCCGATGCCGTGGCGGGACTGGTGCGGGACTGGATGCGGCGGCAGGGGCTGGCCGGCGACTGACGCCGGTTGCGTCCGGCCCCGCCGCATGACCATATCCGTTCACTTTCCAAAGGTTTGGCCGCGGGACATATGGACTCCATCTTCAAGGGCGATCTCGGTTCCGCCAAGGGACGAACCGTGGCCTGGATCGATTCGCTGTTCATCGATCATGCGGTGCTGCGGCTGATCTGGAGCAACCTGGCCACGGTGATCCCGAACAAGATCTACCGCAGCAACCATCCGACGCCGTTCCGCCTGCGCCTTATGGTGCGGCGGCTGGGTATTCGAACCGTGATCAACCTGCGCGGCAAAACCCAAAGCGGGTCGGACGCCCTGTCGCGCGAAGCGGCCCGCGAACTGGGGTTGCAGTTCCACGACATGGCGTTCGAAAGCCGGGGCGCCCCGCACAAAGACCGGATCATGCGGCTGCATGGTATTTATACGTCGATGCCAACCCCGGTCGTCATGCACTGCAAATCCGGCGCGGACCGGGCGGGTCTGGCGTCGGGATTGATGGTGATGTTCGAAGGGGGGACCGCGGCCGATGCCCTGAAGCAGTTGTCCTGGCGCTTCGGCCACATCAAGCAGGCGAAGACCGGGATATTGGACGCCTTCTTCCTGCGCTATCAGCGGGAGGCCGAGGGCCGCAAACCGTTCCTGGACTGGGTGCGCGACGACTATGACGAGGCCGCGCTGAAGCGGGATTTCCATGCCAACGGCCTGGCCAGTTTCATCGACGACTGGGTGCTGGCGCACGAATAAGCCCGGTTCCCCGGCGGATCAGGAACGGGGGGGCGCCTGCTGAGATTGCTGCTGCATCTGTTTGCGGTGTTTCGCCGCCATGTGGTGACCCACGACACAGCCGCCAGCCGCGCCAAGAGCCCCGTGATGGGCCATGTGTCCGGCGACTCCGCCAACCACGGCCCCCTTGATGCACCCCTTGGCCTGTGCGGGGACGACCGCCGCGGCGGTCATGGCACAAGCAAACGCCGCTGATAGAAACACCCATTTCATAAATCGCTCCCGATTGCGTTCGGCAGCAACGCGGGGCGGGCGGTGCGGTTCCGTTAGGAGACACGGCGAAATAAATGCGTCGATTGGCGGAGATCGCTGGCCTTTCATCGTCATGGCGGGCGCAGGAGGGTGTGATCCAATCCCGCAGCGGCTGCGGAGGGCAAGTTGGCGGGGGTGCGGCCCCGGGGCATCGGGCGATGGAAATTTTGGCAAGCAAGCAAACAAGAGTCTAACGCAGATCGGCAAGGCGATGCCGCGGATTGCGCGGATGGAGCGGTTTACCCGGCATTGGCGATGCGCCCGATTGTCAGCCGCTTCGTGCCGAAGTGTAGCAGCGAACTCGGGCTCGGGCCGAAGGCCTCGAGATAGTCGATGCGCTGGGCATGGATACCTCGTTCATTCATTGACGGCCCTTGACTCAACCAACAGCACCCATTCGACAAACAGCGCAATCGGAACGGTACAAGCGCTGCCGATAACGTGCCGCACGACATCATCCAAACCGCTTTAATCTGCGAGGATTTGCGATATCGCCTTTCTTATCGGCGTCAGGCTCTTCCTTTTCGATGCTGCCACGCAAAGGTTGGCAGCAGATCAACGCGCCGCTGGCAACTCTCGGGCTGAACGGATCGCGCCGATCGCCAAGGCCCCGGGCTACCGCGGCGATACGACATTCAACCTCCCGGGTGTTACGGCGATGGATGTCGAGATTGGATTACAACCCCGCAGGCCCGCCATGACGGACAGCACCGAACGTGCATCGATCGAAGCGGTTGTTTCGCCGCGTCTCCTTAGGCGAACAGATCGGCCGGGGCATCGGCCCGCAGGCTGGCCCCTAGTTCCCGGCCGAGCCTCGCGGCATCGGCGGCGGCGCCGGATGTCGAACGGCGGAGAAGGAAGGAGCCATCGGCCCGGGCGACCAATCCGGTCAGCGCGAGACTGCCATCGTGCGCGAGGTGTGCATACGCCCCGATCGGGGTGCGGCAGGAGCCGTCGAGTTCGCCCAGCAACGCCCGTTCCGCGGTGCCGGCGATCCGGGACGCCCGGTTTTCGATGGACGCGAGCAGATCGAGCAGCGCGATGTCGCCAGCCCGGGCGGTGATCCCGACGATACCTTGCGCGGCGGCTGGGAGCATCGCCGCCGGATCCAGCACCACCGCACCGGGGACAACCATCCCCAGCCGGTTCAGTCCCGCCAGCGCCAGCATACTGGCCTGACACTCGCCGTCCCGCAGCTTGCGCAGCCGCGTCTGGACATTGCCGCGAATCGAGGCCACGCGCAGATCGGGACGGGCATGCAGCAACTGGGCCTGGCGGCGCACCGAGGACGTGCCCACCAGCGCGCCAGCCGGCAGAGCCGCGAGAGGATCGGCCGGATCGGGTGTGCCACAGGTCTCGCCCGGGATCAGCACGTCGCGCGGATCTTCGCGCTTCAGCACGCAGGCCAGGACGATACCGGGCGGCAACTCGGTTTCCAGGTCCTTCAGGCTGTGGACGGCGCAGTCGATGCGGTTATCCAGCAGCGCCTCGTGAATTTCCTTGGCGAACAGGCCCTTGCCGCCGATATCGGCCAGCGGGCGGTCCTGCACCGCATCGCCGGTGGTCGCGATGACGGCTTCCTCGCCGTGGCCCAGCAGGTGGATGAAGTTCCGGGTCTGGACCAAAGCCAGCGGGGAGCCACGGGTGCCAACCCGGATCGCGGTCGCGTTCATGCGGTATTATTAGCCGATCTTGTTCACCGTGCCCACGGGGTTCGCCGCCCGGCATGCGCTTAGGAAATCGCGTGTACCGAGACGATATTCGATCCGGGCAGCGGCCAGGGGGAAAGACTCGACACTGGCAGCCGGGGCGCGCCGGGGGAAGCAGCCGATCAGCTTGCGGCCCTATCCGGCGCTGGGCAAAAGCCGTAAACCCGGTGCATGTCCACCACGGATTAAGCTGGAAAGACGGGAGAATTCGATGGATCGCTTTCGAACATTGGCCGCGGCTTTCGCCGTATGCACGGCGCTGGCCAGCGCGGGCGCGGTGCCGGCGGCGGCGGGCGACACCGTGACGTTGAAAATGGCCCACCAGTGGCCGGACGATCCAAACGATTACGCGGTGCTGACCGGCAAGAAGTTTGCCGCCGAAGTGGAAGCGAAATCCGGCGGCAGTATTCACATCGACATCTTCCCGGCCGAATCGCTCGTCAAAGCACTGGATATGCACACGGCGTTGCGAAACGGCGGGACCGATCTGGCGATCTATCCCTATATTTATTCCGCCGGCGCCATTCCCGAGATGAATCTGGTGCTGCTGCCCGGTCTGTGGAAAACCCCGCGGGACGTGTTCGACTTCCGTAAATCCGAACCGTGGCAGGAACTGGAAGCCAAGGCGGAGGCGTTCGGGTTCAAAACACTCTGCTGGATTCAGATTTCCGGCGGCATGGCGTCGAAAGCCAAGCCGATCGACGTGCCCGACGCCCTCAAGGGACAAAAGGTGCGCGCCGCCGGCAAGATGATGGAAGCGGCGCTGCAGAGCGTCGGCGCCAGCACCGTGTCGCTGGCCTCCCCGCAAACCTACAGTGCGCTGCAGTTGGGGTTGCTGGATGGGCTGTGGACCTCCTCGGGCACCTTCGGTTCGTACCGGCTGTACGAGGTGGCGAAGTTCTATAACTCCCCCGAGAACTACAGCATCTATTACACCATCGAGCCGATCGCCATCAGCATGAAGACCTGGAAGAAGCTGACGCCGGAGCAGCAAAAGATCCTGGTGGACGTCGGCCAGAGCCTGGAGCAGCAGGCGTTCGATGGAGCCAAGGCAGAGGACGTGCGCGTCGCCAAGCTGTTCGCCGATAACGGGGATGCGATCCACAAGATGACGCTGGAGGAATGGAAGCAGTGGCAGCAACTGTTCCAGAAAGTCAGCTTTCCGAAGTTCCGCGCTGAAATTCCCGGTGCCGCCGCCCTGCTCGACAAAAGCATAGCGCTCTACCAGTGACCCGCTGGTTCATCGGCGCGCTCGACAGGCTGTTCCATTGGATCGGCCTGTCGGTTGGCGTCGCGGTCCTGCTGACCGTCGGGGTCATTTCCTATGGCGCACTGGCGCGGGAGTTGTTCGGCCTGTCCGACGTCTGGGTAACCGACGTCACGACCTATCTGATGGGCTACATCGCCTTTGTCGGCATGACCTCGCTGGCCTGGCAGGGGCGGCATCTGAAGATCGACATACTCGGCCATTTTCTCGGACTGCCGGCGCGGCGCGTACTCGCCCGAGTGTCCGGCATGATCAGTGCCTTTGTTTCGATCATGCTGCTGTGGCTGTGCGGCAATTTCTGGCTGGATGCCCTGGAAAGCAACGAACATTCCTGGGGGATGCTGTCGATGCCGCTGTGGATCCCGTATCTTAGTCTGTTCGCTGGCAGTTTTCTTCTGGCACTCGCCCTGATCGTGCGGATCGCGGTGCCACTCGTTCAGTCTGAAAGCAAGTAGGATCGTATCGTGCTTATCGGTCTTGGTATGTTTGGCGGCTTGCTGGGCTTGCTGTCCTTGGGTGTTCCCATCGCATTCGCGCTGTTGTTCGTGGCGATGTCCGTGCTGGCGCTGACCGGCGGCGGGATCGATGGGCTTTCGATGCTCGCCAACACGTACTGGAGTTCGGTGACCACGTTTACGCTGACCTCGGTGCCGATGTTCATGTTCATGGGCGCGATCGTGGCGGCATCGGGCATGGGGGCTCGGTTGTACAGCGCGTTGGCGACCATACTCGATGGGCTGCCCGGCGGGCTGGTGGTGGCGACCACGGCGGCCTGCGGGGTGATGGCGGCGGTGTCCGGATCCTCGGTGGCGACGGCGGCGGCGATCGGCGGGTTCGCCATCGCCGAAATGCGCCGGCACGACATTCCGGAGGCGCGGGCCTGCGGGGCGGTGGCAGGCGGCGGCACGCTGGGTATTCTGTTGCCGCCAAGTATTCCACTGATCGTTTACAGCATTATCGCCGAACAATCGATCGGCAGGCTGTTCGTCGCCACGCTGGTTCCGGGCCTGATCATGATCGTGGCGTTTTCGGTGTTTCAGATCGTTCTGGCCTTGCGCGACAAAAAGCGGGGCCGGCCCATCGCGGCGCCGCGCCGGCTTGCCTCATTCCGGGACCGGGTGGCGGCGTTGCGCGACATCGGGCCGTTCGCGCTG
>JAJZEV010000338.1 GCA_021805665.1 Pseudomonadota bacterium
TGGTCTGGTCGAATGCGGTTGCGTCCACCAACGGGTCCTCCAGCGGTTGAAGCAGGCCAGCGGAACGACTTCGGCGGGTGACCCCGCCGGTTTCCATCTTTAGCGCCCGGGCAATGTTCGGGGAAGATCCCGCGGGACGCCCATATCGTGACTGTTCCAGCCGAACTGTGATAACACGCTTGAGTGTCGCTTCGCTCCCGGCCAAACTCCGCCAGCCTTCATGCATATTAACAGACTGGATACCCTTGCTCGATGCGACGTATCGCTCTGCTCGCCCTCACGCTTTCGCTTAGCGGTTGCGGCTACAATACGTGGTGGAATCCGCCATTCATCGGTGGATACAGCCCGAACCAGCCGGTCGGCGACAGCGAAAACCTGCTGCGCGCACGCGGTGCGGCGCCCGAAGAACCTGTTCTGACGACTGAGCCGGGCGACATCTGGCCCGGCCCGCCGCAGCAGGCCCCGACGATGGAGGATCTGGTCAGCGATCAAAACATGATCACACAACCGGAATTGCCCAAGCCCGGCACCCCGCTTAGCCGGGGGACGGCGCCATCGCAGTCTGATATGCCAGGGGCGGCCGGCCTGCCATACCAGCCGCCGGAACTGTCCGGCGCGGCCGCCGATCAGGCCGCGGGTCCTTCGGCAGCCCAGACAGGCACAAATCCGCAGGGTCACGCAGCAAGCGTCAGCGGCCCCCAAGGATACACCAAAGCCGATCCGGCCGGGGGCGCCCAGTCGATCGTCGTGCCAAATGGCAACGGCACCAGCACGGTGATCCACGCCGACGGACGGATCGAGACGATCCCAACCCCCAAGTAACTGGCGGCATCGCATTTTTCGGGGTTGCACCGGGACCGGGCGGCGGCTAGGAAGTCTCCTGCTTGGTCACCCCCGGGCGCTGCTGTAGCTCAGTGGTAGAGCACTCCCTTGGTAAGGGAGAGGTCGAGAGTTCAATCCCCTCCAGCAGCACCATTTTTTCTTTATATATCATAAGGGTCTGACGACCCGGCCTTACCGGCTGGACGTATAATGCTGCAAAGACATGCAAAGAAAAGCGTGCGCTCGTGGTGCAATCTGCGTACAGTCTGTTCCAGAGGTGTCGATCCGATCGCGAATCAGACCCGTCTTTTTCAATCCCCGACATTCCATGATCCGGGCGGGAAGATTGTTATCCGGCTACCTAATTGGCGAAGACCCTCCCGATCCAGCGTGGCTCGCCGGCAAAAAGCCTATGAACGTCGAGCGGTATGTTCCAACGAGACTTGGCGCAAAAGGCCCAGAAAACGCTCCGCCTCGGCCGACAAGATAACCTAACGCCGATAGGCGCGAAGTTCGTCCACGCCGATTTGGTTGGCAGGCACCAGCCGGTAATGTTTTTCGTCCACCACGCACACGCGGCCATCTTGCACGGTCAACTCGAACATGGCGATGCGCTCATCGTCCATGAACTGAGCCGAGACCGTTCGGCACACCAAGTCCGGAAACTTCTCTGCGCAACAGCCGAGGTCTTGTTTGGTCTGGACAACGGAGAGCTGGTCTTTGCCGCCTTTGGCCTGCACAGGAATTACATACTGTACGCCATGGCGATCGAGGCCGACGTAAACTTCATCGATTTCGATTTGCCCAATCCCCGCAACCGACGTGCGCATATGACTTTGAAGCGAGTAGGCTGTTACCGCCAGAAACACGTCGATCAGCCGGTTGTAGCGGACGCGCGCAAGCAATGCCTGCTCGTCGTTGAGGGCATAGGCTCCGATGATCTCGGGCGTTGCATCGGGAACCTTGATCGTTGCTAGGTCGCGGTTGGGCACGATCCGGTTGATGGGCACCAGCGCAAATTTGTAACGGGCGCGGCCATCGCCTTCGATGATCCATTCCTCGCCTTCGGGTTGCGTGTCCACGATCTGCTTCGGCATGTCGGTGCGATAACGGATTGCATAAAGGACATCGCCGACATTCTTCGGCAACTCGATCGCCAACGCGGCGGCGGCCCGCTCGATGTCGGGTCGCGTGAATGAAATTTCAGTCGTGCCGGGCTTGTAAGACCCAAAAGCCGGATCGAAAAATATATGCTCGATGAGCTGCTTGTATCTGTTTTCCTTAGTTCCCGACAATGGCAAACTCCTCCCGCACAACCTGGCGCAATGCTTCGATCTCATGTTGTTTGCGCTTCTTGGCTCCGCTTTTCCGGTCCCGGCGTGCGATCGGGTTTTCGACACCAAAATACTCTGAAGCTTCGGACATGACCATTTGAATCAGGGCCGTATCGCCAAGTGCCATTTTACCTGCCGGTCGTGTCGCTTCGATGCCGAGTGCTGTCATCACTGCGCCCGCTACAGCGCGTGCCAACGGAGGCGGAACTGCATTACCGATCTGCCGCGCGCCGTGCCACTTGGTCGCATGAAACCGGAACCAGTCGGGAAAGCCATGCAAACGTGCCATCTCGCGAACAGTGACGCAGCGCGGCAGGGCGTAGTGGATCGGGCGCGGGCTGGTGAATGCGCCGCGCGCGGCATCCGTGCCCGCACGCAATGTGTTGCTCAGGCCCTTGCCGTCGAGTTTGAAAAAGCGGGAAATAGGCTCAATCTGGCCGGGAGCTGTCTCCGCAAACCGTCCCCGCGAAATCTCGCTGTGATCCGTACGCGTGCTCGATGTCAGCATCGCCGGATTCCACCGGCGCACATAACCATAATGCCAAGAATCGTTGGTCAGGCATCGCATCTCGCGGGCATATGCACTCATCTCCCGCCATCTGCCGTGGCGCACCTGGTCGCTTTCCAGCAGTTCCTCGAACTGATCGGCGTCGGGAAGATCCCCAAGCGCATCGCGACAGGTCGGCCCCTTCGGCTGGCTTCTCCAGTCATTGTCCGCAGGGCTTGTCAGCCGGGCCGGATATTCGGGCAAGGGTAGCCCTTTGCGGGCGCCGTAGAGAAAAAGGCGCTCGCGATGCTGCGGCACGCCGTAGTCGGCGGCGTCGAGCACGCACCACGGCAAGCGCACCTGATAGCCGATCGCGTCGAAGGCGGCGATCAACTCGTCCAGCACAGCACGGTGCCGGCCGACTGTGAGACCCTTCACATTCTCGAACACGAAATAGGACGTCTTGAGTTCATCGACGATGCGGACAAACTCGCGCACCAGGCTGTTGCGCGGGTCGTCCAGCACGCGATGCCCGATCAGGGAGAAGCCCTGACAGGGCGCGCCGCCGAACACGATATCGACCCGGCGCTTGCCGATTCCGGCCGCTTTGCGGATCGCAGCGCCGGTCAAGCCTTCGACCGATCGGGGGAGCACGGCGCAATTCGGGAAATTGAACGCATGCACCGCCGAGTGGATCGGATCGATTTCCACAGCCGCGACAACATCGAAGCCGGCTTGCTCGAAACCGAGGCTCAAGCCGCCAGCGCCCGCAAATAAATCGATTCCTATCGGTCGCATTGTATCCCCGTCCGCTCTACTCGCGCTGTATCTTGTAGTCACGCTAGCAGTTCCCCCCCATGTCGATCAGGATTTTCCTCGGCGAGGAAAGCGACGAGCACGTCCGCCAGTTCGTCGATTTGCTTTATCTGGCATTGCCAGACGATGAAAGTTTTCCAGCCGATCGCGGCCAGTTCGGCCCGTTTTGCCTGGTCGCGTAGTTTGTTGGCCTCCAGCTTGGGCAGCCAGTAATCGAGGCGGGATTTCGGAGGGCGACCGATCGAACAGCCGTGACCATGCCAGAAGCACCCATGCACGAAGATCGCCTTGCGACGGCCGGGAAAGACGATATCGGGGGTTCCGGGCAACGCCTTCCGGTGCAGGCGGAAACGATAGCCCAATCCGTGCAGGAGTCGCCGGACGGTCAGTTCGGGCACGGTGTTTTTCCCCCCGATGCGGCCCATCAGTACACCCCGGCTCTCGACGGTGCGGTTATCCGTCATGATGCCAGGCTCGAAATCGTCGCCACGCCGACGTTGTAGTTGTCGGCAAGCCCCCTCAGTGTCGCTCCTTCGGCGCGGTGCTGGGGGGCCTCGGCCTGCTGCTGCGAAGTGAGTTTCGATTTGCGGCTTATACGCTGCTCGAGCGCCTTGGTGCGGCTTGGGCCTTCGGCTGTGCGGGTATGGATCAGGTCGGGCTCTACGTCGGGCAGGCCGCCTAGTACGGTGAGCATCTGGCAGCCATCGAGCACGCATATCGTCTTGGTCAACATGAGCAGCCCGTAGTTGTGCAAATTCCGAGAACGGCGCGATTAGTGCGACTACATCATAATGAAATGGATAGCTAATCCGAAAGTTGCCCGCGCCCTTGGTAAGGGAGAGGTCGAGAGTTCAATCCCCTCCAGCAGCACCATATTACCCGCTACTCCGACAGACCGGGTGCGTCGCCGGCTATCGTTGTGCGATACATCAGCCGCCGATACCGCATGTGATCGAACAAGCTCGCCGTATGCAGCACCGCCCGGTTATCCCACATCACCAGATCGCCCTGGCTCCAGCGATGGACATAGACCGTGCGCGGCTGGGCAATGTGGGCAATCAACGCGTCGATCAGCGCGGTGCTTTCGTCGATCGGCAAGCCCTCGATATGGTCGATCACCGCCGGGCAGACGAAGAGCGACCGAGCGCCGGTAACGGGATGGCGGCGGACCAGGGGATGACGCACCGGGGGGAAGGAATCCGCTCGGTTATCGATTGCCTGCTCGCGATCGGGATTGTGCCGAAGGCCCCAGCGTCGCAACGATTCCAGCGAATGGACGGCGGTCAGGCCATCGATCCGTTGTTTCATTCCGGAATCCAACGACCGGTAGGCCGCCGTGGCATCGGCGAACAGCGTGTCGCCGCCTTCCGGCGGGACGATCTCGCCGTAGAATAATGAGGCATCGGACGGCACCGGGCGATAGGAACTGTCCGCGTGCCACTGCTCGATCCCGCGGGAAAACGACGCCTGACCGACATTGCCGACGCAAAACACCTCCCGATGGTCCGGCAGCGTGCTTTCGAACCGACTGTGGATTTCCAACGGCCCGAAACGCCGGCTGAAAGCAATCAGATCGGCCGGCCCTACATTCGCTTGCGGCACCACCAGAACCCGGTAGCGATGCAACGCAGACACGAACTGGAGCAGCAGTTCGGGACTGACGTCACCATGGATCGGCATTCCGGCTACCTCGGCGCCGAACGTCGGTCCGATCGGCCGAATGGCCGGTGTCGCGTCGTGTGCGGCGATATGGTTCATGATCGTGGCGCCCTTCAATACATGGTATGTGCCGTCAGCCGGACCTCAGAACTGCACACCGCGGGTCAGTGCCCCATCGACGACAAGGTTGGTGCCGGTGATGAAGCTGGCCGCCGGGCTGGCCAGAAACACCACGCCGCGGGCCATTTCCTCGGGTTTGCCCATTCGTCCGGTGGGGTTCAGCGCCAGGGCTTCCTTGAACAGCGCCGGGTTCCCGTGTTCGATTTTTTCCCACACGCCGCCGGGGAAATAGGTGTTACCGGGCGACAGTGCATTCACCCGGATGTTCTTCGCCGCCAACTGGAACGACAGCCCCTTGGCGTAATGAATCAGCGCGGCCTTGAACACGCCGTACGGACCGGCGGCGAAATCGACCTCCCGCCCGGACACCGAGGCGATAACAACGATCGACGCCGCCTTGGATTGTTCCAGGAACGGCATCGCCGCATTCACCGCACGGACGGTGCCCATCATGTCGGTATTGAATTCGGCCTGCCACGAGGCTTCGTCCTGCCCGATCGCCAGGGCCGAGACATTCGATACGACGATGTCGATGCCGCCTAATTCGGCGCCGACGTCAGCGACCCATTGCGTCAGCGCGGGTCCGTCGCCGACATCGACAGCGCGTCCGGCCGCCTTTATACCATATTGAGACAGGGCAGTAACGGTCTCCCCGACCTCCTCCGCATTGCGGGCACAGATCGCCACGTCGCAGCCCTCGGCGGCGAACAATTCGGCGACGGCGCGGCCGATACCCTTCGTGCCGCCGGTAATCAGGGCCTTCATGCCCCGGAGACCAAGGTCCATGGTTAATTCCCCTACTGTGCCAGCCAGGATTTCAGGATTCCGGCGCCGACGGTGTATTTCGGATCGACAAAGTTACCCAGGCGGACGCGACCGCACTGGCTGAGCATCATGTATGCGTCCCACCGGTCGAAGCCGTATTCGGCCTCCATCCACAGCACCAGTTCGCGGTAAGCAATGCGGGTGGCGTCCTCCAGCGGGCGGGCGCTGCCGATCGCCATGATGAAATCCTCCCGCTCCAGCCGCGGCCAGTCTATCGTCCAGCCTTTGATGACATCGATGCGGATCGTCGTGGTGGATGGAAATTCGACCGCGGTGCCGCATACCTCCCCATCGCCCTGGCAGGCGTGCGCATCGCCGATGAACAGCCGCGCACCGGGGGAGCGCACCGGCAGATAGGTGATGCTGCCAGGCCCCATGTCGGGCAGGTCCATGTTGCCGCCATGCGAATCCGGCGTCAGCGAGTTGATGGAGTCGATCTCCGGGCTGGTGCTCAACGTGCCGATATGCGGGCTGTACGGCAGCGTGACCCGGGTGCTCCATCGCACATGCTTTTCATCGACATGGACCTTGCGGGTCAGTTCGGGGAGGGGATCGTTCAGCGTCCCGATCCCGGTCAAGGCGCCGAAATGCGGGATCATGCAGCAAGTGCCGCGGGGATTTTCGCCGCGCGGCAGCATCGTTTCGATATGCACCGCGATGGTGTCGCCGGGTTCGGCGCCATCGATCATGATCGGGCCGTTCTGCGGATTGACGAACGGCATCCGCAGCCTGGCGGACGGTTTGTCCTGTTCGGTGCGGATCGCGCCTTCGAACGCGTCCCGTGTTTCCACACGGATACGGTCTCCCGGTCGAACCGTCAGCACCGGATCCGAATATGGACCGATTGTGTAATGGTATTTGCCTTGCGCGGCTTCTGTCAGGTCGTGCAGATGCGGCGTGTTCGCCCAACCGATCCCACGCCTGGCGACGATTGATTCATCGAGCCAGTTTGTTCCCATCCGTTTTGCTCTCCTGTTCGAATAGCAGCGGATCGTTTCCCTGGTCGTAGATTGGCGCGTGGTGGAAATCTCCGCAAGCCGCCGCGCGAACATGAAATCGCGGCCTTGCGGGCGGTCGCCAGTGCCATCCTGGCTCCTCGCATCCGGTGCGGTTTCTTGCGGCGGGCGCGTTCCTGGCCATCGATCAGCCCCCTCCTTGCCCGAGTTATGTGCTGAACACCGCACTGTCGTATCTGTCGCGGTTCGACATGCGGGATGGGCAGCGCCATGTTCAGACCCTGACGGTTGCTTTGCTGAACGAACTCGCCGCAGCCGGGGTGCGGGCGATGACGTCGCGCGATCCCGCCTGGTACAGGGCCAGCTTCTGTATCGCCTCAACCCGCGCGCAAGCGGTCGCGGATGCGTTGCGGGATCGGGGTGTCTATGCCCGGGGAAGGCAGGTCAGGGTGCGGATCAGCTTCCAAGGCTACAATGGCATGGACGACGCGAACCCGGCCGCAAACGCGCTCCGCGCCGGCCTGTCAGTCTAAACAGACCAATCGATGACGGGTCCCGAACGCCCGGGGGCTTCGATGTAGCGCGCAACGACGCCGGACATAGCGGCGCCCATCGGTGCCGTGCGCCGCTGCTTTACACGCCAGATCAGGCTGCTTGGCTATGACGCCTTAAGCCGAACCGGTCAGCACCGCCTCGTAAACATCCAGCGTCGCGTCCTGCATCGCGCGGACCGTCGGCACCGACGCCCGGGCACGCTGACCCAGGGCCTCGCGCTCCTCCGGGCTGAGGTCCAGCGCCACGGCGATCGCATCGGCCAGGGCAATGGGATCGTTCGGACGCACGCGCCAGCCGGTTTCGCCGTGCCGCACCGTTTCAACCGGGCCACCCAGGTCGGACGCGATGACGGGGCGCCCCATGGCCTGCGCCTCGATCACCACGCGTCCGAACGCCTCGGGTTTGGTGGAGGCATGGACGACCACATCGGACAGGCACATGGCTGCTGGCATGTCGTCGCACTGGCCGACCAGGCGCACCTGTTCGGCGATCCCCAGCCGCGTGGCCTGGTTTTCCAGCGCGCGGGCGTAACCGTGGCGGCCCTGGTGCGATCCGACGAAGACGCACATCGTGTCCGGCCGCGCGAGTCGGGCGACGGCCTCCAGCAGCACCGAATGGCCTTTCCAGGAGGTCAGGCGTCCGGGCAGCACCACGGTGCGAACACCGTCCGGCAGACGCCATTCCGCCGCCAGTTTGGCGATCCTGCTGCCGGCGACGGTGGCCGGGTCGAAAATGGCCGGATCGACACCGCGCGGGATGACCCTGATGCGCGCGCGATCGACCTTGTGGCGTTCGGCCACCAGGTCGGCGATGAAGTGGCTGGCGGCGATCACGATCCGGCCGCGCGCCATCACGCTGTTGTACAGCCGTTTGAACGGCAGCCCCTCGCTGTAGGTGCCGTGATAGGTGGTGACGAAGGGCACGCCCGTCCGCCTGCAGGCCAGCCAGGCGGACCATGCCGGCGCCCGGGAGCGTGCATGCACCAAAGACACTTTCCGGTCCCGGATCGCAGCCTCCAGCGCGGCGGCGTTGCGCCAGATGCCCAGCGGCGATTTGGTCGTCAGTGGCAGGGTAATGTGCTCGCCCCCGGCGCGCTCGATCTGGCGCACCAACGGCCCGCCGGCGCTGGCGACGAGCGCAGTCGCCTCGGCTTCGGCAATGGCTTGGGCAATTTCCACGGTCCCGCGTTCCACCCCGCCGGTGACCAGGGACGGGAGGACCTGCAGCACGACCGGCGAATCGGGTGAGGGAGGCATCGGCGCTTCGTAACACGCTTGCCGCCAGATGCCAGCACGGGCAGCATTCGACTGACGACGACACGGGATTCCATCCGAATGACTGAAACCACCGGCCGGCTGGATCGCGGCAATGGCACCGAACTCGCCTGGGTTCGCCTGGACGGCCGTGGGCCGACGGTTGTGTTCCTGCCAGGGTTTCGCAGCGACATGACCGGCGACAAGGCGACGGCTTTGGCCACATTTTGCGCCGAACGTGGCATTGGGATGCTGCGGTTCGACTATTCGGGCCACGGCGCCAGCTCCGGCGACTTCCTGGATGGCACCATCGGCGCGTGGGCGGCGGATGCGCTGGCGGCGATCGATGCGCTGACCTCGGGACCGCTCATCCTGGTTGGATCGTCCATGGGCGGCTGGATCGCGCTGCTGACGACCTTAGCTCGGCCGGAGCGGGTCGCCGCACTGGTTGGGATCGCCGCCGCGCCGGATTTCACCCGGCGCCTGATGTGGGAGTCGATGGCACCGGCGGAGCGGGCGGTGCTGGAACGCGACGGTGTGCTGTATGTACCCAGCCAGTACGGCGACCCGACCCCGATCACGTTGAAGCTGATCCGCGACGGCGCCAACCATCTGGTGCTGACCGGGCGGATGCCCATCCAATGCCCGATGCGTTTGCTGCATGGTCAGGCCGATCCGGACGTGCCTTGGGAACTGGCGTTGCGGATCGCCGAACAGGCGGAAACGCCGGATGTCCAGGTGATCCTGGTGAAAGATGGCGATCACCGGCTGTCCCGGCCATCCGATTTGGCCGTGTTACGGCAGACGGTTGCCACGCTCGTGGGCGAGGATGGCGCGTAGGCCTTCGCGGTAGGTCGGATACAGCCACTCGATCCCCAGTGCGGCCTTGGTCTTCGCGTTGGCGATCTGCCGGTTTTCGGCCCAGAAGCTGCGGGCCATGGGGCTCATGGTTGGAAGTGCGTCGGCGAAGGCGACCACTGGCGGCGGCGCGACCCCCAGCAGGGCAGCCGCTTCGGTGACCACGGCGGCACTTTCCGAGGGTTCATCGTCGGTGAGGTTCAGCACGCGCTGGCCCGGCGGGCGATCCTGCATCATGGCCGCCACCACGGTTCGGGCTATATCGTCGCGGTGAATCCGCCCGAACCGGTGCCCTGGCTTGTCCATCCGCCGAGCGGTTCCGGCGCGAAGGTCGTCGAAGGCGGAGCGGCCGGGGCCGTAGATGCCGGCGAGGCGGAAGATGTCCACGGCGGTCTCGCCGGCATAGCCTGCCCAGGCGGTTTCGGCGTCCAGCCGCCGCTGCCCGCGGGGCTGCGACGGCGCTGGCTCCGTATCCTCGTCCACCCAGCCGCCCGCTCGGTTGCCATACACCACGGTGCTGGACAGATAGCCGATCCATCGCAGCAGCGGGGCGGCGCGGATCGCGGCGGCATATTGGGTAAGGACAGGGTCGCCCGCCTCGTCGGGTGCTGCCGTGGTCAGGATATGGGTGGCGGATTGGATCGCCGGTTCGGCCGAATCGAAGCGGATGGTTCCATCCAATCCTCGGCGGCTGGTGGCTGTCACCTGAAATCGGGCCTGCGAGGCCACCGTGGCGATGGCGGATCCGGTATAGCCCAGCCCGAAAATCAGCAGATGATTCATGCCAACCCCCTGCGCCGCAGGATCGCCTGACCCGCGGCGCCCAGGCCGAAGTTCAGCAAAATCCCGGCCAGGGCCAGCAGGAACAAGGCGGCGAACATCCTTGGCATTTCCAGCCGGAAGCTGGCCTCCAGGATGCGGTATGCCAGGCCGGAGGCGAAACCGCCCGTTCCCGCGACCAGTTCCGCCACCACCGCGCCCACCAGCGCCAAACCGCCGGAAATGCGCAGACCGGACAGGAAATAGGGTAGGGCGGCGGGCAGCCGCAGCAACGCCATGGTGCGCCAGCGGCTGGCGCCATACAGCCGGAACAGGTCGTTCAGTTCCGGCGGCGGCGAGGCCAGCCCGGTGGCGGTGTTGGCGAACAGCGGGAAGAACGCGATGATGGTGGCGCAGACTACCAGGGCGGCGAACGGCTCCCCTACCCAAATGATAATCAGTGGGGCGATGGCTGGCAGCGGGGTCACCTGCAGCGCCACCGCCCAGGGCTGGATCGCTGCCTGCGCCAGACGGCTGGCCGACATTCCTACCGCCATGGCCACGCCCAGCACCGCCGCGACGAGCAGCGCCGCGAAGGTGACGAACAGGGTCGAGGCCAGGGATTGCAACAAACCGACAGGATCGGCGACGAACGCGCTGGCCACGGCGATAGGACCGGGCAGGATATAGACCGGCACGTCGCCGATCCGCACCGCGGCTTCCCACAGCGCCAGTGCCAGCAAGCCGAACAGGGCGGGTGCCCACTTCATTGCAATGCGCTTTCCATGCCGCGCGTTGTTTCGGCCACCAGCGCGGCATAGGCCGGGTCCAGGCGTGTTTGCGGGCTTTGGGTCAAGGTTGATGTGATTTCCCGGTCGATGCGTCCGGGCCGGGGCGTCATCAGCACGATCCGGCGCGCCAGGAACGCGGCCTCGTAGATGGAGTGGGTGACGAAGACCACGGTGCAGCCGGCATCGCGCCAGACTTCCAGCAGATCGGCCTGCAGCTTGTGGCGGGTGAATTCGTCCAGCGCGGCGAAGGGTTCATCCATCAGCAGCAGGCGAGGCCGGGTCACCAGCGCCCGGGCGATGGACACGCGCATGCGCATCCCGCCAGAGAGTTGGCGCGGTCGAGACTTCTCGAAGCCGGCAAGTCCTACGCGACGCAGCACGGCATGGACTTGCGGCATCGCATCGTCGCGGCCCTGGCCGCGCAGGCGCAGCGGCAGGAACACATTGTCCTCGGCCGTTGCCCAGGGCAGCAGGGTGGCATCCTGAAACACGTAGCCTATATCGCCGGCCGCGGGCGGTCTGCCGTCCCATGTCAACGCGCCGTCATCCGGCTGGTCCAATCCGGCAATCAGCCGCAGCAAAGTGGATTTGCCGCATCCGGACGGACCCAGCAGCGCAACGAAATCGCCCTCGGTCAGACGCAGGGAGGTATCGCGCAGAGCTTCGACACCGCCGGCAAAACGGCGGCCGACATGGCCGATGGTCAGCATCGGGCGACGCGGGAGGCCGTCCTCAATGCTTCATATCCATCCCGACTTTCTGGTTCACGAACTGCAAGGTATAGGCCTTGGTCACGTCCAGGTCGCTGGAATAGACGCCGGCTTCGGCGACGGCCTTGTAGAACTCCGCCCAGCGGTTGGCGTCCATCGCACCGATACCCTTGGTCAGCGCATCGCCTGAATCCAAAATTCCATAGGCCTTCAGCGAGCCGATCCCGTAGGCGATCAGGGCGTCGGTCATTTCGGGATTGGCTTGCTTGATCAGCGCATTCGCCGGGGCCGGGTCGCCATAGAGATAGGAATACCAGCCCTCGATCGAGGCATCGATGAACCGCTTCACCAGATCTGGATGCTGTTGGATGTTCTTGTCGGATGTCGCGATCATGCTGGCGTAACCCTTGAACCCGGCATCGGCCACCAGCAGGATCACCGGCTTGAAGTGCGCCTCCTGCTCCACGGAAAACGGTTCCGATCCCAGGTAGCCCTGCTGGACGGCATTCTTATCCGCCAGGAATGGCGCCAGATTGAAGGTATAGGGCCGGATCTGGGTGTCGGTGTAGCCGAACCGGGCTTTCAGGAACGTCCACCAGCCCACGCGGGTATCGCCGCTGATCATGATCGGCTTGCCCTTCAGCGCCGGGAAGCTGTCGTTGCCGACTCCGGGGTGGGCGATCAGCACCGATGGATCCTTCTGAAACATCCCCGCCACCGCTCGGAATGGAATGTTCTCTTTCACGAAGTTCAACGCGGTGAACGAATTGGAGGAGATGTTGAAATCCAGCCGCCCGGCCAGCAGCAACTGCGTATGGTTGACCTGCGGGCCACCCTGCTGGATCGTCACATCCAGGCCGTGCTTCGCATAAATCCCGGTGGCAACGGCCTGATAATAACCCCCGTATTCGGCCTCGGCCTTCCAGTCCAATCCGAAGGTGACCTTGTCATTCGCCCGCGCGGCGCCAGAAATCAATAACAGAAACAGGATCGCGGCTAACCGGCGCATCGCATGGGTTCCTTCCCTCGGTGTAACGCCAACAATGGCACCGATCCGTAAGGAGGCAAGATGGGATCGTCATTGAGTTACGGCCTGGCCGGACGGCGCGCGATCGTCACCGGTCATCGCGGCGGCATCGGCGGTGCCATCCACGACACGCTGACCCGCGACGGCGTGGAGGTGATCGGCCTGGACCTGCCCGATTTCGATCTGTCGGACACGGCGACACTGGAAGCCCGGCTGGCGGCCCTGATCGCGGCGAACGGGCCGGTCGATATCCTGGTGAACAACGCCGGGGTGACCGTTCTGGGCAGTGTCACCGAAACCTCGCTGGCGGAGACGGAACGTGTGTTCCGGGTCAATTTCCTCGCCGCTTATGCGCTGATGCGGGCGGTGTTACCGGGCATGGCGGAACGCAGGCGGGGGGCGATCGTCAACATTGCGTCCGATCAGGCGCTGATCGGCAAGCAGGTCAGTGCTGCCTATGGCGCGTCGAAAGCCGCGATCGCGCAGTTGTCGCGATCCGCGGCTTTGGACTGGGCCAGGTTCGGGATTCGGGTGAATTGTATCGCACCGGGTTCGACCCAAACCGCGATGCTGGATACTGTGATCGGCGATCTGTCGGCGAAATACCCGGATCGTTTCCCCGTTTCGTCAGCCGATGCCTACCAGGCCGGCGTGCCGTTGGGCCGCTTCGCCAACCCGTTGGAGATCGCGTCCGCGGTAGCGTTTCTGGCATCGGATGCGGCGTCCTTCGTCACCGGGGTGATCCTGCCGGTGGACGGCGGCGGGACGGCACAATGAAGCGGGGTGTCGTGACCGGTGGAACCAGGGGAATCGGCCGAGCGGTGGCGGATCGGATGGCGATGGAGGGGTGGGAGGTGGTGGTGGTGGCGCGCCATCTCGAACCGTCGCCGCATCGGTTCGCTGCGTGCGATGTTGCAGATGCGGCGGCGGTGAAGCGGGTGTTCCACGCTCTGGACCGGGTGGACGCGCTAGTGAACTGCGCTGGTATCGCCGGGGCGAACAGGCTGGATGGCGACGATGCGCTGTGGCACGCTATCATCGGGTCCAATCTGCATGGCACCTATCACTGCTGCAAGGAAGCCGCGCCGTTGTTGCCGGATGGCAGCGGGCGAATCGTTAACATCGCCTCGGTGCTGGGGCTGCGCGGCGTGCCCGACCAGACCGCCTATTGCGCGGCCAAACACGGAGTTGTGGGCTTTACCCGCGCACTGGCGCTGGCGCTGGCGCCCCGCGGCATCACGGTGAACGCGCTGTGTCCCGGCTGGGTCGAAACCGAAATGGCCGAACAACGCTATGCCGAGTTGGGGATCACCGCCCAACAGGCCGCGGCAGGCGTGCCGACCGGCCGGATCGCCCACCCTGCCGAAATCGCCGACGCGGTGATGTGGCTGCTGCGGCCCGAAGCCCGGGGGATCACCGGCCATGCCTTGCCGATCGACGGCGGAGGGCTGGCCTTGCCATAGCGTCCCGTGACAGAGTTTC
Source organism: Pseudomonadota bacterium (assembly GCA_021805665.1). Lineage (GTDB taxonomy): Bacteria > Pseudomonadota > Alphaproteobacteria > Acetobacterales > Acetobacteraceae > Rhodopila. Next base: position 14,455 of record JAJZEV010000338.1, read on the forward strand.
GACGGCGCATAAGCAGGGGAAACGTCCATGGTCACCTTGGGCAGCGGCGACTACATCTACGAACCGGTCGAGGACTGGGCGAAACTCCCTCCGGGATGGTCGTTCAAGGAAATCGGCGGCATCGGCGTGGACAGCAAGGACAACGTCTATGTCTTCAACCGCGGCGAACATCCGATGATGGTGTTCGACCGCGACGGCAATTTCCTGCGCGCATGGGGGGAGGGGCTGTTTCCGCGCGCCCATGGCGTGTTCGTGGCGCCGGATGAGACGCTGTGGCTGACCGACGATGGCGACCACACCGTCCGGCAGTGCAGCCCGGGCGGCAAGGTTCTGCTGACCCTTGGCACATCCGGCAAACCGGCACCGTATATGGGCGGCGAACCGTTCCACCGCTGCACGCACACCGCGATGGCGCCGAACGGCGACATCTATGTCTCCGACGGGTACGGCAACGCGCGGATTCACAAATTCGCCCCGGATGGAAGGTTGCTGCTGTCCTGGGGCGGATCGGGCAGCGACCCCGGGGAGTTCAACATCGCCCACAACATCACCTGCGATGCCGATGGCTGGGTCTATGTCGCGGATCGGGAGAATCATCGCGTTCAGGTCTTCGATGGTAACGGACGATACGAAACCCAGTGGAACAATCTGCATCGGCCGTGCGGATTATTCATGCCCGCCGGGAAATGTCCGGTTTGTTACATAGGCGAACTGGGTCCGGTGCAACGGGTGAACCGCGACGCCCCGAATCTCGGCCCCCGCCTCAGTATCGTCGATCATACCGGCAAGCGCCTCGCTCGGCTTGGCGGTCTGTGCGCGGGGCTTGGGATCGATCAGTTCATGGCGCCCCATGGTCTGTGTGTGGACAGCCGTGGCGATATTTATGTGGGCGAAGTGTCATGGACACAGTGGCCGCAACTATTTCCGAACGATCCGGTTCCGGATAATTTGCGCTCGCTGAGGAAGTTCCGGAAGGTTGGTTGACCGGCTCAATTCGTTGGTGAAGGAAGCTCGTTGAGCTTCACCCGGCCGCCAGCGTCTTCATCGCGGCGTGCCGTTCGAACAGCCGCAGCAGCATCCGTACGGCCTGGCCTCGCGGTGTTTCCAGTTTGGGGTCGCGCGACAGCAGCACGGCGGCGTCGCGGTGGGCCATGTGCAACAGATGCTCGTGCGCGTCCGGATCGGCCAGTTTGTAGCCGGGAAGCCCGGCCTGGCGCGTGCCCAGTGCATCGCCGCCGCCGCGCAGGCGATAGTCTTCGTCGGCGATCAGGAAGCCGTCGTCGGTGTCGCGCAGCAGGGTCAGGCGGCGGCGGGCGATCTCGGTGACGTGATCCTCGTGCAGCAGCAGGCAGAAGCTGGCCTCGGCACCGCGTCCGACGCGGCCGCGAAGCTGATGCAACTGGGCGAGCCCGAAGCGTTCGGCATGTTCGATCACCATCACCGAGGCGGTGGGAACATCGACGCCGACCTCGACGACCGTGGTCGCCACCAGCAGGCGGATGGTTCCCGCGGCAAAAGCGGCCAAGGCGGCATCGCGCACCTCCGGCGTTTGCTGGCCGTGCGCCAAACCCACCTGGTCGCCGAAGCGGTTGCGCAGGTCCACGAATCGATCCTCGGCGGCGGCAACGTCCAATGCCTCGCTTTCGGCGACCAACGGACAGACCCAATAGACCTGGGCGCCTTCATCCAGCTTGCGCGCGATGCCCTCCAGCACGGTCGGCATGGTGCCCAGCGAGTGCAGCGTGGTGCGAATCGGCAACCGGCCGGCGGGTTTTTCGGTCAGGCGGCTGACATCCATCTCGCCCCACTGTGTCAGCAGCAGCGTCCTGGGGATCGGCGTCGCCGTCATCACCAGAACGTCGGTGTGCTCACCCTTTCCGCCCAGCGTCAGGCGCTGATTGACTCCGAACCGATGCTGTTCGTCGATCACGGCGACCGCCAGATCGCGATAGTCCACGGCGTCCTGGAACAGCGCATGGGTGCCAACGACCATCCGGATGCTGCCGTCCTTGACCCCGCGAAGCAGCGTCTGACGCTCCTTGCCCTTCACCGACCCGGTCAGCAGCGCGACGGGCACCGGGCACAGGCGGGACAGCGTGCGGTGATGCTGTTTTGCCAGCACCTCGGTCGGCGCCATCAGCGCCGCCTGTTTGCCCGCCTCCACCGCACGCAGCATCGCCAGCAGCGCGACCAGCGTCTTGCCCGACCCGACATCGCCTTGCAGCAGCCGCAGCATCCGGCGCGGAGAGGTGAGGTCGGCGTCGATCTCCCGCAGCGCCTTTTCCTGGGACGCGGTCATCGCGAAGCCGAAGCGGCGCATCGCCTCGTCGCGCAGGTGCGAATCCCCGATCAACGGCACGCCGGAGCGTGCGCGCACCCGGCCGCGGATCAGCGCCATGGCGACCTGCCCGGCCAGCAATTCGTCGTAGGCCAGCCGCCCCCGCATGCGCTTGTGCGGTTCGCCGTCACCCGGCGCCTGCACCGCGCGAATCGCCTGTCCGAACGGCGCCCATCCCTCCCGCTTCAGCAGGGCCGGATCGTGCCATTCGGGAAAATCCGGCACCATCGCCAGCGCCTGTGCAAGGCCCGCCGCGATCTGTCGCGGCCACAAACCGGCGGTCAGCGGCCAGACCGGTTCGATCGCCGGGATGCGGCCGGCCTGTTCCGCGGGAACAAGATGGTCGGGATGGGCGATGGTCAGTCGCCCGTTGAACATGTCCAGCTTGCCGGAAACGGCGATCCGGGTGCCGGGCGGAGTCTGCGCCTCCCGGGTAAAGCGGAAGAACACGATTTCGGCTGCGCCGGTCTCGTCCTTGACGACGATGCGCCAGGGCTGGCGGGATGCGGCGGGACGTTCGTGCCGCACCACTTCCACCGTCAGGGTTGCCACAGTCCCGGCTTTGGCATCCCGGATGCTGGGCTTCGCGCTGCGATCCAGGTAAGATTCTGGCATATGAAACAGCAGATCGATCACCCGGCTGCCGCCCGCCGCGCGCGCGATCAGGCCGGCGACGGCAGGGCCTATGCCGTGCAGACTGGTCAGGGGCGCGAAAAGTGGGGCAAGCGTATCGGCGTTCACGGGCTGACAGGTAGCAGGCGCACCGTTATATGACAGCCGGTAAATGACTGATCCAGATCACTCAGCGCCGGAAACACGGCGCCGGCGCCTGTTGTTCCGCGCGAACCATCGCGGCACGTTCGAAAACGATCTGATGATCGGGGGCTTCGTGCGCGCGCACTACGATCACCTAACCGAGGCCGATGTCGATGCGTTGGAAGCGGTGATGGAGTTGCAAGACACCGATCTGGCCGATTGGCTGACCGGCCGCGAACCGATTCCGCCCGAAAAGGAAACCCCAATGCTGGTCCGCATGCGGGCATATCTGGCGCGATGACCGACGCCATCAAGGTCTGGGGCGCGCCCGAGGGCTGGGACGCGTT
>JAJZEV010000041.1 GCA_021805665.1 Pseudomonadota bacterium
GCGTTCGCCCGCCGCGCCAAGCGATGCGCGATCGAGCCATCGCGCGCCAACTCAATCAGGTCGCGTCGGGATTCGCTGTCAAGAAAGCCGGGGCGGATCATGGAGGCAGCAGAATCGCCTCAGGCAGGGTTGGCAAGAGGCCAACGCGGATTTTCAATGAGTCGGGGTATAAAAAGGTAGTAACGATATCCTGTTGCGGGATATGGGATCGTCACGGGCTCATTCAATGCCCACCCACGCTCCGACAGGACCCATTGTGCCCTCCACATTCGTGCCGCGCGCAGCAATGGAAGCAGAGGCCGGGGCCGTTCCCGACGACCCGAGCACTTCCGAACGAGAGACTGGTCTCATCGCCATAGGCCGGGGTTCGGTGGCGTCTCACCCGGCCGTAAGCCGCTATGAAACGCCAGTCGAACCAGGGACGAGCATGGACGCAGGCGTAACGGCCACCGCGCCTAATCCGGGTCCCGCCCCTTCACCGCCGCATACCCGCTGCCAAAGGCCGCATCCCGCTGCTGAAATGCGTGCTTCACCCCGTGCTCCCGCATCGTCGCCTTGAACGCCATCGCCTTGGGGGCCAGGTGCCCGCGCGCGTCGATCTCCGACCCGATGCGTTGCAACGTCCGCGCGCCCATCAGTTCCAGGCCCAAATTCACCATCCGCTTGTTGGCCGACAGCAAATGCGGGTCCACCAGTCCCATGCGATCGGCCAGCCGCATCACCTCCGCCTCCAATTCCGCCGCCGGATAGGACTTCAGTGCCAGCCCGATCTCCACAGCGTCCGTGCCGGTCAGTGAATCCCCAGTCAACAACAGCCGTTTCGCCCATTGCGGCCCGCAATGATACAGCCACATGCTGCCCGGCGGAGTCCCCAGATCGCGCACCGGCGGAAAGCCGATCCGGGCATCGTCGGCGACGATGACCATGTCGCAGAACCAGGCCAGTTCCGTGCCGATGCCGATGCACGTTCCATGCACCTGCGCGATCACCGGCTTGTGCATGTCGAACAGTTCGATCCGCAGCTTCTGTCCCTGCTCCAGCCGCCAGACATCGTCGTCGATTTCCGACCGGCCGCGATACTCCGGCCCGCGCCCGGAGGAGAACTCGTTCAAATCCGCACCCGCGCAGAAGTGCGGCCCTGCCCCGCGCAGCACCACGCAATGCACCGGGTTGTATTCGTCCGCCTCTTTCAGCGCCGCGTTCAGTTCCCGCAGCAGCTTACCGCTCAACGCGTTCCGCCGCTCCGGCCGGTTGAGCGTTACGATCGCGGTGGTGCCCTTAACCTCATAGGCGATCTGTTCGAAGTCCATCGTTCCCTCCAATTCTTCCCGGCAGAGATCAAACGCACGGAACGGGCCGCTGGCAAGTTGCGCCCATCCGATGCAAGCCGCCGAACCAGGCGGTTGGGCATATTTCCGCGGTTCGGGAACCCGTGTATCACGCATCCCGAGAGACCCCGGCGGAACATGCGATTTCCGCGACAGGTGGTTTCCCGCCTGCCACGCGGTTCGTACGCCAGGGAGCATCCATGAAACTCGGCTTCTTCACCATGCCCATCCACCCCCTCGGCAAGGACTGGCGCCAGAGCCTGCGCGAGGACCGGGAGGCTTTCATCCTGGCTGACGAACTGGGCTACGTCGAAGGCCTGTGCGGCGAGCATGTGACCGACGCGGCGGAGAACATCACCTCCTGCGCCATGTTCATCGCCACCTTGGCGAGCGCCACCAAGACCATTCGCCTGGGCACCGGCACGGTGAATATGCCAAACGCCCATCCCGCCGCCGTGGCGGGCCAACTGGCGATGCTGGACCATTTGCTGGACGGGCGCTTCATCTTCGGCATCAGCCCCGGCGGCCTGTTGTCCGACGCCGAGGTGTTCGGCAATCTGGGGCAGGACCGCGCGGCGATGTTCCTGGAGGGCATCGAGATGGTCCTGGCGCTCTGGACCGGCGAGCCGCCCTATAATCTTGAAGGCAAATACTGGAAAATTTCGACCGAAAAGACCCTGATGGCGGAGATCGGCCAGGGCTTCATCGGCAAGCCGCTGCAACGCCCGCATCCGCCGATCGTCGTCACCGCGGTATCGCCGCACTCCGCCGGCGTGGCGCAGGCCGCCGCGCGCGGGTGGGACGCGATTTCCGCCAACTTCCTGCTGCCGAAATGGGTCAAGACGCATTGGCCGAAATACCAGGAGGGCTGCGCGATGGGCGGGCGGGCAGCCGATCCCGCGAACTGGCGCGTCGCCAAAAGCCTGTGCGTGGCCGACGACCTTGCCACCGCCAGGCGTTATGCAACCGAACCGAACAGTCCGTACCGGCAGTATTACAAATCGCTGTTTACCAAACTGAAGAAGAACGGGCGGCTGATGCTCTTCAAGACCCATGCGGACCAGCCCGATGACGAGGTTACACTGGACTACGTCTGCGAGAAGCTGATCGTCTGGGGCACCCCGGACAAGGTAGCCGACGATGTGCTGGCATTCCGCGAGGAAATCGGCGATTTCGGAACCCTGCTGTATGCAGGAAAGGACTGGGCGGACCCGGACCTGGGCCGGCGATCCATGATCCTGGCGGCGGAGCAGGTCCTGCCCCGCGTCAACACCGCCATCGGTTCGTCCCGGGCAGCGGCGGAGTAGCGGCTTCAAAATATGCCCTCGGCCAGGCCGGCGGCCAAGACAGCACCGAGGTCGCGACACCGGGCGAGGTCGGTCGGCGGCACGATCTTGGGCGCGGCGATCGCCTCTGGCGTTTGCGCCCGGGTGCAGACGATCAACGGGCCGGCGACCGGGCGCAGCCGCCAGCCGGTGGCGATCCTGGCGATCTGGCGGGCGGCGTTGTGGCCGTCGCTGCCGGCGCAGACCATGGTGGCGTAAGGGCGGCCGTTGAGGCGATCCAACGACGGGTAATAGGTGCGGTCGAAGAAGTCCTTCATCGCGCCGGCCATCGCCGCCAGGTTTTCCGGCGTGGCGAAGATGTAGCCATCGGCGGCCAGCACGTCGTCCGGGCCGGCCTCGGCGGCGCGAAGCAACCTCACAGCAATACCCGGCTCACCGCACGCCGCGGCACTTTCCGCCATCTGGCGGGTTCCGCCGGTGACGGAATGCCAGACGATCAGAAGTGTCTTCATGCCCCTTAGGCGAACGCAACACGCCGACGGGTCAGGGCGCTGACCACCGCCACGGTGGCTGTGTTCAGTATCAGTGCGACGATCCCGATGTTCAGATCGCGCAATGCCTCCGGCAGGGCCGGGAACAGCATCGCCACCGTGGTATGCGTCAGGCTGGTGGCCGCGACAGTCGCCACGCCAACGCAGATGCCGGCGATAGCACCCTGTCGTGTGACCGGGTTGCGCGGCAGCAGGCTGGCGATCAGCGTCGGGAACAACTGGGTGACGAAGGCATATCCCATCAGCAGCAGGGCAACGATCGTGGTGCCGCCCTGCAACGTGAAGATGACCGACACCAGGGCGACGACCGGCACCAACGACTTCGCCACCAGCGACACCGTGGCATCGCTCGCCTGAGGCCGCACCGCTCGGAAGATATTGTTCGCCAGCAAGGTGGCAGCCGCGATCAGGATCATCGAACCCGGAACCAGGGCGGTGAGCACCCCGGCCGCGCCGATGACGCCGACGAACCACGGATCGAAGGTCTGTACCGACAGGCGCAGCAGCGACAGGTCGATCTCCGGCCCTTTCAGCCCCGGCACCTTCAGGATCGCCGCGAACCCGACGAAGAACACGAACAGCAGGATCAACTGATACACCGGCATCATCACCGCGTTGCGGCGGAACGCACGCTCCTCTTTCGCGGTGAACAGCGACCCGAAGGAATGCGGCCACATGTAAAAGCCCAGGGCGGTCAGCAGCACCGTGGAGTCAAACCATGCCACGCTCTCACCTTTCGCCGGCAAGGCCAGGAAACCCGGTTTGGCGGCGTCGATGGCGTTGAACATGGGGGAGTAGCCGCCGTAATAATGGATCGGCAGATAGATCCCCAGGAACAGCACGACCGCCAGGATCAGCGTATCCTTCAGCACCGCCGTCCATGCCGACCCATGCACGCCCGACACCATCACATAGACGGTGACCACCCCCGCCCCGATCCAAATCGCCAACGTCGGGGAGATCGCGCCATACGCCGCCGCATCGACGATGATGCCCAGGCCCTTGAGTTGCAGCACCAGATACGGGATCAGCGCGACGATGCCGACCAGGGCGACCAGAATCCCGAGTGCCGGACTGTCGTATTTATGCGCGAAGAAGTCCGGCTGGGCGATCAGCCGGTGCTGTTTCGCATAGCGCCAGATCGGCGGCAGCATCCAATAAGAGATGATGTAGGCGAGACAGCCGTAGGACAGGATGTAGAATACCGGCGCGCCATGGCCGTAGGCGAAGCCGCTGCCGCCGAGGAAGGTGAAGGTGGTGTAAATCTCCCCCGCCATCAGCACGAACACCAGGATGGTGCCGAAGCCGCGTCCGCCGACGCTCCATTGTTCGAGGTTCATGTCCTTGCCGCGCCGCGCCAGCAGGCCGAGGCAGAGGACGGCGGCGATCGTTACGACGATGATATCCAGAGCGGCGCTCATGCGCGTGGCTCCGCCGGGTCGCGGTTCGCTGGATCGCAGAGGTAGATGATTCCCATGATGACAGCGGTCAACACGATCCACATCACGATCCAGGCCAGGATCAGCGGCATGCCCAGCACCAGCGGCTGAACCTGATTCAGCAGTGGGACGCCCACGAGGATACCTAGAAAGGGCAACACTGCCAGCCACTTGACGAATGCCATGGAGTCTCCGGATCAGAAAGCTATGAGGTCAGGTATCGCAGAGTCAGGTGGTCGAGGCTACTGCTGCCCGGCACGCTTCGGGAACTGCATGCAGATCAGGTCCGCGCCGCCGGGACCGGCGAGCATGGTCGCCGCCGCATCCTCCGGCGCCACGAACACCACCGATTGCGGCGGCAGCCACGCACCGTTCGGCACGGCGGCGGACCCGGCCGACACCAGCCAGAACTGACCGCCGCCGATGGATGGATCGGGGCCGGTGACCGATCCGCCCGCCGCCACGGTATAGCGCCACGAACCGAGCCCATCGGGGGTCTGCGCGATCACCGCGCCGCCAGAGGAGGATGTCAGTGCGGCGAGTGCGCCGGCGGTCAGCGGCTCCAGGGGACCGCAGGTGGCCTCGCGGTGCTGGAACTTCGCCCGTGCCTCGCGCAACTGGCGGCGGTGTTCGGGCATATAGCGGGCGCCGGGATCCCAGGTGTTGCGCAGGGTGAACCACGCGACACCGTCCCCGGCGGCGACGATCGGGCCGTAGGCGGAGTAGGCATCGGTGTAATGCACCGCGACGCTGGCGACGTCGTGGACGCCCAGCCGGCCGGAGCCCCGCACTACAACCTGATACTGGTCCGCCTGATGGAAGTGCGGATGCACGATCGCGCCAGCCTCTTTCTCCACCAGGAAGGCCATCGGATACAGGCCCTGGTCCGGCGGCGCGGCCTCGCCCTCGGCCAGGGTGTTGCGGTTCTTGCCGATGAAGGTGGTGTGCCAGCCATTATGGGTTTTGCGGCGGGATGTCGCATGAGCGACGGTGCTGTCCGCGGTCAGGATCATGGGACGGGCTCCTTTTGCTGAAAGCGTAAGCGCGATCTGTTCACCTGCCAATGTTCGCCTGTTACACAGGGCCGCACACATACGGGAAGGAGACGGCATCATGGCGTACAGTCCATTCGATCTGACGGGCAAGGTGGCCCTGGTGACAGGCGGCAACAGCGGCATCGGCCTGGGGATGGCCATGGCGATGGCGCAGGCGGGCGCCGACATCGCCATCTGGGGCACCAACGCGGCGAAGAACGCGGCGGCGGCGGAAAAGCTGTCCGCGACCGGCCGCAAGGTCCAGGCGCTGGAATGCGACGTCGGCGACGAAGCGGCGGTGGAGGCGGCGTTCGCCAAGACCCTGGCGGCATTCGGACGGGTCGATGGCTGCTTTGCCAATGCCGGGGTCTCCGGCCGGGGCGGCAAGTCCTTCTTGGAAATGACCAGCGAGGAGTGGCACCGCGTTACCCGCGTCAATCTGGACGGCGCGTTCTACACCTTCCGCACCGCTGCCCGTCACATGGTGGAACGCGGCGGCGGCGGTGTCCTGGCTGGTACCGCCTCCCTGGCCGCGATCGAGGCGGCGCCGCGCAGCGAGCATTATGCCGCGACCAAGGGCGGGATGATTTCCATGGTCAAGGCCATGGCGGTGGAGTTCGCCCGCTATGGCGTTCGGGCGCACTCGATCCTGCCGGGGTGGATTTCGACCAATATGACGGCGAATGCCGTGAACACCGACGGGTTCAAGACCAAGGTGCTGCCGCGCGTGCCGATGCGGCGCTGGGGCGAGGGCGACGATTTCGGCGGCATCGCGGTGTACCTGATGAGTTCGGCGTCGCAGTACCATACCGGCGACACGTTCGTGATCGATGGGGGTTATTCGCTGTTCTAGCCGCCCCGGTCCGGCGGTGTCCGAACCGCCGGACCGGGTGCGGCGGCTGCGCTGGCTGTGGGGTTGCGGGCGGAGCGGCCCGTTGCGTTCGGGAAACGTGCGGGCATAGCCGCTTCGATCGATGCAGCCTGTCATGACCATGAGAGGCCGGCGATCCCGTTCAAGCGAGCCGATTGTTTCGCGTGGCGTTCCAATGGGGCGGGCCGAACGCCGACTGCCGGGAGGTGCCGTCGGTCGGCCCAGCGTGAGACGACCGTGCGCCAGAACCGCCAGCGAGGTGGGTCGTTCGGTCTTGATTTTTGCCGGGAAGGGCGCGAAGGGCCGCGAAGCCGCGATGCGGCACCGTTGGCGGGCCTTTGTGCGCTTGCGGACGATCCACGCCGGCCAACCGCGGCTTCGGCGTCTGACGGGGCACTCGGGAATGACGGCTTCGATTGAAGCGCGGTCGGTGCGGTTCGTTGCGACGGACGCAGGCCCGTCATTCGCGCCTTTTCCCGGATCGGCCTTGCAAGGCACGGATGCGGGCCTTCGCCCGCAATGACGATGAAGGGTGCGCTATCCCTGCCGAGTGACGCGTCTATATCGCCGTCTGTCGTTGGGCCGATTGCTGTTGGGGCGGGATATCATGGCGCGGCACGCGGGGTAGCGGCAGGCCCGGGCGAGCCGACGACGTCGCTGCGTCGATGAGGGCGTTAATACAGGCGATCGTGCGGGGGTCCGGTTCGGGGCGTCTCCCGGGCGTCTCGTTTTTCGACGGCTGGGATTTTGTCTCTGTTTTTGGGACTGACGGCGGCCGGAGGGCGGCGGGCGCGGCGGTTTGGGCGGTCCGTTCGCTTTTGTCCGCTGGCGGCTGTTCGCGGCGGCGGCGTTGTTCGCGGAGCAGGCGGTTGTGGGCGGCCAGCGACGCGCGGAACATCGCGGCGCATTGGGCGTTGAGTTTGACGACCAGATTTATGTCCGCGGCGTGCAGGCGGATCAGGCGCATCAGGTCTTCCGCCTGAGCGCGGGCGGCGACGCATTGCGCGGCGAGTTCGGCCTGGTCGGCGTTTGTCGGGGCGAGGGCGGCGATCCTGGCCGCGGCGGCGTTGTTTCGGGCGAGGATGGCTTCCGGCGTGTCCTCGATCGGCGGCGGGAGCAGGGCGATCAGCGTGTGCATGAGATGACGGCGGGCCTGCGCCGAGAGGTCCATGGGAGCGGTCTGGGTTTCCATTCCACATTCGTAGGTGAATGTAGGAAAAATGTCAAGGCGTACTAAGGCTGGTTCAGCCGGTTCGCTGAATGAAAACCGCTTAACACGCTCGACTCTTGCACCGGGCGGGCGACAATGATAGTGCCGCGCGACTTTATCAGGGGCTAGGCATGGCAACGACTTACGAAACCGTGGCGGGAATCATCTCCGACACCTGCGACATCGAGCCGGACAAGATCACGCCGGAAAGCCATGCCATCAACGATCTCGGCATCGACAGCCTTGACTTCCTGGACGTTGCCTTCGCCATCGACAAGGCTTTCGGCATCAAAATGCCGCTGGAGCAGTGGACCGCCGATGTGAACGCCGGAAAGGTGACGACGGACGAGTATTTCGTTCTAAAGAACCTGTGCAGCAACATCGACAAGCTGGTTGCCGCCAAGGCCTGACCTGGATTTTTTAATATAATGAAACGGTGACCGGATGCGCCTGGAATACTTCCAGATGATCGATCGGATCACCGATCTGGACGTACCCGGCAAGCGGATCGTAACCGCCTGCCAGGTCCCGGACCAGTCCCCGGTGTTCGAGGGCCACTTTCCCGGCTACCCGATCATGCCCGGGGTGTTGCTGATCGAGACGATGGCCCAGACCGGCGGCTGGCTGGTGCTGGCCTGCCAGCATTGCGAGAAAATGCCGTTCCTGATGCAGGTCGAGAAGGCCAAGATGCGGACCTTCGTCGCACCCGGCCAACCGCTGATCGTCGAGGCGACACTGACCCACGAAGGATCTGGCTACGCAGTGGTCAAGGCCGGCATCACCTCCGGCGGTAAGAAGGTGACAGAGGCGGAAATCCGCTACGGCGTCGTGCCGTTCCCGAATGAGACGCTGAAAGCGGCAATGCTGGACACCGCGCGCCGCGTCGGCCTACCCGAGGAATTCCATCATGGCGCATGAGCGCGACGCCCTGATCACGGGCATTGGCATTGTCTCCTGCCTGGGGTCGGGGGCGGATGCCCACTGGCAGGCCCTGAACAGCTTCTCGCCCGTTCTGGACACGACCAGCTTTCCGCCGTTCGCGGTGCATCCGCTGGCGCCGCTGGAACTGGACACGCAGATCCCCAAGCGCGGCGACCAGCGGCAGATGGAAATGTGGCAGCGGATGGGGGTTTTCGCCGCCGGTCTGGCGCTCGATTCCGCCGGGGTAAAAGGCAACACCGAACTGCTGTCGAAGATGGGCATGATCGTCGCGGCGGGCGGCGGGGAGCGGGATTACGCGGTCGATTCGGCCATCCTGTCCGGCTACCCGAAGGCAGCGAACCCGGATGCGTATCTGAACGAGCATTTGCTGGGCGATCTGCGCCCGACCTTGTTCCTGGCGCAGTTGTCCAACCTGCTGGCCGGCAATATCTCCATCGTGCATGGCGTGATCGGGTCGTCCCGCACGTTCATGGGCGAGGAAGCCAGCGGCGCCGACGCGGTGCGAATCGCCTGCGCCCGCATTGCCGCCGATCAGGCCGATATCATGCTGGTTGGCGGTTCGTACAACGCGCAACGACCGGACGTATTGCTGCACTATGCGATGGGCGGGCTGAACCGGCATGCGCCGTTCGAGCCGGTATGGGCGCGTCAGGCATCGGGCGGCGGCATGAGCCTGGGGTCCGTCGGCTGCTTCCTGGTAATCGAGAGCCGGTCCCACGCCGCCGCACGCGGTGCCGGGGCGTACGGGCACATCGCGGCGATCAGGACCGACCGGTCCCGCCGCCAACCCGGCGAGGCGACGAAAAACGCAACCGCTCAGCTTGCCGCCATGGCGGGGCATTTCAACCCCGACGGTGCGGCGGCGATTTCCGGGGCGTCCGGGGCACCAGGTGCCACGACCGAGGAAGCCGCTTTCCTGGCGGGGGTCGGTGTGCCGGTGCGCGCGGTGGCGACGGCCCTGGGGCACTCGCTGGAGCCGTCGTTTCCGGCCAGTCTGGCGCTGGCGGCGCTGGCGGTGAAGAACGGCGCGCTGTTCCCGCCGCTGGAGGCGGCCGAACAGCCGATGGTGGCGCCGCTGAAGCAGGCACTGGTCACGTCGTGGGGCCATTGGCGCGGCGAGTCGCTGGCTTTGGTCACGGCGGCCTGAAGGGAATGACGATGGACACGGATCATTTGGGCCGCCCGATTGTCGTTGTGACGGGCATGGGCGTGCTGACCTCCCTGGGCCAGGGCCAGGCGGACAACTGGAAGGCGCTGACCAACGGCACATCCGGCATCCGCCGCATCACCCGGTTTCCGATCGAAGGGCTGCGCACGACGATCGCCGGGACGGTGGATTTCGTCTCGGTCCCCGAACCCTCGGCCCCTGCCCTGTCGCAGCGGCTGGCGGAACTGGTGATCGAGGAAGCGGTGTCCGAGGCCGGGATCGGCAGTGCGGGGAATTTCCCCGGCCCGCTGTTCCTGGCGTTGCCGCCGGTGGAAATGGAATGGGCGCAGCGTTTCGCGCTGGCCGATGCGTCCGGCGCGAACGAAACGGTCAACTACGACGATCTCATCAAGGCGGCCGGGACGGGCCGGTTTGAGCCGTTTTACCGGCGGTTTCTGTTCGGATCGGTTGCCGAGGCGCTGGCCGATCGCTTCGGGACCAAGGGCTCCCCGGTGGCGACATCGACCGCTTGCGCTTCAGGCGGCACGGCGATTCAGCTTGGGGTCGAGGCCATACGGCGCGGTGAAGCCGATGCCGCACTGGTGGTCGGCACAGATTGTTCGGTAAATGCCGAAAGTCTGGTGCGGTTCTCCCTGTTGTCGGCGCTATCGACGCGCAATGACCCGCCGTCGTCTGCCTCGCGCCCATTCAGCAAGGACCGCGAGGGGTTCGTGATGGCCGAAGGGGCCGGCGCGCTGGTGCTGGAAAGCCTTGCCTCGGCGCGGGCGCGCGGTGCAACGGTGCTGGGTGTCGTCGAAGGCTGCGGAGAGGTCGCGGACGGCTTCCACCGAACACGGTCGTCGCCGGACGGCAAGCCGATCATCGCCTGCATGCGCGCCGCGCTGATGGATGCCGGCATCGCGCCGGAGGACGTTGACTACATCAACGCGCACGGCACCGGCACGCCCGAGAACGACAAGATGGAGTGGGTCGGCGCCTCCGCGGTGTTCGGAGAGCGGGCGAGCGCGATCCCGATGTCGTCCAACAAGTCGATGATCGGGCACTCTTTGACCGCCGCCGGGGCGGTGGAGGCGATCTTCACGGTGCTGTCGATCCGCAACGGGCTGCTGCCGCCGACGATCAACTACGATATTCCCGATCCGGCGCTGCCGGTGGATTGCGTGCCGAACGTCGCGCGGGCTGCCACGGTACGGCACGCTATTTCTAACTCGTTCGGATTCGGCGGGCAGAATGTCTGCCTGGTTCTGGGTTCGGCGGATTAGCCCCCTCAGGGATTCAGGGGCGCCGCCCGGAAGATTATTTTATCGCGGGCAGTGGGTCCTGCGTCTTCGATCCGTCGATCTGCCGCGGGCCGTGATCGGAGAATGAGACGACGGGGTCAGCCTGCGGCGAAGGCCGCATCGCGATGGTCGCCACCGCGAACGCCAGTCCCGCCAGCACGATGGCCAGCAGCCATCTGGGCAACACAAAGGGCAACTTGAACCCTGCCGCAGGGGCCGCTGCGGCGGGCTGTGCCGGCACCTGCGACGGCATCAGCAGGACCAGCCGCGCGGCGGTCGCGCGCGCCTGATTCAGGGCCCCGGGCGATAGCGGCATTTGGGCGATGCTGTTCGCCAGGCAATCGATCCGAGCGGCCTTTGGCAGCTTGGACCACCGCGCGGCCTCGGCCCATGGATCCTGACCGAGCCGGGCCAGGATGGACAGGACTGTCAGCGGGGACCCGTTTTGTTCGGTGCCGACCTCGGCGAAGAGGAAATCGTTCAGTCCGGAGTTCTTGAAGGCAAAGGCGTTCGATTGCGACATTGTCAGTTCCGATCAAATCCCGATGCCGCCACGGCATACCTGAAAAGCCGTGATGAGGGGTCACCGCCGGTACAGACACATGGTAGCGGAGCGGCGCGATTGCATGGGCGAAAACAACGTCTGGCGGTGAAGAGACAAGCCGCGGAGTCACCGCAATCGGGCTGCCGGCCCGCGAAACTGCCCCCTCGACGCGGCACGGCGGACACTCCATCTTCGAGCTTACAGGAGCCCCCGATGTCGCAGACCCTTATCCGCCCGGCCCCAGCCTTGTTCATGCCGCAAAAGCAGGCCGCGCGGCCGATGACCAAGCGGCTGAAGATTGTGTCCGAATATGAACCCGCCGGCGACCAGCCGACGGCGATCAAGGAACTCGTGCGCGGTATCGAAGCCACCGAACATGATCAGGTGCTGCTGGGCGTCACCGGGTCGGGCAAAACGTTCACCATGGCGAAGGTGATCGAAGCCGTGCAGCGCCCCACCCTTGTGCTGGCCCCCAACAAGACACTGGCGGCCCAGTTGTACGGCGAGATGAAAAGCTTCTTCCCCGACAACGCGGTGGAATATTTTGTCAGCTATTACGACTACTACCAGCCGGAAGCGTACGTTCCCCGCACCGACACCTATATCGAGAAAGACTCCCAGATCAACGAGCAGATCGACCGGATGCGGCATGCCGCCACCCAGTCCCTGCTGGAACGCAACGATGTCGTCGTCGTCGCCTCGGTGTCCTGCATCTACGGTATCGGATCGGTGGAAAGCTACGCCCGCATGGTGGCGAAGCTGGAAGTCGGCGGCCGCATCGACCGCGACGCCCTGGCCAAGGCGCTGGTCGATCTGCAATACCGGCGCAACGACATGGCGTTCCAGCGCGGTTCGTTCCGGCTGCGCGGGGAAATCGTCGATATCTTCCCCAGCCATTATGAGGATCGCGCGTGGCGGGTGACCCTGTTCGGCGATGAGATCGAAGCGGTGCATGAATTCGACCCGCTGACCGGCGAAAAGACCGCCGAACTGAAGGAAATCACGGTCTATGCCAACAGCCACTATGTCACCCCGCGCCCGACGCTGACCCAGGCCGTTCGCGACATCAAAGTGGAACTGAAGGCCCGCCTGGACGAACTGCATGCCAGCGGCAAACTGCTGGAAGCGCAACGGCTGGAACAGCGCACCACATTCGACCTCGAAATGATCGAAACAACGGGGTCGTGCAAGTCGATCGAGAACTACTCGCGCTATCTGACCGGGCGCAATCCAGGCGAGCCGCCGCCGACACTGTTCGAATACCTGCCGGAAAACGCGTTGCTGATCGTCGATGAAAGCCATGTCACCGTGCCACAGATCGGCGGCATGTACAAAGGCGACTTCAACCGCAAAAGCGTGCTGGCGGAATTCGGCTTCCGCCTGCCGTCCTGTATCGACAACCGTCCGTTGAAGTTCGAGGAATGGGAGCGTTTCCGCCCCATGTCGGTGTTCGTGTCGGCCACGCCCGGCCCATGGGAAATGGAACGTACCGGCGGCGTTTTCGCTGAACAGGTGATCCGCCCAACCGGACTGATCGACCCGGTCACCGAAGTGCGGCCAGTCGAACATCAGGTCGATGACCTGATGCACGAATGCAAGGAAGTCGCCTCCCGCGGCGGCCGCGTTCTGGTCACCACGCTGACCAAGCGCATGGCCGAACAACTGACGGACTACCTGACGGAAAACCAGATCAAGGTGCGCTATCTGCACTCCGACATCGACACGCTGGAGCGGATCGAGATCATCCGCGACCTGCGCCTGGGGGTGTTCGATGTGCTGGTCGGGATCAATCTGTTACGCGAAGGTCTCGATATTCCGGAATGCGCCCTTGTGGCGATCCTGGACGCCGATAAGGAGGGCTTCCTCCGGTCGCAAACCTCGCTGATCCAGACCATCGGCCGCGCGGCGCGTAATATCGATGGCAGGGTGATTCTGTACGCCGACACGATGACCCGTTCATTGCGCGCAGCGATCGAGGAAACCGAACGCCGCCGCAACAAACAGCGAAGCTGGAACGAAGCCAACGGCATCACCCCGGTTTCGATCCGCCGCCAGATCGGCCAGGTGCTGGAAAGCGTGTTCGAGCAGGACTACGTCACCGTGGCGCCAACCAAAGAGACCGGCACCACCGAATTCGTTGGCAAGGACCTGAAAGCCTCGATCGCCGATCTGGAAAAGCGGATGCGGGTCGCCGCCTCCAACCTGGAGTTCGAGCAAGCCGCCCGCATCCGCGACGAAATCAAGCGGCTGGAGGCGCTGGAACTCGGCCTGCCCGCGCCGCCCGTGGCGAGTGCCTCGTTGCGCCCCAAGACCAGCAGAACGCCCGAACCGCTGGGGCCGGGCGGCGGCGGCTACGATCCGTCGAAACGCAAGGGGCGCAGCGGGATGAAACGGGGCGGGCCGTGATTACACCGGAAACCGTTCGCGATACCCATGCGGCGGCACCGCCAGCACCCGCAGGAAGCCGCGGCGCATGGTTTCCTCCGATCCAAATCCGCAATCGCGCGCGATGCGTTTGATCGGCAGGCTGGTTGCCCCCAGCGCCTGCCTCGCCGCTTCCACCCGCACGCGCTCCACGGCCCGGGCTGGCGTTAGGCCGGTGACGTGCCGATAGTGCCGCACGAAACTACGTTCGCTCATGCCCGCCTGTTCGGCCAGCACCGGCACCGCCAGATTTGCCCGCAGGTTTTGTTTCATCCAGTCATGCAGCCGATCGAACGTCGCGTCCGCTCCGCTCAGCGCCAGTTCCGCGCTGAACTGGGACTGCCCGCCAGGCCGTTTCGCGAACACCACCAGCCACCGTGCCACCGACGTCGCCACCGTGCGGCCTAAATCGGCCTCCACCAGCGCCAGCGTCATGTCGATCCCGGCGGTCACCCCGGCCGAGGTCCATACCGAACCGTCGGCGATGTAGATCGGATCCTGCTCCACCCGGACCGCGGGAAACCGCGCCGCGAGGTCCGCGCAGCGCGACCAGTGCGTCGTCGCCCGGTGGCCATCCAACAGACCCGCCGCACCCAGCACGAAGGCACCCGTGCAAACCGAAGCCACCCGGCGCGCCACGCCCGCCCGGCCCACCAGCCAATCCAGCAACACCTTGTCGCCGCAAGCCGCCGCCGTGCCCGGGCCGCCGGCGACGATCAGCGTATCCACGGGATCGTCGGGCGGCGGCAGCGGTTCGGCGAACAACCGCATGCCCGAGGAGGATTCGATCGCCCCCGGTTCGGCTGCAACCAGCCTGACCGCGTAAGGCAACGCCCCATCGGCCCGGTCATTCGCCGTGGCCAGAACCTGGAACGGTCCTGTGGCGTCCAGAAGCTGCACGCCGGGAAACGCGACGATCTCGATCCGTCGCGGGTTTGGCGGAATTTGTGGGTCAATTGGCATTTCCGCCAAACCCTGACACGGCAAACTGGCGCTGTCCATAACGAAGGAGACGCGCGATGACCCAAACCCATATCGGCCTGCTGGCCTTTCCGGCAATGACGCAACTCGACATGACTGGCCCGCTTCAGGTGTTCGCCTCGCTGCCCGGCGCGACCGTCCATGTGATCTGGAAGACGCTGGAGCCGATCCAGACCCAAGGCGGGCTGCGGCTGATCCCCGACACAACCACGGCCGACTGCCCCAAACTGGACGTGATCTGCGTGCCCGGCGGTCCTGGCGTGCTGGACCTGATGGAGGACCGCGACATCCTGGCCTTCCTGCGCGCACAAGCGGAAACCGCCCGCTTCGTCGGCTCGATCTGCACCGGCGCATTGGTGCTGGGCGCGGCCGGGCTGCTGCGCGGCAAGCGGGCGACGACGCACTGGGCCTGGACCGACCTGCTGGTGCCGCTGGGCGCGATCCCAACCCAAGGTCGGGTCGTGCGCGATGGCAACACTTTCACTGGCGGAGGCGTCACCGCGGGCATCGACTTCGCCCTGACCATGGTGGCCGAACTCGCCGGTCAGGACGTGGCGGAACATATCCAGTTGGGCATCGAATACGCCCCCGCCCCGCCGTTCAACGCCGGCCACCCGGACACCGCGCGGCCGGAGCTTGTGGCCACCGCCCGCGACCGCATGACCGCCCTGCGGGTCGAGCGGGAAACGCGCGTCAAAAAGGTCGCGGCGGCAATGGTTTAGGTCGCTCGGCGGGTGCGGAGGGCGGCGGCCAGCGTGCCGTCGTCAAGCACATCCAGCGCGCCCCCCATCGGCACGCCCTGCCCAACGCGGGTAATCGACACGCCGGTAGAGCGAAGCTGGTCGGTCAGCCAATGCGCCGTTGCCGCGCCATCGACCGTCGCGCCCAAGGCCAAAATCACCTCGGTCACATCGCCCTCGGCAATGCGGCTGAGCAACCCGGGGATATTCAGGTCTTCCGGCCCGATTCCCGCCATCGCCGACAGCGTGCCGCCCAGGACATGATACAGCCCGTGATGCACCCGTGCGCGCTCCAGCGCCCACAGATCACCGACTCCCTCGACCACGCAAACGATGGACCGGTCGCGATGCTCGTCGGCGCAAATCGTGCAGGGGTCCTGGCTGTCCAGGTTACCGCAATCCGCGCAGGGCCTGACCGCCCTGGCGGCCTGCATCAGCGCGGCGGCAAGCGGCAGCATCCGAGACTCCGGCTGTTGCAGCATCTTCAGCGCCGCTCGGCGGGCACTGCGCGGCCCCATGCCCGGCAGTTTGGACAGCAGGCCGATCAGGTGGTCGATTTCCGGGCCGCCCATGCCGTCAAACGCCGATCTAAAACGGCAGCTTCATCCCGGCCGGAAGCTGCAAGCCCCCGGTGACTTTCTGCATCTCCTCCGCCGCGACCGCCTCAACCTTGGACTTGGCGTCGCGGAACGCCGCCAGGATCAGGTCTTCCAGCATCTCGGTTTCCGTTGGATCGATCAGCTTGGGGTCGATCTTCAACCGCTTCATGTCGGTCTTGCCGCTGAGCGTCACCTGCACCATGCCGGCACCGGACTCGCCAGTCACTTCCATGGATTCCAGCTTTTCCTGCATGTCCTGCATCTTGGACTGCATCTGCTGAGCCTGCTTCATCATGCCGGCAAGGTTTTTCATAGGTCGATCTCCATCGGCTCTTCGTCGAAATACTCGGCGTCGGGCGGTGCGAATTCCGGCATATCGGGTGGCGCGGCCGGCAATCCATATGCGTCCGCCAACTTATCATGCACCGTGTCGATGCGCGCGCCAGGAAACGCCGCCAGGATCGCCGCCACTAGTGGATGATCGGCGGCAGCGGTCTTACGGGCGGTGTCTGCCGCATTGCCCTGTTCGGCGATTGTCGCCTCACCCGCCTCGCGGGAAATGGCGATGGTCCAGCGCGTGCCGGTAATCTCCGCCAGCACCGCCGCCAGCTTGGACGACAGATCCTTCGGCGCCTCCGCCTGAGGGCGCAATTCAATGATCGGAGGCGCAAAGCGAACCAGATGGACGGAGTGCAGCAGATGCGCGTGCAGCATCGCCTCTTTCCGCTCCCCGACCATGGCCACGACTTCCCGGAAGCTACCGAGCCGGGGGCCGGCCTGATGCACCGGTTCGGCCGAGATCATCGGTGCGCCGTTGGCCACCGCCCGCGACCCGCCGCCGCCACCACTGGACGGCGCGGATGGAGGCACGCCCCCCGCGGTCAGCCGCCGGATCAGGTCGCCCGGGGTCGGCATGTCGGACACATGGCACAGGCGAATCAGAACCATTTCCGCCGCGGCCCTGCGGTCAGGGGCGATTTCGACCTCGCCGACGCCTTTCAGCAACATCTGCCAGGCGCGCGCCAGAACCGGGACGGTCAACCGGTCGGCCAGTGCGGCGCCCCTGGTGCGTTCGGCCTCCGGCAATTCCTGGCTGTCGCGCAGCCCGGGGATGGATTTCAGCCTCGTAATTGTATGCAGCAGTTCCAGCACATCCTGCAGCAGCGCCCCCAGATCGGCGCCGCGTTCGTATGCCCGGTCGGTGATCGTCAGGGCCGCGGCCGGCTTGCCGCCCATGACCGCTTCCAACAGGTCGAACACCGCCTCGCGATCCGCCAGCCCCAGCATCTCGACCACCCGGGCAGCGGTGATCGTGCCTTCCGCCTGGGCAATGGCCTGGTCCAGCATCGACAACCCATCGCGGACAGAGCCGTCGGCGGATCGGGCGATCTGTTCCAGCGCGGCCGGTTCGATGGTCACATCTTCCTTGACCGCGATGCGGCCGTAGTGCTGGGCGAGTTCGGCGACGCGCACCCGGCGCAGGTCGAAGCGCTGGCAG
>JAJZEV010000146.1:0-11946 GCA_021805665.1 Pseudomonadota bacterium
GGCCGGGTCAGCCGTGTGCTGGCCAGCGGCAAGTCCCAGACCGGGCGGTTCCTGAAGACCTTCCTGCTGGACGGATTCAACCAGGTGGACGGGCGCCGGGTGATCGACGGGATGCATGTGTTCGTGTCCGGGGCCGGCCTGCTGCCGATCATGCAATCCGGCACCGGGCCGGAATCCAGCGCCAACGGGTCTCCGAGTTTCGAGCATCCGGAGTTCCCCGGCGTGCATGACGGCGTGCTGACGATCGGGGAGATCGTCGCCAAGGTTCGGGCGCGCGGCGAGGTGCCCCCAAAGATGCTGCTGATCAATTCGACCGTCGATTACGCCTCGCTGCGGGCGTCGCTGGGGCGCACCGGGGCGGGCGGCACCGCCGACCTGCCGATGCCGGCGAATGTGCGGATGTACGATGTCGCGGGCGCCGCGCATGCCACGGTGCCCAAGGCGCCGATGTGCCAACTGGCACCGGGGTCGCTGGACTGGACCCCGGTCTCGCGGGCCACGCTGCTGCGGCTGGACGCATGGGTGGACTCCAACGCCGAACCCCCGCCGACGCGGCTGATGCCGTTGCAGTCGGCCGGTGCCGACCCGACGGTGCTGGGCGCGCCGAAGGGGCTGTCCGGGGCAGTGATCCAGGTGCCGGTGCGCGATGCCGACGGCAACGCGGTGGGCGGGGTTCGCGTGCCCGATATCGCTGTGCCGCTGGGCGTGCAAGGCGCGCAGAACAAGCCGCAGACGTTCACCTGCTCACTGGTGGGGGCCTATCTGCCGTTCCCGGCCGACAAACTCGCGGCGCTGTACAAGGACCAGAACGACTACGTAAACCGCGTGCGGGTCGCGGCGCGCGAGGCCGAGGCGCAAGGTTTCCTGCTGCCGGAGGATGCGGCGGTCATCATCGACGCGGCTGCCGAAACCCCCGTCTTCGCGCCGGCCCCCGCCGGGACGCCGCCGCGATAGCCAGCCTGTTCGTCATGCTGTGTACGAAGGACCGCACGCACGGCCCCGGCCCGGGGAGAGGGCCATCCTTACCCCGGCCCGACCGGTCTCCGTCGGTTCGGGCGTCAATCCAACCGGGCGTTTTGCGCCGTGGTCTTATCCGGCCCGCCCGTTGGTGAACGGCTTCAGGACGGCATATAGAATCTCATGCACCGGGGTCGGGATGCCCAGTTCCCGCCCGAGTGCCACGACCTTGCCGGACAGCCACGGCAACTCGATCCTGTTTCCCCGGATCAGGTCGTGCGCCATGGAGGCCATCATCGCCGTTGGAGCGTTGCGGGTGAAACCGAGGGTTTTTTCGACCGCGTCGTCCGGCAGCGCGATCCCCTTGGCGCGCCCGACGGCGAAAACCTCGGCGAATGCCTTGCCGAACAGCGCGTTGGTGTCCGGGTCTTCCCGCAATGCGCCGATCGGGGTCCGCGTCGCGGCCGTGATCGCGGCGTTGCTGGCCAGCAGGATGAACTTCATCCACAAATCGGTCTGGATACTGGCGCTGTGCGTCGCATCGAAGCCGGCCTTCCGGCACATCGCCAGGAACGCTTCGCCGCGTTCGCTTTTGCCGCCCGCCAGTTCCCCGAACACCAGCCGCATGAAGGCGCCGACCTGGCGGATGACCCCCGGTTCGGCGATCGTCGCGCTGATTTGCGCCACCCCGCCCATTACCGCGCCCGCGCCAAGGATCGGAATCAGCCGGTCGGCCGCGTCGATGCCATTTTGCAACGGGATCACCGCGGTGTCCGGCCCGATCAGCGGCCTGATCTGTTCGCCGGCGGATTCCACATCCCACAGTTTGACGCAGAACAGCACGAAATCGACCGGCCCGATCGCCGCCGGGTCATCGGTCGCCTGGCAGGGCGCGATCAGCGTCTCGCCCCGCCCGCCCTCGATCCGCAGGCCGTTCTGCTGCATCGCTTTCAGGTGGGCACCGCGGGCGACGAACGTGACATCCGCGCCCGCATTGGCCAGGGCGGCACCGAACGCGCCGCCGACTCCGCCGGCACCGATAACGGCTATGCGCATGGATCGAACTCCGTATCTTTCTTGGGGATCAGGTCATAGGGCAGGGCAAAGCCCGGCAGCGAAGCGAGACGTTTAGACCAGGCCTGGACGTTGGGCCAGTCGGCGATGTCCATGCCGCCCTCGGCCATGAACACCATCCGGCCCCAGCAGCCGATATCGGCGATGGTCGGGCCGTCGCCCACCAGCCAGTCCCGTCCCTGAAGCGCGGTGTCCACGAAACCGACGGCGGCGTGGGCCAGCGGGCGGAAGTAGTCCATCACCGCCGCATCCACTGTGCGAAAGCGGCTGTAGTGGCGGACCTTGGCGACGGCGGTAATGTTATCCGCCTCCCACGACAGCCACTCGCGGGCGGTCCAGCGGTCTTGTTCGCTCGCTCCGGCGAAGTGGCCGGTGGTGCGGGCCAGATAGTCCAGCACGACGTTGGACTGCACGATGGTCAGGCCATTGTGGCGCAGGGCGGGAACCTGCCCATAGCGATTGATGGCGAGGTACTCCGGCTGCTTCTGGACCCCGTTTTTCAGGTTCACGGTGCGGAAGCTGAACGGCATCCCCGACAGCGCGAGATACAGCATGGGTTTGTACGAGGAGCTTGAGGTGAAACTGCCGTACAAAGTCAGGCGGGAGGGGTCTGGTGTCATCGCCGGATGAGGATGGGCGGGAACGGTCCGGATGGCAAACTGCCCGAACCCGCTATGGGCCAGTCAGCAGCGCCCGCAGCATCGCCCCGCGCGTCGCCCCCGGTGACCGCAGCGTGTCCTCGACCGCGGCTCTCAGCGCCCGGCAGTAATCCGTGTTCTGCCTGAGTGCGTCCGCCCCGAGTTCTTCGCGCAGCCGGGTTCGTTCCGCGGCGCCGATGCCGACGGATGGGGAGGACCGCACGTCCTCGACAACCTGGTTCAGCACGGCTGCCATCTCGTCCACAGCCGGCTTGCCGACGATCGCGTTCAGGTCGGTCGGTGCCCCGTGCATGAATCCCCAGCAGACATCCTGGCCCCGCGTTTCCAGCGCGCCCAGCAGCGGTATCAGGGCCTGGCCGAACCGCACCAGGGTCGCATCGGACGCCCACCGCAGCACCGACATCGAATAAGGCCAGGTCCGCGACACCGGATCGTCCGGGGTGGCCAACGCTTCGGGCGCCGGCCCGCTTTCGAAGCCGGCGTCGCGCAGTTCCGCCCGCGTCGGAAACCATGCCGAGTCCGGCGGCGTCCGCAACACCCGGTCGATGAAACCGCCAGGGACGCCCAGTTGGGCATAGGCATCGCGCAGCAGCCCATCCAGCCGCGAGGGCGCCACGCCGGGGGACCACGCCTCGTGAAATCCCAAACGCGCGCCCTCCGCCAGATACCGCCGCCGCCCGCCCAGAAACGCCAGCGTGCAGGCCGAGTTGCAACCCCGCCCGACATAGCTGTCCAAGCCCCGGTCGTGCAGAATCCTCGCGACCTCCATCGCCGCGGCCACGTCGCCGCCGGGGCTTTCGAACCGCACGGCGCGCACCGATGGCGTCCGGTCCAGCACCGACCGCAGCATGTCCGGCACGGACCTGGAGAAACTGCCGGACAGTTCCGCCACCAGGCCGCCCGGCAACACCTGCACAGCGGACGCGATCCCGAATTCGGCGTCCGGCGGGGCAGATTCATGGTAAACCGTTGGCAGATCCCCGGCGCAGGCCAGCCGCGATGTCAGCAGCAGCATCGCGGCGATGCGCCGTATCACCGGTCTAACGCTGGTTTCGGGCGCAGTAGAACGTGCTGCGGCCGGACTGCACGATCCGGCGCACACCATCGCAACTGTCGTCGGACTGGCAGGTGGGGCAGGGCTCGCCCTCGCGGCCATAGACTTTCCAGGCGTGCTGGAAATACCCCAGTTCCCCGTTGGTCTGCACATAGTCGCGCAACGACGACCCACCCGCGGCGATCGCCTCGGTCAACGTCTGTTTGATCGCGGGGACCAGCCGTTTCGACCGCACGCCCGGAATGCTGTGGGCCAACCTCAGCGGAGAAATCCCTGCGCGATACAGCGCCTCGCACACATAGATGTTGCCCAGTCCGGCGACGATCTTCTGATCCAGCAGCGCCGCCTTGATCGGGGTTTTCTTGCCCGCCAGGGCCGCATCCAGCACCGCGACGCTGAATCCGTCGTCCAGCGGTTCCGGCCCCAGCCCGCCCAGCAGCTTGTGCTGGTCCTCGCGCGCGGTTTCGATCAGGTCCACCGACCCGAAGCGGCGCGGATCGACGAAGCCGACCCGCCAGCCATCATCGGTTTCCAGTTCGATATGCTCATGCAGCGCGATGTCGTTGCGCCCGACCGGTTCGACCAGCATCCGCCCCGACATGCCCAGATGGATCAGCACGGACCAGCCGCTGTCCAGCCGCATCAGGATGTATTTCGCCCGCCGCCGGAATCCGGTGACCCGTGCGCCCGTCAGCGTCGCGGCCAAAGCTGGCGGCAGCGGCCAGCGCATATCGGCCCGCCGAACGACGGCGCGCTTAAGGGTGCGGCCTTCCAGACGAAGCTGAAGGCCTCTCATCACGGTTTCGACTTCGGGGAGTTCCGGCATGGGCGATTGCAGGCTATACACTGGCGCCATGAGCGACAATCCCGGAACGACCGTTGATTTCGGCTTCCGCACGGTAAACCGTGCCGAGAAAGCCGGTATGGTGCGCGAGGTCTTCGACAGCGTGGCCCCGCGCTACGACCTGATGAACGACCTGATGTCCCTGGGCATCCATCGGGTCTGGAAACAGATTTTTATCGGCGCCTTGCAGCCGCGTCCGACGCACACGCTACTGGATCTGGCGGGGGGGACGGGCGATATCGGCTTCGGTTGGCTGAAACGCGGCGGCGGGCCGGTGCTGCTGACCGACATCAACAACGCCATGCTGTCGGTGGGCCGCGATCGGGCGCTGAACCGGGGTTTCGCCAACGATATCGTCTTCGCGGTCATGGATGCCGAGAAACTGCCGCTGCCGGATCGGTGCGTCGATCGCGTGTCCATGGCCTTCGGCCTGCGCAACTGCACCGACAAAAACGCGGTCCTCCGCGAGGCCAGGCGCGTCCTGAAACCGGGCGGGCGGTTTTTGTGTCTGGAATTCTCCCGCGTCACCGTCGCGGCGCTGACGCCGATCTATGATGCGTGGTCGTTCAAGGTGCTACCGCGCCTGGGCCAGATAGTGGCCGGCGATGCCGACAGCTACCAGTATCTGGCGGAGAGTATCCGCACCTTCCCCGATCAGGAGACTCTGGCGGGCATGATGCGCGACGCCGGGATGTCGCGCGTGACGGTGCGCAACCTGACCGGCGGCATCGCGGCGATCCACGCCGGATGGCGGCTGTGAGCCTGTCGGGCAAGCGCATCCTGCTGGTGATCTCCGGCGGGATCGCGGCGTTCAAGGCGCTGGAACTGATCCGGCTGCTGCGCCGCCAGGGCTGCGGCGTCACCTGCGTGCTGACCGACAATGGCGGCCAGTTCGTCACCCCGCTGTCGTTGCAGGCACTGAGTGAGTCCAAGGTCTATACCGATCTGTTCTCGCTGACCGACGAGTCGGAGATGGGGCACATCCAGCTCTCGCGCGCCGCCGATCTGCTGGTGGTGGCGCCGGCGACGGCGAACATTCTGGCGAAGATGGCGGCCGGATTGGCCAACGATCTGGCGTCCACCGTGCTGCTGGCCACCGATAAGCCGGTGCTGGTCGCCCCGGCGATGAACGTGCGGATGTGGCTGCATCCGGCGACTCAAGCGAACATGGCAACGCTGAAACAGCGCGGCGTCCATGTGGTGGAGCCGACCGAGGGCGCGATGGCGTGCAACGAATTCGGCCCCGGAAGGCTTGCCGAACCGCCCGAGATCGCCGCGGCGATCGCGGCGCTGCTGGCTCCGGCGGCAAAGCCCCTGGCCGGGCGGCATGCCTTGGTGACCAGCGGCCCGACGCATGAGCCGATCGACCCGGTGCGCTATATCGCCAACCGGTCTTCCGGCAAGCAGGGCCACGCGATCGCGGCGGCACTGGCGGCGCTGGGTGCCAGGGTCACGCTGGTGGCCGGGCCGGTCAGCGTGCCGGATCCGGCGGGCGTGACGGTGCGGCGGGTGGAAACGGCCGCACAGATGTTGGATGCGTGCCAATCCGCGCTGCCGGCCGATATCGCCGTGTTCGCCGCCGCCGTCGCCGACTGGCGCGTTGAGCAGGCCGCCACCGGCAAGATCAAGAAGCAGGCCGGCGCGGCGCCCCCCGCGCTGGCGCTGACCCCCAACCCCGATATCCTGGCCATGATCGCCGCCGCTGGCCCGCTGCGTCCTCGGCTGGTGGTCGGGTTCGCCGCGGAAACCGACGATCTGATGGCGAACGCACAGGGCAAGCTGGCGCGCAAGAACGCGGACTGGATCGTGGCCAACGATGTCTCGCCAGAGACGGGCATCATGGGCGGGGCGGAGAACGCGGTGCATATCGTGTCCGCCGCCGCCATCGAGACCTGGCCCCGGCTCGCGAAAGACGACGTGGCTCGGCGGCTGGCACAGCGGATCGCCGACGCGCTGGGGTAGGGGGGGGATGCGCGTTAATCGAGGCCGTTCGGGCCAGATCGCGGGCGGCGCGGAGCGCCCGTCCGGGAGGGAGACGGCAATTGAAATGCGGTGGCGATGGCATTGACCCGGGGCGGCGCCACACTTCTGTCCTCGCCAGGAGCGATATCGACGTGTCGATCCGATCCATGGTCGGGTCAATGGTTTGGATCGCCGAATACCTCGGGATAATGTTTTGGTGCCCGGTGCGGCCTGAATGGCCGCTGGCGATATAGGCGTAGCAGGAGTGTCCCGTATTCAATGCGACCGGCGGCCTCTCGCTGGCCCGGGCGGAGGATGATTGTCCGCACACTGACTTGATGATGTCGAACACCGGTTCCGGCACCCGCTCGCGCAGCGTGTAGAGCTTCTTGCCGTCCGGGGTCTGCAACCGATACGCCATGGCCTCGAGCGGCGTGGGGCTCTTCGGCGGTGAGGGGGCCCTGGCGAAGCGCTCGTGCAGAGACGGATGATGCGCATCCCTTCCCATCGCGATCGACGGCGCGATCTGCGTCGCCGCACAAGCGGTCACGTTGGCCGCCAGCAGTGTTGCGGCTTTGCCCAACGACCCCGGCAGAGCAACGATCGCGTTTAGCATCGGCTGAAGCTGCTGCTTGTCGTTGGTGGCCAGTACCACATCGACCGCCACCACTGGCAGGCTGTCCGCGGCCACCACGGCCTGCGCGCTGTAGCACTGCTCGAACCCGCCGCCTGCGACCGGCATGATCCGCGGCTCTTCGTCGGTCAGATTGACCTGATCCGTCGGCGGACCTTCCGCCTATGGCTCAAGTGGCCTACCAATGGGGGCTTTTACCGGCTGCGGTGGCCCGTTCTTCCCGCGCCGCCGGGGCGCGCATCATGGCAGGCCCACCCGGGATCGCACCCCTTCCACCCGCGTCCATTTGTGCCATCATCCCCCTTCTAAGACGGAGGAAACCCCATGCAAGGCGCACTCGACCATCTTCTGGTGCTGGATCTAACCAGCCATCTGTCCGGCCCATACTGCGCCATGATGCTGGCCGACCACGGTGCCGAGGTGATCAAAATCGAGCCTCCGTCCGGCGATTCCGCCCGCAACATGCCCCCCTTTGTCAACGGTCAGAGCGCACCGTTCATGACCTGGAACCGCAACAAGCGCTCCATCGTGCTGGACCTGAAGCAGCAGGCCGACAAGGACGCGCTGTTGACGCTGATCGATCGCGCCGATGTGCTGGTGGAGAACTACCGCCCTGGCGTGCTGGATCGCCTGGGCATCGGCTGGGCGATGCTGCACCAGCGCAACCCCCGCCTGATCCTGGCCTCGATCTCCGGCTTCGGTCAGACCGGGCCGTACAGCGCGCGCGGTGGCTTCGACCTGGTGACCCAGGCGATGTCGGGGCTGATGAGCACCAACGGTCCCGCCGACGGCCCGCCGCACCGGCTGCCGATCGCCATTTCCGACGTCACCGCCGGCATGTTCCTCGCGTTCGGCGTCCTGGCGGCGGTCGAAGTCCGCCACCGTACCGGGGAAGGCCAGCACGTCGAAACCTCGCTGCTGGAGGCTGCAACCTCACTCGCGGTGTACGAATCCGCCCACTACTTCGCCACCGGCACCCGGCCGGAGCGGATCGGCCAGGCGCATCGCGGCAGCTCCCCCTATCAATGCTTCCAGACGGCGGACGGCTACATCACCGTCGGTGCCTCCCAGCAGCATTTCTTCAAACAGCTTTGCGAACTGGCGGGAACCCCGGAACTGGTGTCCGACCCGCGCTTCGCCAACGTCGCCGAACGGGTGAAGCACAACGACGCGCTCGTCGCGCTGCTGGCCGAGAAGCTGCGCGCCGAAACCTCCGCCCACTGGCTGACGGCGCTGGAGACAATCGGCATCCCCGCCGGCCCGGTGCTGCATTACGATGAGGTGTTCACCGACCCGCAAATCCTGGCGCGCGACATGGTGGTGGAAACCGATCACCCGGTCACCGGGAAATTCCGCACCATGGGCGTGCCGGTGAAGCTGTCCGCTACGCCCGGTTCGGTTCGCCGCCCGGCGCCGCGCCTGGGGGAACACACCGCCGAGGTGCTGGCGGAACGAAAGGCCGGCGGGTAACTCTGCCCGCTCAGCTCTGGCCGGGGTGGGTGAACTGCTCCGTCACTTCCGCGACGATGAAGCCGAACTTGCTGACCGTGGTGCGGATCGTCACGGATCCGTCGTCCATTGGGTACATCCATTGGTTCATGGTGACGTTCATCAGCGGATTGCCGGGGGAGCGTGCCCAGACCCAACTCCAATGAAACATCCGGCCCGTGGATTCACCCCGGGCGGTGCCGTCCATGTCGTTGGCCGTGGCATCGAATGTATCGGGACCGGTGCGCCACAAAACCCAGTCGCGCCGTTGCGTCGTGCCGTCCGGGGACGTGAGCGTTTGCGCCATGTGCAGCCGCCCCGCCGAGTCCTGTTGCGCGATGCCGTCGGTGACGATTTGTTCGGTCGGCGCGCCGGAGCGGCTTTCGATTACGCCCCGGGACCGTGTGTGGCCATCGAAGAAGGCGATGGGGTCGAAACCCGGTTCGGCGGCGGCGTTCCGCCGAACGGGTTCGGCGGCGCAGGCACTGGCGAGGCCGGCCACAAGGCCAAGGGCAAGCAGGGAAGGGCGCACGCGGCTATCCTTTGTAAGACACTGGTTCCAGAGCGGATACGCTGTGCGCCGTGCGATGGTTCACTGGCGGCATGAAACGCTGGCGCTGCCGACTTTATGGCATGTATCTATGTTTTATAGACGAATTGTCTCAGTTGATGCTCTAATTCCGTAAGTCACTTCTGATTCGTATATTTAATGACCCATTATACCGAATTCGATCCGAACGACGCACGATTCCTGTGGATACCTGAACCGCCGCCATTGATCGGCCCGTAATCGGGGGGATATTTGTATGCAGAAGACATCGTCCCCGGGCGAATACAGCCAGTTGCAGTTTCACAACAGCGTTCCGCCCATCGCTTTATTCCCAAATACTATTGCAGATCCCAAGCCGCGTCAGGAGATTTCATGCGAACAGCCCTCGTTACAGGTGTCACAGGCCAGGATGGTGCGTATCTTTCGCAATTCCTGCTCTCCAAAGGCTATCGCGTCATCGGCATGATGCGCCGCTCCGCCAGTTCCGATGTCATAGGCGAACGGCTCCGCTGGCTCGGTATTCTGAACGATGTCGAACTGGTGGACGGCAACCTGACCGATCTATCCAGCCTGATCCGCATCATGCAGACCTACAAACCCGACGAAATCTACAACCTCGCCGCCCAAAGTTTCGTGGCGGCGTCCTGGCAGCAGCCATTACTGACCGGCAACGTCACTGGCATCGGCGCGTCCTGCGTGCTGGAAGCAATGCGCATGATTCAGCCCGGCGCCCGGTTCTACCAGGCCTCCAGTTCCGAGATGTTCGGCCTTATTCAAGAGCCGATCCAAAGCGAGACGACCCCGTTCTATCCGCGCAGCCCCTATGCCGCCGCCAAGCTGTATGCCCATTGGATGACAGTGAATTACCGCGAAAGCTTCGGCATGCACGCCAGCAGCGGCATCCTGTTCAACCACGAAAGCCCGCTGCGCGGCATCGAGTTCGTCACCCGCAAGGTGACCGACGGCGTGGCCAGGATCAAACTCGGGCTGGCGAACACACTGCCGCTGGGCAATATGCGCGCGACCCGCGACTGGGGCCATGCCCGCGACTATGTCCAGGCGATGTGGATGATGCTGCAGCAGGATGTGCCGTCCGACTACGTGATCGCGACCGGGCGCACCACGTCCATTCAGCAATTGTGCGATATCGCCTTCAGCTATGTCGGCTTGAATGCCGAGGATCACATCCAGTGCCGCAACGACCTGATCCGCCCGGCGGAGGTCGATGTGCTGCTGGGCGATGCCAGCAAGGCCAGGCGCGTGCTGGGATGGACCGCGGAAACCTCGCTGGAGGATATGATCGCCGAAATGATCGAGGCCGATTTGGTTCGCCACAGCGTCCGCAAGGCAGCCTGACCCGTGTACCGTCGGATTCTAGTCACCGGGCCATGCGGGTTCGTCGGCACCCATCTGCTGCCGGTGCTGGCCGCTGCCTTTCCTCGCGCGGCGGTGGTCACGGGGCGGTTCGACCTGAGGGATCACGCCGCCATTCGAACCGCGATCCAGGCGGACCCGCCGGACGCCTGCATCCACTTGGCCGCGATCGCCGCGATTCCGGCGGCACAGCAGAACCCCGATGCCGCATGGCAAGTTAACCTGTCCGGCACGCTGGCCCTGGCCAGGGCGCTGATGGCCCACGCGCCCGCATGCGTCCTGTTGTTTCCCTCCACCGCAGATGCCTATGGGCGCAGCTTTCAATCCGGCGTCCCGGCCACCGAGGCAACCGCGCTGGCGCCGATGAACACCTATGGCGCCACCAAGGCGGCCACCGACCTGGCATTGGGTGCGATGGCCGGAGAGGGCCTGCGGGTGATCCGGGCGCGGCCGTTCAACCACACCGGCCCGGGGCAGTCGGCCGCGTTCGTGGTGGCGGCGTTCGCCCGCCAGGTTGCCCGGATCGCCGCCGGGTTGCAGCCGCCTGTGCTGCGGGTGGGCGCGCTGGACCCGGTGCGCGATTTCCTGGATGTCCGCGACGTCTGCGCCGCCTACGCGCTGTGCCTGACGCGGGCTGGGGATTTGGCGCCCGGAACCATCCTCAACATCGCCTCTGGCACGCCGCGGCGGATTGGCGATATCCTGGCCGATCTGCTGGCGATCGGCGGGACCGAGGCAGCGATTCAGACCGACGATACCCGCCTGCGCGGATCCGAGATTCCCGTCGCCACCGGCGATGCCGGGTTGGCCCGGTCGCTGCTGGGGTGGACGCCTTCCATTCCATGGGACACGACGCTGGCCGATACACTCGCCGATTGGCGCGGGCGGGTCCTGGCGGAGGGGGATTGATCGGTGCGTTTTGCCGAACGGGGGCGTCGTCTCTCAGGTTGAGTTTGACAGGCCGCGCTTTCGGCGAAAATAAATCCAGCCAATAGCGATCATCCCAAGCGGATGCGTCACGAATAGACTTCGGGCATGCCACTGACTGTAAGTGAATGCACGCGCGCTGACTTCGGTGAGCCGCCCATGACTGGCGACGAAGTAATGGCCGTTGTCGATCCTCCCATTCGCAGAGTCACCGCCGATTAGAATTGCTATGATGACGAAGGCGATAAAGTTGACGATGGCGACGGCGGCAACGGCCCCGGGCACCCGCGTCATGACGGCAGTAGTGCATCGACCAACGCCTCGATCTCGGCCGCGATGCCGTCTTCGGCAAGCGCGGCGCGGATGGCACGGCGCTTGGCGACGAAGTGCTTGGCATCGGTCAGGGAAACTGTGGCAGCGACG
>JAJZEV010000146.1:12097-17890 GCA_021805665.1 Pseudomonadota bacterium
CGGCAGCACTGTTGAGGATAGCGAGCAGGTAGGAAGCTTCGGCCGAGGAACGAACGCTCGTCCAGTAAGCTTTCATGTCCACGATACCATCCGCGGCATCCAATCTGGCAGCGCACAATCGCGTGCCCGATGTATTGAAAAGGACACGCTCGGCATCGGCGGCGCCTGCTTGTCCGGACAGCGTCCGCATATGATCCAATCGCGACGAAAGCGTCATACGTGGCTAGCCGTCCGCTTGCTTATTCGCGTGCGCCGCCCATTTGGCCTCCACGTCGGCCAGCCACCCGGATAGATGCCGGTGCCCTTCCGCGCGAGCGGCCGCGGCGTCGAGCATCTTGCCGCCGCTTAGCGGGATCACCGCCGTGACGGTAGCGAGCATCCGAAACGGTGCCACGCTCTCGCCCAGGACAAGCGGACGCAGAAATTCAACCTCTACCGGTCCGCGCGGGGGCTCGACGGCTGTCCAGGGTTCCTTATCGAGCCGGCCGGCGCGGCCTTGCATGATCGGCGCATGGGCCGATCGCCCCAACCGGCTTACTGGCGCGGCGTCCACGATGAAGAAGCGACGCGGGACGATCGCTGCGCCTTGGCGGAAACGGGACCGGTAGGGAGAGACGCCGATCAGCGTGCGCGGGCGCGGCCAAGGGACGCGGCTATGCGTCAGGGCGCGAGCCGCCTCGGCCTCGTCGGCATCGCGCCGTGTCAGGCGACCCTCCCACCGATCGATTTCTGCCGGGTGCGGGCCGGCCATCTCCCGGCGGCCGAACAGCACGCAGGTGCTGGTCGTGCTGCTGCCCGATTGCGCGCCAAAGATCGGCCAGACGCGTTCCAGCGCCCAGGCGCCAGTCAGGCGGACGCGCGCCTCCCCCATGCGGCCGCCGCGCAGGCCGGCGAACACCGGGGCGTTCAGCGCCGCATAGGGCAGCACGAAAGCGATTCCACCGCCCCGCTTCAAATAACGCTCCGTGGCGCGCGCCCAGAACAGCGCCCACATGTCCTGCTGCGTCGCCAGTCCACCGCCCTCCCAAAGTTCGTAGCTTTGCAGGGCCTCGCGAACCCGGTCCTTCATACCGGCGCTCAGGTGGCGATAAATGATCCACGGCGGATTGCCGACCACCACGTCGGCGCGCTGCTCGGCGCGGGAAAGCCAGACGGGGCGGGCAAGGTTGCGGAAAACGAAGGTCCAGATGCCGTCGCGGCCGGCACGATACAGCGTTTGAAGATGGGCAAAGGTCTGCGCCAGCGCGTCGGCATCCTCGGCGCTGGCGCCCTCGATGCGGCGCAACGCCTGACCGACAGCCTCCGGCGTCGCCTCGTCGGCAAGACCGCGATTCAGTTCGTCGAGGCCTGATTCAAAGATGGTCTGACGTTCCGCGAAGCCAAGCGGGATGCGCAGCGGCCGAGCCTCGCCGGGAACATCGATGGCGACGTCGGTTCGGTCCACGAAGCGGCGCAGGTTCCATTGCATGGCGTCGCCCAAAAAGACCGGGACCGTCAGCCTCGGTGGTCCGGCCCGAAGCAGCGGCCCCATGGCCAGCAGCCAGGTAACGCGGGCGAGGGTGACCGCGACCGGGTGGACATCGAGGCCGCGCACCTGGTTGGCGCAGCTTTCGACAATGCGCCGGTCGGTCCAGCCCGCGTCGCGCCCGGCACCGATCAGCCGGCGAAGCGCGTGAAACAGGAATGTCCCGGACCCGCAGGCCGGGTCGAGCACCCGTTGCGTCAGCGGCGCGTCCACGGCCTGCGCGACCACCCGCCCGGCAAGCCAGTCCGGCGTGTAGTATTCGCCCAGGTCGTGACGTTCGTCCGGATCGACCAAACTCTCGTAAAGCACCTTGAGTACGTCGGTCTCGACATCGGTAAGGCTGAACCGGGCGGTTTCGGCGGCGACCTGCCGTACCAAATCGGCACCGGCGGGACGTTTCAGCGGCCAATCGAAAAAATCGGCCTCGACCGCGCCAATGATACCCTCATCGACAAGCGCGCGACCCGAAAGCAGCCGCTCCGGGTCCGATACCGGAAGATCGAGCACACGGTTGGCGATGGTTTTGACCACGATGGCCAGGTAGGTATGCTGAAGGAACAGCGAGTCATCGCCGACCTCCTCGCCGTAGGCTTCGCGCAACAGCCCATCCCAGAGATCGCGTTTCAGGCCGACCTCCGGATCATCCTTCAGATCGGCCCAAAGCGTGTCGAGCGTTAGCCGGGCGCGGCTGAACGTCAGGCTGCCCTTTCCGAATGCCTGAGCAACCGCTCTCGCCTCCGGTGCCAGGCCAATCCGCTCGGACAACAGCGGCTCCAGCCAGGCCATCAGTTCGCCCGGCCGCTCCGGGTCGGTCGCGTAGCGCCTTAGCTCCGTCAACGCGCCTTCGACTAACTGATAGCCAATGAAGGTGGCGCCGTCGGTGGCAATTCCGGTCACGGGGCGCGGGCTGTGGGTGCGCCGGGCGGCATCCGCCAGGTAGTCGGGCATACGGGCCTGCACGTCCGGCAACTCACGCCGAAGATCGGATTTCAACTCGATCACGGTCGCGCCCCACATCGTGTCGATGCGCCCACGGTTATCCAGCAGATAAAGTTCGTGCGCGATCTCGTCGTACGGGGCACCGAAGCCTTCCCGTAGAAGCTCGGTGACATGGCCGCGCAGCGCCTCATGCCGAGGTCGCCCGGACATGGCGCGCACGAGTTCGGGAAGCTTGTCGCGTCGCCAGGTCATAGGCTCATCATGCTGTCAGGGTGGTCGTGAAGGGCTGTGCCGACTCGGGAAGCGATGCTAATAGGAATAGATGAATGCAGCCAGCCAACCAAGCCTGTTCGATGTGGACCCGGTCGTAGATGATCGGCAAGCTGTTGCCGCGCGGCTTCGGATGGTGGGCATGATACAGCGGTTAAAGGCCGCATCCGAGCCGTTTTGGCGGGACGAGGCTGCGGTTATCCTGGACGATGGTGCGTTCCAGCGCGCGATGCGTCTTGTGCCGCCGGACGAGGCGAAGGCCTTGTGGACCGATTTCGATATGCAAATGGAACGGCTGTACGCGCTTTGGGCTGCGGCCCGCGAATCACCCGCAGAGCCGAATCCGCCATCCTAGCCTTCGTCCAGCATGAGGCCGAGGATGCCGGGTGGGTCATTGGACTCCCGAAAACAGCGACCGCGCGAACAGCCCCTGGGCAGACATGCCGGGCTGTAGCAGGCAGGCGATCCCAAAACATCATCCGGTTCAGGCGAAACCTTATATCGTCGGTCGCGTCTATCGGTGCGCGCTTCCAGGAGGCCCCCGGCGACCCGGGATGTGCCGCAACACCCCGCCCGACCCGGCTTCCCGCCGGTTGCATCCAAGGCAACAAGGCAAATTAGCCGCGAATGCACGCCGATGCCGCGTTCCGACTCAAAGATCGCGGACGACTGGCCGCACCTCAACCCGAGCCGTACCGAAATAGGGTAATAGGCACAACCGCAACTCGTTCGCCGCCGATTAATTGATGCATTGCGCCATAGGCGTATTGTTCAGCGCACGAACAGGCTTCAGTTCAACCAAGACGCTACCGCCAATCAACAAGTCGCTTACCTACTCGCCAATAACGACAGCGTCGTAATGCGCTGAAATCGCCTGCTGTTGCAAGACCGCCAGCCCAGCCTTCCTCAAATCGTGCTCCAAGGTATTTTCACACATTTTTTCCGCGAAACCAGCGCCCAGCCTATTCATAACCCGAAAAGCGCAGCCGATAACGGCCCTCCAAAGCCGATCCACCCCCGCACGATCGGCGTGCATCGGCGGCGAAAATCCATTACTTGCAACAGTTCGTCCACATCCAGTTCCCGGCTCGAGCAGACCCTCCGAAACGCAAAATGGTTAACATACCGTCAACAAACGCCCTAGGAACGTATATTGACTATTTTCCCAATTTCTTCTAAAAGCCACCAATGGAAACCCAGCCCCAACCGCCAAACCCGCCCCTGGACCTCCCAGCCCGGGCATACCGCCATCTGGTCCACACCCTTCTGGCCCTGCTCCCGCCGCCAATAGAAGACACCCCCGAAGCCACCCTAATCAGGAACCACGCCGCCATCGCCAGAATAGCCGCTCTGGCCCCCGTCAACGCGGACGAAGCCGAACTCGCCGCGCAATGCATCGCCGCCCGCGCCCAAGCCGAGGACCTGCTTCGCCTGACCCGCCTCCACGCCAGCGACATAAACATCGTCATCAAACTCAACGCCCAGTACGCCGCGATGGTCCGTGCTTCCCTATCCGCCCATAACCGCCTGCTCCGCACGCAACAGCAACGCCGCAAACGCGAATCCACCCCGGGCGCCGCGGACCAGGACGAATGGACTCGCCATATCGCCGCCCAAGCCATGCTCGAGGCCCTCCCGAGCCCACTACTACCCCCGAAAATCCCTGAAAAAGAGACAAAATCCCATACACCGAAAGCCGAGACGACCAGGAGACAGTACGAACCCCAAACCGTCGCCGCCATCAATGCCCATATCGACGCCGCCATCCGCGCTGGCCATCGGGACCGCCAGACTTACGGTCTGCCACGCCCGAACAACGCCGCCCAACAGCGATCCAGCGCATAGACAGACTGGCAGGCACTGGTGCAATCTGCGCCCATGCGCGCGATCGTAGCCCTTGGCCTGTTGTCCCTGCTGACAGCCTGTTCCGGAAACCCCGCCGATTACGGCATTACCGGTCCGGGAAAGTCGCCCGCGCCAGCCGTGACGCTGGGGCCAACGCCTGATAAAACGACCGGTGTAGGCGTGACCACTACGGGAACCAATTATGGTCCTAGCAACGGTGCTAACACAGGGAACGGTTTCGGCGGATTCTGGGGGTATAACTAGGCCGTTTTTATAACGAATGGCGGCCCTAACGGCGATGAAGGCGATAGTCCCGCCCTGATGCCGCCCCGGACAGGGCATTGGCGGACCCGGCATGGCCGGCAGGAAAACCGACGGATCGCCTCGCTGTTCCAGAACCGGTGGTAGGCAGCTTCGGCACGCTGCGTGACATGCTGAAAATCGAGATCAGGCAATCACCGTGTCGGCGGTTCCGTATGTCCGGCCGGCGAAGTCTGCGTTTGCCGCGATCCCCGCGTAATAAAAAAGCCCCGGGCACGGCAACTGCCATACCCGGGACTCTCTGTTTAGGCCAGCAAGTGTTAGTGCGCGACGAATTCCGGCATCTGGAACATCGCACCCAGGTTCAGGATGAACTGGACGCCGATAACAACGTCGTTGTTCAAGGTCTTGGAACCGGAGGAGTAGTTCGGCTGGCCAGAGGGGTTATCCGGATTGACGACATACTGGACATACGGCGCGACTGTCAGGCCGCGAGCGACGGCGAAGTCGTAGTCCGCTTCAAAGGCCCACTGGTCGGTCCGGGCGCCGGTATAACCTTGCTGAGCGGCGATGCTATCATTGTGCTTATACAACGATGCCATGATGCCGAAAGCATCGCCCGGACGGGCGGTGCCGAACGGCGCACGATCCCAGATACCAGCGGAGTACTGACCGTAGAACGGGGAGCCCTGGCTGAACGTTTCAACGCTGGCAAATGCGGTCAAGCTCTGCTTGGTCGCACGATCCGGACGCCACAAAGCCTGCTCGGCCCATGCATAGTAAGACTGGCGCCCATACGCAATCGACCCATTGGCCGCAGTGTAGGACGAACTGTCGTTATACATGCCGATGTAGTAATCGGACGGCAAACGGGCATTCGCGAACGACGTCTTGTAGCCGATCTGCAAGACCGAGAACACACCGACCGAGTGTTCGGTATTCCAGTTCGTGCC